>JBHHZM010000097.1:0-11555 GCA_046758065.1 Alphaproteobacteria bacterium | reverse complement strand
CGTCCTCGCCGTTAACGCGCCCGGCGGACCTTGAAATGGATGCCTTCCTTCTTCTGAAGGTGGGCGATGATCTCGAAGAGGTTGCGGGCCGCCGGGTTGCCTCCAGGGCCGAGCATGCGCATCAGGCTGGTGCTTTGCTTGTTGGTCAGGCGGCCGAGTTCCGGGAATCCGATTGTCGCGTTAATGTAGTCGCGCAGCAGTATCTTGCCGGTATCGATGTCGCCGGCGAGAAAGCACTCCACGGCTTCGGTGAGCAGCCCTTCGCGGAATTCGCGGTCCTGCCGCGCACGGGCCATGACGGTTTCCTTGAAATCGCGCGTCAGGGCCACGGTCACTTCTCCCGGCGCTTGCGCGCCTTGTAGTCGGTCCAGAAGCTCCGGGCGGCTGCAATGTCGGTCCGCTGGCGTTTCTTGGTGCCGCCGCCGAGAAGGATCACGAGGTCGCGGATGGACATTCAGGGACGCCCGGACGCATGATGTTATACTCATAACATGACCTTAGGATATCCGTAGAGCGACGGCGCGCGACATGACGGACATGAAGATCGGCGTGGCGGGCTGCGCCGGGCGCATGGGGCGGATGCTCGTGCGCCAGGTGCACGAGACGCTCGGCTGCGTGGTGGCCGGCGGCTGCGAGGCGCCGGGCGCGCCGACGCTCGGCGCCGACGTCGGCGCGCTCGCCGGCGTCGATCCGCTGGGTCTCGCCGTCACCGACGACGACCGGGCGCTGTTCGACGCGGCCGACGCGGTGCTCGAGTTCACTTCTCCCGCCGCCAGCGCGGCGCATGCGGCGCTCGCGGCCGAGGCCGGCGCCGTCCACGTCGTCGGCACCACCGGGCTCGACGCCGGGCACGAGGCGGCGCTGCGCGAGGCGGGTCGAAGGGTGCCCGTGGTCTGGGCCCCCAACATGAGCATCGGGGTCACCCTCCTGATGCGTCTCGCCGAGCGGGTCGCCGCCACGCTCGACGCCGACTACGACGTCGAGATCGTCGAGATGCACCACCGCCACAAGGTCGACGCGCCCTCGGGTACGGCGCTCGGGCTCGGCCGCGCGGTGGCGGCGGGCCGCGGCGTCGCGCTCGACGCGGTCGCGGTGCGCGGACGCGACGGCCTGACCGGGGCGCGCCAACGCGGTGCCATCGGCTTCGCGTCGTTGCGCGGCGGCGACGTGGTCGGCGACCATACGGTGATCTTCGCGGCCGACGGCGAGCGGATCGAGCTCGGCCATCGCGCGTCGAGCCGCCAAATCTACGCCCGCGGCGCGGTGCGCGCGGCGCTCTGGGCGCACGGCAAGCCGCCCGGTCTCTACGGCATGGCCGACGTGCTCGGCTTCGGCGCGTAACCCGGTCCTTGGGCCGCCGTTCAGGTCTGGATCAGGGGCTCGGGCCGGCAGTGCAGCCGGGCCAGCGCGCGGGCGAGCGCGGCGGCGAGGCTGATCCGCTCGCCCGGCGTGAGGAACGCGCCGATGGTCAGCCGCCGGCCGTGCGAGGCGAGGGTGAGCCGGCCGTCGGGCGCCTGCGGCCGGTCGACCTCGACGCGCAGCCAGTAGGGCTGGAAGCGCCACTCGCGCGCCCGGCCCGAAGGCAGGGTGCGGCGCACCGTGAGGCTTGCGGTCGAGAGTTCGAGCGTTTCGCGCAGCCGGCCGCTGCGATAGCTCAGCCGGAAAGCGAGCCAGACCAGCGCGACGTCGAGCCCGAGAAAACCGACGATCGGCCAGGCCCCGATCAGGTAGAAGACGAGCCCGAGAATCGTGCTGAGCGCCGCGACCAGCATCATCAGCACGCGGAAACCCGCGCGCGACAACGAGCGGTGCGGCATCAGCACCGCATCGAACAGCAGCGGCTCCCCGCCCGGTTGCGGGTCTCGAGGCGCGGTGTTGGCCATGGTTCCTCGCCGAGTTTACGGGGTCGCGCCCCGCGGCGTAAAGCGCTCGCCGTCAGTCGTAGGACGCGATCTCGATCAGGTTGCCGTCGGGGTCGCGGATGTAGAGCGAGCGGATCGAACCTTCGGCGCCGGTCCTCTCGACCGGGCCGTCCTCGATGGCGACGCCGGCGGCTTCGAGGTCGCGGGCGACCGCGTCGAGCGCCGTTTCGGCGATCAGGCAGAGATCGCCGCTTCCGGGCGCGGGCCGCGCCGCCTTGGGCTCGAACTCGCGCCCCGCCTCGTGCAGGTTGATCTTGTGGCGGCCGAAGTGAAGCGCCACGCGGTTGGCGCCGAAACGGACCTCCTTCATGCCGAGAACACGGGTGTAGAAAGCGACCGTCGCCGCGAGGTCGCGCACGGTCAGCACGATATGGTCGATACGCGCGATTTCCATGCGCCCGAGCATAAACGTAAGGGGCGCCGTACGACAGGGGTTCCGCGCGTCCGGCGGCGCGGCTATCGTGCCCGGTCATGAAGCGCGCCGACATCGACGAACTGTTCCGCCGGCTGGCCGAGGTCAACCCGGCACCCGAGACCGAGCTCGAATACCGCAATCCCTACACCCTGCTCGTCGCCGTGGTGCTGTCGGCCCAGGCGACCGACGCTTCGGTCAACCGGGCAACCACGGCGCTGTTCGGGGCGGCGAACACGCCGGCGGCGATGGTGGCGCTCGGCGAGGACGCCCTGCGCGGCTATATCAGGACGATCGGGCTCTACAACACCAAGGCGAAGAACATCATCGCGCTCAGCCGCATCCTGATCGAGCGACACGGCGGCGACGTGCCGGGCGATCGCAAGGCGCTCGAGGCGCTGCCCGGGGTGGGACGCAAGACCGCTTCGGTGGTGCTCAACGCGGCCTTCGGCGAATCGACCATCGCCGTCGATACCCACGTCTTCCGGGTCGCCAACCGCACCGGCCTCGCCCGCGCCGCCACCCCGCACGCGGTCGAGGAGAAGCTGGTCAGGACCGTGCCCGCGAAGTGGCGCCGGCATGCCCACCACTGGCTCATCCTGCACGGCCGTTATATCTGCAAGGCGCGCAAGCCCGAGTGCTGGCGCTGCGCGGTGCGCGATCTCTGCCCTTATGAGGCCAAGACGACGCTCGACGCCTGAGCCGGGGAAACGAAGACCTCAACCCTCGCCTTGGTCGCGCAGCAGCCCGCGAAAGCAGCGACGTTTTTCCTCGGCGCCCGGCTCGGCGTCGCCGCGGATCTCGTAGTACTCGACGCGGTAAGGCGCATCCGCGCCGTCGGTATAGAGATAGACGTCGAGCACGCAGCCCTCGCCGCGGTACTGCCAGACCTGTGCGGGCGCTTCGTCGCGCAGGAAACCGGGTGCGCCGAGCAGGGCTTCGAGCGCGTCGTGGTCGAGCCCCATGATTTGTTCGGGGTCGTCGTCGACCGCCGGCGGTGCTTCCGTCGGCGGCGCTTCGGGCGGGGTCAGGCGGGCGATTTCCGCCGCAGGCACCGTTGGGAGAGGCGCCGGGCCGGCATTGTCGGCCTCGGCCGGCGGCGCTGCGACGGGCGGCGGCGGTGCTGCGACCGGCGGCGGCTCGGCTGCGGGAACGGCGACGGGCGTTGCGATCGGGGTGTTGCCATGGCCTGCGACATGGCAGCCGGCGAGCGCGAGGACCGCTCCAACCGCGAGCGCCCGCGCGACCGGGCGAACGGCGCCCGCGTTCACGCCGTCTCGGTTGAAAGCGCCGCCGAATCTTCGGTCATGCGCGCGAACAGGTGGACCGTTGCCGCGACCGCGACGATCGGCGCCACCAGGTTGAGAACCGGCAGCGACAGCAGCACGGTGACGATCAGTCCGGCGCCCAGCAGTTGCCCGCGGTGGCGTCGGCGCAGGCCGCGCAGCGCCGCGCCGTCGAGCCGGCGCATCGCCACCAGCTCGAAGTTTTCGCGGCCGAGCAGGTAGCCGTTGAGCAGGTAGAAGGCGACGAGGCCAACGGTCGGAATCAGGTAGACTGGGACCAGCAGCAGGTTGAGCAGCACGAGAGCGGCGAAGAAACGCAGGGTCGATGTCAGCGTCGCCGCGACCGTCGGCGACGCCGGCGGCGGCAGTTCGGGGTAGTGGCGCGCCTCGACCGCGGCGATCACGCGCTCGAGATAGAAGCCGCTGACGACCTGCACGACCGAAGCGAACAGCAGCCAGAACAGCGCGAAAACGACGAAACCGCCGATCAGCGCGATGACGACGCCGGCGAGCCAGACGAGTGGATCGCGCAGCCAGTCCCAGGGAATGAAGTCGAGGCTGACGCCGGTCTCGATGTTCGCGACCGCCGACCACAACGCCCAGCCGAGGGCGGCGAAGATCGCGACGGTCCACAGCGCCACCTGCCAGATGACGCGCTGCACCGGCGGGTCGTTGAGCTGGCGCAGGGCCGCGGTGAAAGCAGGGATCATGGGGCGGGGGCGGGCTCGATGGCGTACGCGCTCTTATGTAGGGGCTGCGCGGCGCCGGAGCAACGGTAATGTGTCGCCTTCAGCGCGGGGTGATCGGCAGCCGGCCGGCGACGCCGAGCGCCTGTTCGAGCAGCGCGGCGGCGGCGAGGACCCGGGCTTCGCCCCGTGGCGGGCCGACGATCTGCAGGCCGACCGGCAGACCGCCCGCCGTGAAACCGCAGGGCAGCGACAGCGCCGGACAAGAGGTCAGCGTGACGACGAAGGTGATGGCGAGCCAGCCGACATAATCGTCGAAGCGTCGCCCGCCCGCCTCCTCGACGTAGCGTTGGTCGACGTCGAACGGCGGCACGATCGCCGTCGGACAGAGCAGCAGGTCGTAATCCTCGAAGAACGTCACCATGCGATGAAAGAGCGCGCCCCGCGCCCTACGGGCGGCGCCGGTCTCGGCCGCCGTGAGGGCGAGCCCTTTCTTGATGTTCCAGATCACCTCGGGCTTGAGTTGCGCGCGATGGGTCTCGAGCAGCGGCGCCTTGCCGGCGACGAAACGCGCCGCGCGCAGGGTCTGAAAGGTTTCCTCGGCGCCGCTGAAGTCGGGCGCCGCCGCCTCGACCGCCGTCCCGAGTTCGGTGAACCGCCGCGCCGCGCGCTTGCAGACCGCGGCCACCTCGGGATCGACCGGGGTCACGCCGAGATCGGGGCTGAAGCCGACGCGCGCCGGCGCCTCCGGCGAATCGACCGCGGCGACAAACGGCCGCGCCGGCGCCGGCAGGCTGCGCGGATCGGCGGGGTGCGCGCCCGCCATGGCGTCGAGCATCAGGGCGGCGTCGCCGACAGTGCGGCCCATCGGTCCTTCGACCGCGAGGTCGTCGAACGGCAGCGGATCGGGGCCGGCGGCGACGCGTCCCGGGCTCGGCCGCAGACCCACCACCGAGCAGAAGCTCGCCGGCGTCCGCAGGCTGCCGCCGAGGTCGGAGCCGGTGGCGAGCCAGGTCTCGCCGGTCGCGAGCGCCACCGCGGCGCCGCCCGACGAGCCGCCGCAGGTGAGGCGGGTGTCCCACGGGTTGCGGGTCTTGCCGAAGACCTCGTTGAAGGTGTTGGCGCCGGCGCCGAATTCGGGGGTGTTCGACTTGGCGAGAACGATCCCGCCGCGGGCTTCGAGGGTTTCGACCAGGATGTCCGAGCGCTCGGGGACGTGATCGGCGTAGATCGGCGAGCCGTAGGTGGTGCGCACCCCGGCGACATCGACCAGATCCTTGACCACCAAGGGCAGCCCGCCGAGCGGGCCACGGTCCTCGGGCGCCGCCGCCATCAGCCGCGCGGCGTGCGCCCGCGCGCGCTCGTAACAACGGGTCGGCAGGGCGTTGACCGCGCCGTCGACCGCCGCGATGCGCGCCGCCGCGGCGTCGATCAGTTCGAGCGGCGTGACCTCGCCGCGTTTCAGCGCCGCCACCGCTTCGCGCGCGCTCAGTCGGATGAGTTCGTCCATCGCCACGTCGCCTTTCCGCAAGGAGCGGACAGCGCCCCGCCCGGGCGCTTGTACGGCGCCCGCCGGCGATTATACTGCGCGCCGCGGCGGATCGGCGAAAGGACGGATGCAATGACGGAACCGGCGCTCGACGTGGTGGGCATCGGCAACGCGATCGTCGACGTGCTGGTCCGTGCCGATGATGCGTTCCTCGCCGAGCACGGGCTCGTCAAGGGCGCCATGGCGTTGATCGACGCCGAACGCGCCGAGTTCCTCTACGACCGCATGGGACCGGGCATCGAGGTCTCGGGCGGCTCGGCGGCCAACACCCTGGCCGGGCTCGCCGCCTGCGGCGGGCGCGGCGCGTTCGTCGGTATGGTGCGCGACGATATGCTCGGCCGGGTCTTCGCCCACGACATTCGCGCTTTGGGCCTCGGCTTCGACACGCCGCCCGCCACCGACGGCCCGCCGACCGCGCGCTGCCTTGTCTTCGTCACCCCCGACGCCCAGCGCACCATGTGCACCTATCTCGGCGCCTGCGTCGAACTCGGCCCCGACGACATCGACGAAGCGCTGATCGCCGACGCCCGCATCACCTATCTCGAAGGCTATCTCTGGGACCCGCCCGGCGCCAAACAGGCGTTCCGCAAGGCCCACCGCATCGCCCACGAGCACGGCCGACGGGTGGCGCTCACGCTCTCTGATCCGTTCTGCGTCGATCGCCACCGCGCCGAATTCCGCGAGCTCGTCGCCGACCACACCGACGTGCTGTTCGCCAACGAGGCCGAGATCGTCTCGCTCTATCAGGTCGAGGATTTCGACGCGGCGCTGCAAGCGGTGCGCAGCCATTGCGCGATTGCGGCGCTGACGCGCAGCGAGAAGGGCTCGGTGGTCGTCGCCGGGGACGAGGTGCATGTGGTCGATCCCGAGCCGGTCGCGCGCGTCGTCGACACCACCGGGGCGGGCGATCTCTACGCCGCGGGCTTCCTTTACGGCCTCACCCGGGGCTGGGGCCTGGCCCGCTGCGCCCGCGCCGGCGGCGTCGCGGCGGCGGAAGCGATTTCGCACATGGGCGCGCGGCCCGAGACCGACCTCGCGCGACTCCTCGCCGAACGTCTCGACTGAAGCGACCGTCGCTGGACATCGCCCGGGTGATGGCGTATCGAGGGGACGAGGGCGCCCCGGTGCCCTCAGGGGGACGGTCCGTATCGCATCGAGATCGGGAGGATCGCCATCATGGCCGAGCTCGAGTTCATCACCGCCGAAGTTTGCCCGTTTGCCCAGCGCACGCATATCGCCCTCAGGGAGAAGGGTCTCGATTACGCCCATCGCGAGGTCGATCTGTCGAACAAGCCGGCGTGGTTCGAGGCGGTCTCACCCTACAGCAAGGTGCCCGTGCTCAAGCGCGGCGACACCGTGATCTACGAATCGGCGATCATCAACGAGTTCATCGAGGAGACCTGGCCCGAGCCGCCGCTGATGCCGGCCGATCCGGCGCGCCGGGCCGCGGCGCGCATCTGGATCGACTTCGCCAATACGCGCTTCAGCGTTTCCTTCTACAAGGTATTGCTCGAACGCGACCCCGAGAAACGCGGCGACATCGCCGCCGCACTGACGACGCAGCTCCGCTTCATGGAAACCGAGGGCCTCGCCCGGCTCGGCGCCGCGCCTTACTGGCTGGGCGGGGACATTTCGCTGGTCGACATCGCCTTCTACCCCCATTTCGAGCGCTTCGCCGCGCTCACCCACTACCGGGGAGTCGCCATTCCCGACGACTGTCCCCGGCTCAAGGCCTGGCTCACGGCGATGCGCGAGCGCGAGAGCGTGCGGGCGACGGCGCATTCGGACGACTATTACATCGAATCCTACGTCAAATACGCCGACGGCAGCGCCTCGGGAGTGACCGCGCGCGAGATGCGCAGCGCCTGAGGCGTCCCGCGAGCATGTATTACGAGCCGGCGAGAAACGACCACGGCCTGGCCCGCGATCCCTTCAAGAGCCTGGTCGTGCCGCGGCCCATCGGCTGGATCTCGACGCTGGGCCGCGACGGCGTTCTCAACCTCGCGCCCTACAGTTTCTTCAACGCGGTCGCCACCGGCCCGGCGATCGTCATGTTCTGCCCCGGCGGACGACGGCCGTCTCACGGGCACAAGGATTCGCGGCGCAACGCCGAGGAGACCGGCGAGTTCGTCGTCAACATCGTGCCCGAGGCGCTGAGCGAACGAATGAACGCGACCTCGGCCGAGGCACCGCCCGAGGTCGACGAATTCACGCTCGCCGGGCTCGAGACGTTGCCCTCCCGCCGGGTCCGGCCGCCGCGCGTCAAGGGCGCGCCGGCGCATTTCGAATGCCGTTACCTCAAGACCGTTGAGCTTCCCTGCGACGACCCCGAATCGTCGAACGCCATCGTGCTCGGCACGGTGCTCGGGGTTCACATCGACGACGGCATCGTTTCGGACGGCCTGATCGACATGCGCAAATTCCGGCCCGTCGCGCGGCTCGGCTACATGGACTATACCGTGGTCGACGGCGTGTTCACCATGCTGCGGCCGGACTGAGGAGCGCGCCGCCGTGACGCGCTTTCCCGCGCTCTTCGTCTCGCACGGACCGCCGACGAT
This sequence comes from Alphaproteobacteria bacterium, assembly GCA_046758065.1. Classification (GTDB taxonomy): domain Bacteria; phylum Pseudomonadota; class Alphaproteobacteria; order JAAXGF01; family JAAXGF01; genus JBHHZM01. Next base: position 3,142 of record JBHHZM010000097.1, on the reverse strand, counting down.
CGTCGTCGAGCCGCTCGCCGTCGCCGACTTCCTGCGCCGGCTCGGACCCGAGCTCGGCGCGCCGCGGGCGATCCTGTGCGTCTCGGCGCATTGGGAAGCCGCGCCGTTGCGGATTGCGACGGCGGCGCGGCCCGAGACCATCCACGACTTCTACGGCTTCCCCGAACCGCTCTACCGCCTGCGTTACCCGGCGCCCGGGGCACCCGCCCTCGCCCGCCGCGCCGCCGGCCTCGTCACCGGGGCGGGGTTCGACTGCGAGACCGACGGCGAGCGCGGCCTCGATCACGGCGCCTGGCAGCCGCTGATGCTGATGTATCCCGCGGCCGACGTGCCGGTCGCGCAGCTCTCGATCGAAGCCGGCGACGACGCCACCCGTCATCTCGCGCTGGGGCGCGCGCTCGCTCCCTTGCGCGACGACGGCGTGCTCGTGCTCGCCAGCGGCAACGTGACGCATAATCTCGCCGAGCGCGGCGCCCGCGACGACCCGGCGCTCCCTTGGGCCGCGGCCTTCGACGACTGGCTGGTCGAGATGGTCGAGGGCGGTCGCGAGGGCGATCTTGTGCAATATTTGAACCTTGCGCCCGAGGCGCGTCGCAACCACCCGACCGCCGACCACTTCCTGCCGCTGCTGGTGGCGCTGGGCGCCGGCGGGCCGGGCGCGCGCGGCCGGCGGCTGCACGCGAGCTTCGCCTACGCCAGCCTCAGCATGGCGGCGTTCGCGTTCTCGTAGGCGCTTGTCGCGGTGACGGAATCGGGTTGACCGCGCCCGATCGCTGCCGCATCTTCGCGCCGCCGCTTGCGGCTGTCGGGGAGCATGAGGCAGGGTTCGGAGGACGCCATGTTGATCGGAGTGCCCAGGGAAATCAAAACCCACGAGTATCGCGTCGGACTTACGCCGTCGAGCGTGCGCGAGCTGGTGCACCACGGCCATCAGGTGATGGTGCAGAAAAACGCGGGCCATGAAATCGGTCTCGACGATGCCGATTACACCGCCACCGGCGCGCGCATCGTCGACGCGGTGGAGGAAATTTTCGCCACCGCCGACATGGTGGTGAAGGTCAAGGAGCCGCAGCCACAGGAATGCCGCATGTTGCGCGAGGGCCAGGTGTTGTTCACCTATTTGCACCTCGCTCCCGATCCGGAACAGACCAGGCTTCTGATGGAATCGGGCTGCGTCGCGATCGCTTACGAGACGGTCACCGATTCACGCGGCGGCCTGCCCCTGCTCGCCCCGATGAGCGAGGTCGCCGGGCGCATGTCCATTCAGGCGGGGGCTCATTGTCTCGAAATGGAACAGGGCGGGCGCGGCACGCTGCTCGGCGGCGTTCCCGGCGTCGCCGCCGCGCGGGTGGTGATCATCGGCGGCGGCGTGGTCGGCACCAACGCCGCGCGCATGGCGATGGGGCTCGAAGCGCATGTCACGGTGATCGACAAGTCGGTGCACCGTCTTCAGGAACTCGATATGCAGTTCGGGCCGGTGCTCAACACCATCTATTCGACCGTCGAGGCGATCGAGCGCCACGTCGAGGGCGCCGATCTGGTTGTCGGCGCCGTGCTCGTGCCCGGCGCGGAGGCGCCCAAGCTGGTCACCGCCGAGATGATAAGCGCCATGCGGCGCGGTTCGGTCGTGGTCGACGTGGCGATCGACCAGGGCGGCTGCTTCGCGACCAGCCGGCCGACGACCCACGCCGATCCCATCTACGTGGTCGACGACGTGGTGCACTACTGCGTCGCCAACATGCCCGGCGCGGTGGCGCGCACTTCGACCTTCGCCCTCAACAACGCGACGCTGCCGTTCGCCGTCGCGCTCGCCGATAAGGGCTACAAGCAGGCGCTCAGGGACGATCCGCACCTGATGAACGGTCTCAACGTTCATCACGGGGCCATCACCTATCAGGCGGTGGCCGACGACCTTGGACACCCCTACCAGCCGGCGGCGGAAGCCGTCGGCGCCTGAACCGGAGCTTCAGCGACCGCCGAACAGGCGCGACATCAGGCCGCCGCGCGACGCGGATTGTTCCTCGTCGTCGACGTAACGCAGGGTGTTGTCGATGGCCCGCTGGTTGAGTTCGTCGTAGCTGAACGACGGATGCGGCGGGGGCTCGGCGCCAGGTCCGCCGCCGTTGCCCCGCCTGTTTCCGGTGGCGCGCGGGTAGGGCGCCTCGATCACGGTTACCGGCGGCGATTCGTCGACCCTTGCGGCGAGATCGTCGATCGCCGACTTGAGCGAATCGAGCGAGCGGGTGAGATCGTCCGCGGTGATTTTGCCTGACTCCTCGGCGCTCGCGCCGGCGATCTTGTTGGCGAGCACGTTCATGGCGCTGGCCAGCACGGCGAGCCGCTGTTCGTTCTTGCGCTCGTTGCCGACGAGCCGTTCGGCGAGCGCGAGCAGAGTGCGGTCGCGCCGGTCGAGGTCGGCGAAACGGTTGGCGATCTTGCCCAGCGTGTCGTCGGCGCGTGCGACGCCGTCGAGGCGTTCGACCAGCGCGGCGACCGCCTTTTCCTGCGCGGCGCCCTGCGCCTGGTTGCGTTCGATGATCCGGGTCAGGATCCCGAGAGCACAAGCGAGGTCGCCCTCGGGCGGGGCGGTCTGGAGCGCGCCTCCCGCCGCCGGCTCATCCGCCTGCGCCGTCCGGGCGCCGCCACCGCTGCTGAGTTCGTCGTTGGCGGCGGTGATCAGCGTCGTGTTGACCCATTCGCCGATGGTCATCCGGCGGCGCGCTGCGGCTTTCGCCGCCTTCGCCCGCGCCTCTTGGCTGACGCCTCTGACCGACCAGGGAGGTTGATGTTTGCGCATGGATCGAAATACCGTTGCCCCGGACCGCAAGCCCTACACCGAACGGGGATGTAGTTCAATTGTCATAGGCCCTTAAGCTTAATCACCTGTTAACGCGATCGCGCCACGGCGGTGGACAGATTAGCGATCGGCATCGACGGCGGCGAAGGCGGCCAGATTGATGAGGTCGGAAACCGTCGCTCCAAGCTGGACGATCTGCGCCGGCTTCTCGAGGCCCATCAGCAGCGGACCGATCACCGTACCGCCGCCCAGCTTCTGCACCAGCTTCGAGGCGATGTTGGCGGCGTGCAGCCCGGGCATGATGAGCACGTTGGCCGGGCCCGACAGCCGGCAGAACGGGAACAG
>JBHHZM010000096.1:0-11750 GCA_046758065.1 Alphaproteobacteria bacterium | reverse complement strand
CTTTAGACTTTTCGGAACACCGCAACGAGTTCGACGTGCGGCGACCATGGGAACTGGTCGAACGGCGCAACCCGGACGAGCCGGTAGCCGCCGTCCACGAGAATGCGCGCATCGCGGGCAAAGCTCGCCGGATTGCACGAGACGGCGACGATCGTCGCGATTCCTGTCGCCGCGGTCGCCGATGGCCTCAACGGTAATGTCCGCGGTGTCGCCGGCGTCAGTCCGCGTCGTCATGGCGCGCGGCGATCAGGTATTCGACGTTGCCGTCCGCGCCGGTGATCGGGCTCTCGACGAGACCGATGACGCGCCAGCCGGGCAGGCCGTCGAGCCAGGCGCGGATGCGGGCGCAGACCGCTTCGCGTACGCCCGCGTCGCGCACCACGCCGCCCTTGCCGACCTTGTCGGGACCGGCCTCGAACTGCGGCTTGATCAGGGCGACGAGCCAGGCCCCGGGCGCGGCCAGCGCGAGCGGCGCCGGCAGCACGATTTCGAGGCCGATGAAACTCGCGTCGCAGACGACAAGCCCGACCGGCTCGGGCACCTCGTCGCGGCCGAGGCGCCGGGCGTTGACCCCTTCGCGCACCACGACGCGCGCATCCTGGCGCAGTTTCCAGGCGAGCTGACTGCGCCCGACGTCGACCGCATAGACGCGCGCCGCGCCGCGGGCGAGCGCGACATCGGTGAAGCCGCCGGTCGAGGCGCCGATGTCGAGCACGACGGCGCCTCGCGGGTCGATGCCGAAGTGATCGAGTGCATGGGCGAGCTTGACTCCGCCGCGCGACACCCAGGGATGATCGCGCCCGCGCACTTCGAGCGCGCTGTCGGCGGCAAGCGTCACGCCCGGTTTGTCGAGACGCCGTTCGCCCGAAAACACCCGCCCGGCCATGATCAGCGCCTGTGCCCGCGTCCGGTTCTTGGCCAGACCGCGCTCGACGAGCAGCCGGTCGAGGCGCCGCCTTTCCGGCCGCGTGCGTCCCGCGGCAGGCGCCATGATCAGCTCCGCCGGTCGATAACGAACTGGGCGACCTGTCGCATGAGATCCGCCTTGACGCCGAACGGTTCGAGGCGCGCGCAGGCCCGCCCGATCAGGTCGCGCGCCAGGACACGCGCCTCGTCGACGCCGAGCAGGCCGACGAAGGTGGCCTTGCCGGCCGCCGCGTCCTTGCCCACCGCCTTGCCGGTTTCGTCCTCGGAGCCTTCGACGTCGAGCAGGTCGTCGGCGACCTGGAAAGCGAGGCCGAGGTCACGGCCGAAGGCGGCGAGTCGCTCGCGCAGTTCGTTTGGCGCGCCGCCGAGGATCGCCCCCGCCTCGCAGGAGAACGCGATCAGCGCGCCGGTCTTGAGATTCTGGAGGTGCGTGACGGCGTCGATATCGAGCGCCCGGCCTTCGGCCAGCAGGTCGATCATCTGACCGCCGGCCATGCCCGCCGGGCCGGCGGCCGTGGCGAGACCGCCCGCGAGCGCGCAGCGCACCGCCGCATCGGGGTGGGTCTCGGGCGCGTTCAGCACTTCGAAGGCGTAGGTCAGCAGGCCGTCGCCGGCGAGAATCGCCGTCGCCTCGTCGAACTCGATATGGCAGGTGGGCCGGCCGCGCCGCACCGCGTCGTCGTCCATCGCCGGCAGGTCGTCGTGGACCAGCGAATAACAGTGGATCATCTCGATCGCCGCGGCGGCGCGCAGCGCCGATTCGCGGGGTATATCGAACAACCCCGCGCCGGTCACCGCGAGAAAGGGCCTGAGCCGCTTGCCACCCGACAGGCAGGCGTAGCGCATGGCCTCGGCGACGCGCCCTTCGACGCCCCGGGGCCTGGGCAGGAGCCGGTCGAGCGCCGCATCGACCGCCTTCGCCGTCTCCTCCAGCGCCTGCGCCAGGGCGGTCAACCGCGCACCTCAGTCTTCGTCGACCGGATCGGCGCGCAACGTATCGTCGCCGGCAGCGACGATCTTTTCGACCTTCGCTTGGGCTTCCTTGAGTTTGGCCTCGCAATGGCGCCTGAGCGCCGCGCCGCGCTCGTACGACCCGATCGCCTCGTCGAGCTTGCCTTCGCCGCTTTCGAGGCCCCGGACGATTTCTTCGAGCTGGGCGAGCGCTTCCTCGAAGCTCAGCCCGGCAATGTCCTTGGGGATGTCGCCTTTTGCCATGCCCTGCCCTCCGCACGAGCCGCGAGTGTAAGTACTGGCCGCAAACGATACAAGCGGGGAGCGCGGACTCTCAGGCCGTCATCAGCGCACCCACGTGGACCGCTGCCGAGGCCGCGAGCGCCCGGAAGTCGTAGCCCCCTTCGAGCGTCGAGACGAGCCGGCCCTCGCAGCAGCGGGCGGCGACCGCGCAGAGCTCGGCGGTCGCCCATTCATAGTCCGCCTCGCCGAAGTTGAGCTGCGCCAGCGGATCGTCGGCGTGAGCGTCGAAACCGGCCGATATGAGGACGATATCGGGGTCGAACGCCTTGAGCGCGGGCAGGATGTCCCGGCTCATGGCGTTGTGGAAGTCGGGGCCGGCGCTGCCCGCGGCGAGCGGCGCGTTGACGATGTTGCCTACTCCGCGCTCGGCGCTCGCGCCGCTGCCCGGGTAGTACGGCCACTGATGGGTCGAGGCGTAGAACAGCCCGGCATCGGCCGCGAACGCCACCTGCGTCCCGTTGCCGTGATGGACGTCGAAGTCGATCACCGCGGCGCGCGCGAGCCCGTGGACGGCGCGGGCGTGCAACGCGCCGACGGCGACGTTGTTGAACAGGCAGAAGCCCATTGCGCGTTCAGGTTCGGCGTGGTGGCCCGGCGGCCGTACCGCGCAGAAGGCGTTCGTCGCCTCGCCGGACACGACCGCGTCGACCGCGGCGCAGACCGCGCCCGCGGCCCTCAGCGCCGCCTCGCCCGATGCCGGCGAGAGGGCGGTATCGGGGTCGAGATGGAAGCGCCCGCTTTCCGGAACCGCGGCGAGCACCATGTCGATATAAGCGGCGTCGTGCACCCGGGCGAGCTGCTCCTTTTCGGCCCGCGGCGCCTCGCGCCGGACGAGGTCGGCGAACTTGGGCGCATCGAGGGCGGCGAGCACGGCGCGCAGGCGATCGGGACATTCCGGATGCTGCGCGCCCGGATCGTGCTCGAGGCACGCCGGATGGCTAAACAGATACGTCGTCACGGCGCCCCGTCCGGCAAACGTGATTTGACAGAAGCAGTTGAAATGCCATGGTATTCCACTCTTTCACAATCGCCGCCGCAACGCCAGCCCCTTGCGCGAGCCCGATCAGGGCGGGCGTGGAACGGTTTGAAGCAGCAGTGTACAATCGGGCCCCGATGTATCGTTCGGCTTTGACATTGCGCCAATTCGGCCTCTTCGCGTCGCTTGCGGCAGCGCTCGTCGCGACCGCGGCCGCCGCCCAGGATTCGGGCGGACCAGAGACCGTCGCGGTCGATGCGGTGATTCGCGAACCGATGAACCAGACCTTCAGCGCGATCGGCCGGCTTATCGCGCGCCAGCACGGCGTGGTGGCGGCGCGCACGCGTGGCGCCGTCGTCGAAATGCGCGTCCATATCGGCGATCGAGTCAAGAAAGGCGACGTGCTCGCCGTCATCGAACGCGACCGCCTTGCCTGGCGCCGCGATCTCGCCCGCGCCACCGTGCAGGAAAGTCGGGCGAGCCTCGCCAACGCCGAAGCCCGGCAGGCCTCCGACGAAGCGCGGGTCGCCTCGGCCGAAGCGCGGCTCGCGCTCGCCCGCCAGGAGCTCGCGCGGCTCGCCAAACTGCGTCAATCGGCGGCGTTCTCGCAGGCGCGCTACGACGACAAGCGCCAGCAGGTGGCCGCCGCGCAAAGCGAAGTCGACGCCGCGCGCGCCGAGGTCCAGGTCGCGATCTCGCTGATCGAGCAGAGCAAGGCCCAGATCGCGCGCGCCAGGGCCAACCTCGCTATCGCCGAGGACGATCTCAGGAACGCCGAGGTGCGCGCGCCGTTCGACGGCGTCGTCACCCTGCGCCATACCGAGGCCGGTTCGTTCCTCGACGTCGGCGACGACGTGGTCACGCTGGTCAACGACCGCGACCTCGAAATCGAGGCGGACATCCCGTATGACCGTCTCCCCGGCGTCGCGCCCGGCGTCGAGGTGACACTCCGGCTCGACGACGGCAGCCGGTACGCAGCGGTGGTGCGCGCGGTCGGCGCCGAGGAAAATCCCAAGACCCGAACCCGGCCGGTGCGCTTCACGCCGCGCTTCGATACGGCGGCGCAGCGCTTCGCCGACGGCCAGTCGGTGATGCTCGACCTGCCGATCGGTCCGCCGCGCATCGTGGTCTCGGTACACAAGGACGCGGTGATCCGCGGCCAGGACCAGGCCGTCGTCTTCGTCGTCACGGACGGGATCGCCGAGCTGCGGAACGTCGAGCTCGGCGCCGCGATCGGCACGCGCTTCGAGGTGCTGGGCGGTCTCGAACCCGGCGAACTGGTCGTCGTGCGCGGCAACGAGCGGCTGCAACCCGGACAGCCGGTGACCGTCGCGGAGGGCTCGTAGATGAACCTGATTCGCACGGCGATCGGTCGGCCCATCGCCGTCGTCGCGGCGGTGCTGATGACGGTCATGTTCGGCATGCTCGCGCTCCGCACCATTCCGATCCAGCTCGCCCCCGATGTGCGCCGGCCGGTCATCACCGTCGAAACCCTGTGGGCCGGGGGCTCGCCGGCCGAGGTTGAACGCGAGATCGTCAACCGCCAGGAAGAGGTGCTCAAGGGTCTCGAGGGCATGACCGAGATCGAGAGCAGGGCGGAGGACGGCCGCGCCCGCATCGTCCTCGAGTTCAAGGTCGGCCAGAACATGGACCGCGCGCTGCTGCTGGTCGCCAACCGCCTCGACCGGGTCAACGACTATCCCGAGGAGGTCGACGAGCCGACGCTCAGGACCGCAGGCGCCGAAGACCAGTCGATAGCCTGGTTCATTCTGCGCCGGGCCGAGGGCAACGACCGCGACATCGGGAGCTACGGCGACTTCGCCAACGACGTGATCAGGGACCGTCTGGAGCGCGTTCCTGGGGTCGGGCGCGTCGACATCTACGGCGGACGCGAGCGCGAGCTTCGGGTCGTCGTCGCCCCCGAGCGCATGGCGCGTTACGGCCTTACGGTGCCGCAGATTCTGGACGCGCTGCGCGCCGCCAACCTGTCGATCTCGGCCGGTGACATCAAGGAGGGCAAGCGGCGCTACGTGGTGCGCGCCGAGAACGAGCTCAACTCGCTCGATCGCGTGCGTTCGGTGGTGCTGCGAAGCGACGTCGACCCCGCCTCGGGGCGCTTCGCCCGCGTGACCGTGGGCGATGTCGCCGATGTGCGTTTCGCCTACAAGGACCCGACCTCGCATATCCGCTACAACGGCGAGCCCGCGATCGCGTTGAGCGCCAAGCGCGAGGCCGGCGCCAACGTCATCGTCACGATGGCGGGCATCCGCGAGGCGGTGGCCGAGCTCGAGGCCGGGCCGGTCGGCGCCGCCGGGCTCCACTTGCGACACGTTTACGACGAGACCGTCTACATCAATTCGGCGATCGATCTGGTCCGCCAGAACGTCTGGATCGGCGGCCTGCTCGCCGCCTTTGTCCTGCTGCTGTTCCTGCGGTCGACGCGGGCGACCCTGGTGATCTCGCTCGCCATACCGGTGTCGGTGATCGGCGCTTTCGTCGCCATGGCGGCGATGGGACGCTCGATCAACGTGATCTCGCTCGCCGGGATCGCCTTCGCCGTCGGCATGGTGGTCGACGCGGCGATCGTCGTACTCGAGAACATTTACCGTCTGCGCGAACGGGGGGCGTCGCGTTTCGAATCGGCGTACCACGGCGCGCGACAGGTGTGGAGCGCGGTTCTGGTCTCGGCGCTCACGACGGTCACCGTGTTCATCCCCATCCTCGTGCTCGATCTCGAAGTGGGTCAGCTCTTCCGCGACATCGCGGTGGCGATCTCGGTGTCGGTGCTGTTGTCGCTGCTGGTCGCGGTCACGGTGATTCCCGCGCTCGCCACCAAGCTGCTCCCCCGACTCGAAGCGAAAGGCATACGGCTTCCGGTCATCGACGGACTCGCCCATGGGTTCGCCGTCGGCGCGCTCGGCCTGACCAAGGTGGTGACGCGCAACTGGTTCCTTTCGATGCTGGTGGTCGGCGTCGTCTGCAGCGCGACGGCGGTGGCGACCTACAGCTTCCTGCCGAAACTCGACTACCTGCCTGACGGCAACCGCAATCTGGTGTTCGGCTACATCCTGCCGCCGCCGGGCTACAACCTCGACACCACGCGTGAGATCGCCACCCGCATCGAAGACGCAATCCGGCCGTATCTGGCGTCCGAGACGGGCCCCGAATCGGCGCCGGGCGCCCCGCCCAAGATGGACCGCTTTTTCTTTGTCGCGCACAACGCCAGCACCTTCCTGGGCGCCGCTGCGGTCGATCCGGAGCGCGCCGGGGAACTGATTCCGATATTGCGGAAGCCGGCCTTCCGCGAGCCCGGCACCTTCGGCTCGATCAGCCAATACCCGCTGTTCGGCCGCAGCATCGGCGGCGGACGGTCGATCGACCTCGACGTCTCGGGACCCAAGCTCACGGACGTCCTCGCCGTCGCCCGCCGGGCAATGGGATTGATCGCCGCCGCCTTGCCGATGTCGGAGGGGAACCAGTACCGTCCCGTGCCCGGGCTCGAGCTCGGCGCCCCCGAGCTGCGCATCACCCCCGATCCCGTGCGTCTCGCCGACAACGGGATGAGCGCGACCGACCTGGCCGAGAGCGTCGATTCGTTCAACTCCGGCCTGCGCGTCGCCGAGATCACCGTCGATGGCCGGCGCATCGACCTCACGCTGCAGGGTCCGCAGGATCATATCGCCAAGACTCAGGGGCTCGCGCAGCTCCCGGTGGTCACGCAATCGGGCCAGATCCTGCCGCTGAGCTCGCTTGCCAAGATCGAGATGACGGCGGGTCCCACCGAGATTCGCCATCGCGACCGGGTGCGGACCGTCACCCTGAAGATCACGCCGGCGCCCGGCGTGGCGCTCGAAACCGCGATCGAGAACATCGAGAGCGCGATCATGGCCCCGCTCAAGGCGAAGGGCCTGCCCGACGGCGTGCGGCTCAGGCTGCTCGGCACCGCCGACAAACTGAGCCAGACCTGGAGCGCGATGAAGCTGTTCCTCGGCATCGCGCTCGCCATCACTTATCTGCTGATGGCGGTGCTGTTCGAAAGCTTCGTCTATCCGCTGATCATCATCCTCTCGGTGCCGCTGGCGACCGCCGGCGGCGTCGCCGGCCTCGCCGTGCTCAACCGCTTCGTCTTCCAGCCACTCGACATGCTGACGATGCTCGGCTTCGTCATCCTCATCGGCATCGTCGTCAACAACGCGATCCTGCTGGTTCACCAGACGCTCTACCTGATCCGCGAGGAACGCTGCGAACCGACGGCGGCGATTCTGGAAGCGACGCGCAACCGGCTGCGACCGATCTTCATGTCGACCTTGACCAGCGTCTTCGGCATGCTGCCGCTGGTGGTGTTTCCCGGCGCGGGTTCCGAGCTCTACCGCGGCCTCGGTTCGGTGGTGGTCGGCGGTCTCTCGCTCTCGGCGGTGCTCACGCTCGCCATCATCCCGCCGCTGCTGAGCCTCGTCTTCCGCCTGCGCGCGCCGAGACACAGCGTCGCGGCCGAGGCCGCCGCCGACGCGGCCGCTGCGGAAATCGACCTCGAGGCGCCGGCCGCCGAGCCGGTGCGCGCAACCGCCGGCGGCGGCGTGGTCGAAACGCCGGCCGAAGACGAGCACAAGGTCGTTCCCCTGCCCACCAAGGACGGACGCGGCTGAACGGGCGGTAAGCCCTTATTTCTCACCGGAATCGGAAATGGCGACGGCGGGAGAAAAGGAGATCAGCCAGCCGAGACCCATGCCGGAGGCGATGAATACGAGATCGCGCGCGCGACGCACCAGCGCCGCGGCGAGGCCGAGCGACGGTGCTCCCGTGAGTACCCCGATCATCAACACGGTGCTCGCCTCGAGAGCGCCCAGTTGGGCGGGGATGAAGAAGGTTGCGGTGCGCACGAGCTGCAGCACCGCCTCGACGCTCCAGGCCTCGGTGAGACTGAGCGGATGGCCGAGGAAATACATCACGCAGTAGAGCTCGACCGTGCCGAGCAGCCAGTTCGAAAGGGAAAGCGCGAGCGCCCCGGCGAAATGCCCCGGTCGTTGCCGGTAGAAACCGGCGAAGCGGTTGTCGGCGTCCTGGATATGGGCGAGGAAACGCTCGAGACGGCCGCGCAGGCGGGCGCCCGCAAGCCATCGTCCAAGGCGGCTGGCAAGGCGCCAGCGCTGCACGGCAAAGAAGCCGACGACGCCGACGGCGAGCGCCGCGAGCCCGACCCCGGCGAGCGACCCGAAGCGTGCGATCAGCGCTTCCGAATTCCGCATCAGCACGAAGCCGACGGCGGCAAACACGATCATCGCCAGCAGGTTCGTGGTGCGGATCAGAACCAGCGAGGCGGCACTTTCGGCGTAGACGATGTGGTAGCGCTTCTTGAGCAGCATGGCCTTGGCCGGCTCGCCGCCGAAGCTTCCGGCGGGCAGGACGGTGTTGAAGGCTTCGCCGATCATGCGCACCCGCCATAGGCGGCACAACCAGCGGCCGTTGAACGGCAGGCTCGGAAACGTCAACTGCCACGACGCCGTGTCGGCAACGAAGGCGAGTCCATAGACGACAAGCACCACCGCAATGCCTGCGGCCCCGACCTCGGCGAGACGGCCGCCGACTTCGGCGAGGTCGGTCCGGGAAACGACCAACGCGAGAAGGCCGATACCGACGAGCAAATAGACGAGACGGAGCAAACGCACGCGAGCGGCACCACGGGCTGGCGGGAAAAGCGACACTGCCGAGCATCCACCATGTGACGCGCCGGGTCAAATGACGAAAAAGCCAAGCTGTTGACAATTCTGCGAGCACGTATCAGTTTGATATTATTGGGAAACAGACGGAACGTACGGTGAAACCGCCGCCCTACGACCGCCGTATCGCCCGGGTTCTGATCCGACCGCTGGCGTGCACACCGGTAACGCCCAACCACGTCACGACACTCACGCTCCTGCTCGCGCTTGCCGCGTCCGCGCTGTTCGCCCGCGGCGATGCGATGGCGGCGAACTGGGGCGCGGGTCTTTTCGCGCTTTCGCGCTTTCTCGATCATTTCGATGGCGAGCTTGCGCGACAGAACGGGTGCGCGTCGCGTTTCGGCTACTATTTCGACTACATCGTCGGCGCCACGAGCTACGCGGCGATGTTCCTGGGCATCGGTGTCGGGCTCGCGTCGGGGCCGCTGGACGGCTGGGCACTGGCGCTGGGCGTGACGGGAAGTTGCGCCGCATTCGTCACGCTACTGCTGAACCTCGCCATCGATCGCCGCAAGGGTTTCGACGACGGCGAAACCGTCGGCTATCCGCGCTACGGCGGTTTTGAGCTTGAGGACGGCGTCTACCTGATCGCGCCGATCGTCTGGCTCGGCTGGTTGGCGCCCTTCCTGGTTCTCGCCGCCGCCTGTTCGGTGGCTTACTGCCTGTGGACCGCGCGCGTTCTTGCGAAAACGCCGGCGTCTAGATGTGGAGCCTCAACAGCTAGCCGGCGTTCCGCTGGCGACGCCGGAGGATCGCGTACATGACCCCCGCGAAGACCGGCGCGCCGATGGCGGCGGCGACAAGCAGCGCCTCGGGCCAGCCGGCCCAGATGATCGGCGGGACGACGAACATGGCGTCGTCGGGATCGAAGCCGGCGACGCCCTTGATCTCGCCCGCGCGTTCGCCCCGCGCCGCCTCGATGCGCAGCGTGAGCCAAAGAATCGTGACGATCGCTGCGCCGGCGAGGGCGCCCATCGCCGTCGCCCACAGGCCGAAGTCTCCGTAGCGCAGACCGAAACCGATGCCGATGAAGACGACGGCGTTGCAGAAGGCGTCGCTGACCAGGTCGAACTTGTGGCCCCAGGGACTGGTCTTGCCGCCGAGCCGGGCGAGTTCGCCGTCGGCGCGGTCGAGCAGCAGCGAGACGAGAAAGATGGCGCCGCCCCAGGCGCGCCATCCGGGCGTACCGACGGCGAAAGCCGCGGTCGCCGCGATCCCGGTGACGAGCCGCAGGCCCGTCAGATGGTTGGGCGTGATCCGGCTGCCGACGAGCGGTCGCACGCCATGCCGGACGACGCGATGAATCCAGGTGTTGTGACTCATGACGCCCGGCGATTCAGCGGGCGGCCCGGCCCGGCTGTGCGCCCCGGTCGGCGTTGGCGGCGATCGTCTCGGCGTGATGACACGACACGAGCCGCCCGTCGATCTCGCGCAGCTCGGGCCGGCGGAGGGTGCATTCTTCGGTGACGTACGGACAGCGGGTATTGAAGGCGCAGCCCGGCGGCGGGTCGAGCGGCGACGGCAGTTCGCCCGTCACCGGCACCCGCTGCTTGCGCTGCGTCGGATCGACATGCGGGGTCGAGGCGAGCAGCGCCTGCGTATAGGGATGCCGCGGCGCCGAAAAGATCGCGCGCGCCGCACCGTGCTCCACGGCGCGTCCGAGGTACATCACCATCACCGTGCCGGCGAGGTGCCGAACCACCGAAAGATCGTGCGAGATGAACAGGTAGGCGAGGTTCATTTCCTCCTGCAGGTCCATCAGCAGGTTGAGCACCTGCGCCTGAATCGACACGTCGAGCGCCGAAACCGGTTCGTCGGCGACGACGATCGCCGGGCGAATCATCAGCGCCCGAGCGATCGCGATGCGCTGGCGCTGGCCGCCCGAGAACATGTGCGGATAGCGATCGTAGTGTTCGGCGCGCAGACCGACCTTGGCCATTATCTCATGCGCCCGCTCGGTGCGTTCGGCGCGCCCGAGCGAGGTGTTGATGACCAGCGGCTCGTCGAGGATGGCGCTCACCTTCTTGCGCGGATTGAGCGAGCCGAAGGGGTCCTGAAAAACGATCTGCACCTTGCGTCGAAGCTCGCGAATTTCCGCCTTGTCGGCGCCGGCCGCGTTGCGGCCCTCGATCATGAGTTGACCGGAAGTCGGCGGCTCGATCAGCATCACCTGGCGGGCCAGCGTCGATTTGCCGCAGCCCGATTCGCCGACCACCGCGAGCGTCTCGCCGGCCGCGACCGAGAAAGTCACGCCGTCGAGCGCCTTGAGTGTCGCTTTGCCGCCGAAAATGCCGCGGCGCATCGCGTAATGGCGGGCAAGCTCCTTCGCTTCGAGCAACAGCGGTCCGCTCATGTTGCGGTCCCCTCGACGCCAAGCGGGGTATGACAGCGCACCTGACTGTCGGCGACCGTCGTGAGCGCCGGCTCTTCCCGCCGGCAACGCTCGCCGGCCAACCGGCAGCGCGGGTTGAACAGGCACCCCGGGGGACGGTCGTAGATACCCGGCACCACGCCGGGAATGGTCGGCAGGCGGCGCGCGCCGGCGCTGCGCTCGGGGAGCGCGTTGAGCAGCGCGTCGGTATACGGGTGCCGGGGATCGCGGAACAAAGCACTCGCCTCGCGCTGCTCGACAATCTGTCCGGCATACATCACCGCCACGCGCCGCGCGGTTTCGGCGACCACGCCCATGTCGTGGGTGATCAGTACCAGCGCCATGCCGCGCTCGCGTTGCAAATCCAGCAGCAGATCGAGAATCTGCGCCTGGATGGTGACGTCGAGCGCGGTGGTCGGTTCGTCGGCGATCAGGAGTTTCGGGTTGCACGCGATCGCCATGGCGATCATGACGCGCTGGTTCATGCCGCCCGAGAGCTGGTGCG
>JBHHZM010000095.1:0-11832 GCA_046758065.1 Alphaproteobacteria bacterium | reverse complement strand
ACTGAATCCAGTCCAGGCTATTCACGCCGTCGGGAGGATTGACGCACTCGGCCGGATAATATTTGACGTTGATCACCGTCGCCTGGCCGGTCGACGTATCGAACTTGTAGAGACCGTAGGCGGTATCCTGGATCGCCTGGTGGCCGTGCGAAATGGCCATGCGAACCGTGCCGTTCGGGGCCTCGAACTCGAGGTGTTCGAGGGCGCCGATGACCCGCTCCTGGCTCGGCATGCCACCGCCGCCGGCGGCCGCCTTCTCGAACGCCGTCTTCACGCCGAGGATGGCGAGCGCCATCTTGTACGATGGATAGGTCGGCCAAGTTCCGTAGCGGTCGAAATACAGCTGCCGGAACCAGTCGTTCAACGCGCTCTTGGGCGCGTAGTTGCCGTTGGGCCCACGAGCACCGAGGATGGTGCCGTCGGGCATGCGCGCCCCTAGGCGGTGCATCGCCGTCTCGCCGGTGGTCAGGATGACCTGGGTCTTGGCGAACAGCCCGCGCGCCGACCCTTGCAGCACGAGGGCTTCCATGTCGCCGCCCCAGAAGCTTGAGTGCACGACGTCGGCCCGGCTCGTCAGCAACGCCGACAGTTCGGCGCCGTATTGGCCCGCGAAGATTTTCGGAAACTGCTCGGTCTTCACCTCGATGCCGGGCTTCAGCACCTCCATCGCCGCTTTAAAGTCACGCCACGAGTCCTGTCCCCAGGCGTAGTTCTGGTTGATTCCGGCGATGCTCTTCACGTCGGGCTTGACCGAGAGCAGATAGCGGGCCGCGGCCACGTTGTCCATGGTGGCGTGAGCGCCGGTGCGGAAGAGGTACTTCGGGTTCGTCACCACCTTCTCGAATATCTGCGGCGTGCCGCAGTCGAAGAACACGGTGAGTTTTCTTAACTCCTCCACCACCGGCGCAATCGCCTTGCAGCTTCCGCTCGAGATGTAGCCGATAACCAGGTCCACGTTCTGCCGTTGCACCAGGTTGCGGTAGTCCGCCACCTTCTGCTTGCTGGCCTCGTCCACGAAGACCGGATCGATTGTCGCGCCGGCGATCCCCTTGCTGTTGTAAGGCGCGGGCACCTTTCCCTTGTTCAGGGCCTCGATCATCATCTCGGCGGCGTTCCGCGCCGGAACCCCGAATGGCCCGGCGGCGGCGCCGGACAGGAACATGACGAAGCCTATCTTGAGCTTGCCGCCTTCCTCGGTCTGCCCGGCCGACGGACTCAAGGCAAGCACGCCGGCAAGCATTGCCGGCAGACACGCGCTGCGAGCGAACGTAATCGCCCGCGACAATGCCTGCGACAATGGTTGAACGATCCTTGTCATGATTATTTCCTTCCCTGTCGTAGTTGTGAAAGCCTGTATCGGTATCGAACGCGTAGCCGGCTGCGTTTCGCGAACGCTCAGTTCGTGGGAGCCGTGCGTGCGCGCAGTCTTCGCTGTCTCACCTCTTCGAGCGTGGGCACCAACAGGTCGGCCTCATAAATCCGCCAGTTGCCCAGCATCGTGGTCGCCGGGGGAAAATCGGTGTTGGGCACGACCTCGCCGATCGCCTGTGCCTGCACGATCTGGTGCGTGTCGGGGTCCATGTACGACGTGAATCCTTCGGGATCCTCGGGCAACTTGAGACGCAGGGATTCAAACGCCCGAATGAGCGCCTCGGTATCCTCTGCGTTTCCCACCCGGTTTACCGCAGCGGCGATGGCGACGATGCCGGCATAGGCGCCCTCGGCGGCATAGCTGGGATAGCGGCCGGTCACGGCCCGGAACTTTTCCACGAACTTGCGGTTGAGCTCGGTCTTGGGCCAGTTGTTGTGGTGGCGCGCCGAGAGAACGAGCCCTAGCGGCATGTCATTCCCCAATGTCGCCATCACCTCGTAGTTGCCGCCGGCGTCGAAGTTGAAGAACTTGACCTTCTCGAAGAGCCCGTAGCCCTTCGCCTGGCGAATGAAGGCGACGGCGTCGCCGCCCCAGTGGCCGTCGACCAGGATTTCCGGCGCGTTGCGCAGGACGGCGGCGATATAAGGGGTGAAATCCGGTTCGTAGAGTTTCGGCCAGAACTCGCCGACGACCGAATACTCGACGCCCAAGGCATCGAGTCGGGTCCGAAGATCGTCCCACATGATGTGCCCATATTCATAGTCGGGACCGACGAAAGCGATGGTTTTCCACTGCGTTTGCGCCTGAAGTTCGGCGAGGTAGAGGGCGCCTGCCGCCATCGACTGGTAGGTGTTGTTCGAGACCCGGAAGTAGTAAGGGTGAAAGTTCTCGATCGTCAGCCGCGACGACGCATGGTCGGTGCCGATGAAAATTGTGCGGTTCTCCCGGGCGACTGCGCTCACCGCGAGACCGACACCCGAACTCACCACGCCGCACAGAAAATCGACATGGTCCTCGGCGATGTATCGCTGGGCGATCCTTACGGCATATGCCGGCTTGGATTTGCTGTCCTCGAACAAGACGCGGATGAACCTGCCCGCCGCCCCTCCTCGGGCGTTGACCTCATCGACGGCGATCCGAATTGCCGCCACGCTGTCTTTGCCGTAGAGGCTGCCGCGACCCGTCATGGGGAACATGCAGCCCACCGTGACGCCAACGTCTTCTTCGGCTCGCAGGGCGCCCGCGCCGCCAAGCGCCCACCACGCCGCCGCCGCGGCAATCGCCGCAAGTATGACGGTTCGTCCCATCGCGACCACCTCGCCCCTGTTCCCCTTCTTCTCGGGGCCGCGCCACCATGACCGGAGGCGTCGGTGCGCGTCGGAAGCCGCCATTTACTTCTCCCTTTTCCTTAATATCAAGCAAAACCCGTGCCATATCGGCACAACAGCGTAATCGACTGTGATGAGGCGATAATTTTTCGGAATTCAAACCACGCGACAGTTCGTGAGCGAAGCTCGCTTAGACGTTGCCCGGCACTGAGCGAGAATCGCTCACACCGCCCTCGCAGCATGTTTTGCCGCATGACAGCGCCGGCCGGCGGACGGACATTCCGACCTGTCCCCCGTGAACCGGTCACTTGGGGTCGTGGTCTCGCTTGCGCTCTTGGTCAACACGCGGCCAACCATATTGCCGCCGAGACGTTTCCGCGTGACACGGCCCCTCTCCGCCATTCGTCCTGTCCGGACCGGAACGACAAAGCGAAATCCGCGCCAACCAATTGATCGGGCGGAATCCTTTGATCACAAACACGCATGCTTGATCGTCATCCAAGGCCGCAAACGCTCGACGAGCGGAAACCGCTCGCCTCGCCGCACGGGGCGCGCGGAAATCGCCCGGAAAGCCAGAGGCGGCCTTTACTCCGTACCTGCCTGAATCTCGGAATGAGCCTTGGCCAGGAGTTGGAACAGATTGGTAATGTGATAGTTGGGAATGGTGACGAGGGTCTGACGCTCGACGACGCGCACGTAGCGGCTGAGCAGATCGGGCGCCAGGTCGCCGACCAGAAGCGTAAGCGCGGGTGCGGCGCGATTTTCGGTAAATATATTGACGATGATTTCCGGAAGGACGAGCCCGTATTTGTCTCGATCGAACGTGCCTCGAGCGACGACGCGCTCGACCCGGGCGCGGCCGAACATCTCGAATGCCTTGGAGATACGCGATGCGCGCGCCGGGTCGGCGCGATACGCGCGCTTCGCGACGTCTACTTGCGCGGCCCCTGTTTTGGCCCCCTCTGGTTTCGGCGCCGCATGTACGTGCTTGGGCAGGTACCAGCGGTTTTCGCCATCGCGTTGGAACCGGTGCGCGTTCCCTCGTACGATGATATCGATCGCGGAAGCTTTCTTCAGCGAAAACGGAATCAGCATTTTCGGCGCGACGGCGCCATGCTCCGCTTGTCCGCCCGCATCGGTGCTCGTGGATTGATCGCCGGGGGCATGGAGCTGGTAACCGATGGCGGCCATGCCGAGAGCGAGAACCATGATCCAAATGAATGTGCGCGCGTTCGATGGCATGATTGGGCCGTCAGCGTTTTCGCCACCAAACCACGGCGCCGATCAACAGCAACAGGCTCGGCAGGAAGATGGTGCTGATCGCGAACGTGAGTTGCATCTGTCGGTTGGTCAGGCGAATCCGCGGCATCTCGTAGGACCGCGGCGTAATGTCGACCAGCTCGTCATGTTCGGCGAGTACGTTGACGATGTTGAGGAACAAAGCGCCGTTGCCGAGGATATGAAAGAACGAATTGGTGGCGAAGTCGCCGTCCCCGACGACCACCAAACGGGTCGTGCGCGATTCGCCGTCGGTATCGGTTTCCGCCGCCCGGCGCCTTTTCGTGACCACGACCGCCAATGTTTGTCGGCCCGTTCGCAACGGCGTTGTGTGCGTCGGGTCGAGCGGCATAAGGCGCGCGCTGTCACTGCTTTCTACAAGGGGAATCACGTTTACGTCGTTCGGAACGCCGCTCGGCACCGGCCGGAGCGCCGCCGCTCCCGGGAAGAACGTCAGCGCCAAGTTCCTGGTAATCTTGTGACGGGCGAAGGAACTCACGGCCGGGGTTGACGGGTCGGTCCAGTAATGGCGCGCGTCGTCGATGACCAGGGCCCGCTCAAGGTCGATTCCGAAATCGGCGATGACCGCGTCCAGGTTCGTATCGACGAAGGGTTCGATCAGGAACACGCCCGCGCCGCCGCGTGCCAGAAAGGCGCGAAGCTGATCCACTTCGACCGCCCGGAACGGCTTTTGCGGCGAGGCGACGACCACGACCGAGCATCCCGCGAGCTGATCCGGTCCCTTGACCAACAGAACCTTCGCCACCTCGTAGCCCAGAGTCTCGAGCGCGTCTCGCGCCATGCCCATGCCGTGACGTTCGTGCACTTCGAGCCGACGGCCACCCGTGCCGTGCCGGTGCTTCTGCCCCATGCTGCCCTCGAAGTGATCGTGGGTCTTGATGCTGAAAGGATCGCTTTCGACGTGCCCGTCGGTAAAACAGATCCGCTGGGCCGCCTGTCGGGTTACCCGCAGCAACCCGTTGGTGAAGTCGGTCTCGGCGCCGCCGTTGACCGTGACGCGCCGGTCGCCCGATTCGAACACCGTGGTGCCGGCGAAATTGACCTGATAACGCCGCGCCGCCGCGGGCTGAAGCAAGGGATCGAAAGCCTGCACGGTCACCCATTCGGACGCGTCGGCGTACTGGTCGAGAAGATCCTTGGCGTCGAGGAGCGCCTTGCTGCGGATGTCGTAGAAGAATGTGATCGTGACCGGCTGGCCGACGGACGCGATGACGCGGCGGGTTTCGGGGCCGATCGAATAGACGCCACCGCTGGTGAGGTCGAAGCGGTGGTTGTGTTGCACCGCCCAGATGTTGGCGGCAACGAGCACCGCGCCAAGCGCGAGCGGCGGAAGCCAGACGGCAGCCCGCCGGGTCGAGGCCGTGCGTGTCGGCATCACGTCCGCCGCGCCCGTAGCGCCTGAATCGTACATACCACCATGGCGACGACAAGGCCGATGAAATAGGCCAGGCTTCCCGTGTTGATCACGCCGCGGATGAGGTCGAGGTAATGGACCGAGAACGACACATGCCGCACGGTCCGGGTCAGCACGTACCCGGCCTGGAATGTCGCCACGTAATCGATAAACCATAGCAGCACGAGCACCGCCCAACCTACCAGCGCGGCCACGATCTGGTTGCTGCTCAGGCTGGAAACGAACATGCCGATGGCGAGGAACGCGGTGCCGAGCAAAAAGACGCCGGCATACCCGCCGATGATCGGCCCGAGGTCGGGTTGGGCGTAGAGCAGAAGCACCGCCACGGCAACGGTGCTGCCAAGCAACATCAACAACAGGACGACGAGGGCGGCGGCAAACTTGCCGAGCACGATCTGCACCTCATTGAGCGGCAGCGTAAGCAACAGTTCGATGGTGCCGGCACTATTTTCTTCGGCGAACAGCCGCATGGTCAGCAGCGGAAGGATGAGGAGCAACAACAGGCTCATGTTGTGGAACGATGTCACCATATGGGCGACACTGACGAAGAAGACGTTGAAGCTGAAAAAATACCCGCTCATCGCCCAAAACACGGCCATGAGCGCATAGGCGATAGGGGTCGCGAAGTAGGTGCGCAGCTCCTTGCGGAAAACCGCGACGAAACCGCCCATCAGCCGGCGTCCTGATCATGGCGCACCTCGGAGATGCTTTCGATGAAGCGCTCCTCGAAACTCGCCACGTGGCACTTCATCTCCAGCAAGGTCGCGGCGCCCACGGCGGCGCGCGCCACCGCGGCGCGAATGTCGCCGCCGACCCTGGCCGTGCAGCGCAGCCTCACCACATCCGCGGGCGCCGGGTCGCGAAACTCGACTGCGGCGACGTCCGGGAGGGCCGCGAACACGGCCTTGGCGCGCTCGGCAGGGATGCCCGCGAGATCAAGATCGACAATCTGGCCCTCGCCATCCGGCACCGGCCGGTCAACCGTCACCACCTGGCCGTGGTTGAGGACGACGACCCGCGAGCACAGCGCCGCGACCTCCTGCATGATGTGTGTGCTGAAGATGACCGCGCGCCCGGCGCCGCCGATCCGAATCAGCTCCCGGGTCTCTTGAATCTGCAGCGGGTCCAGTCCGTTCGTCGGTTCGTCCAGAAGCAGAACCTCGGGGTCTCCCAGCATCGCTTGGGCCAGCCCCAAGCGCTGGCGATATCCCTTCGATAACCGCCCGACGATCTTGTCGCGGACCTCGCCAAGCCAAAAGGCGTCGACGACCTTATCGATCGCGCCGGAACGCCCATTTGGGGCGATACCCTTGGCGGCGCCGACGAAATCCAGATACTGAACAACGGTCAGCGGATCGTACAGCGGCGGCCGCTCGGGAAAATAGCCGATCTTCGCCCGAATTCCGGGCATGGTCGCCGCGCTGTCGCCGCCACAAACCCGTGCGATGCCACCGTCGGGGGCGATGTAGCCGGCGATGATGCGCAGCGTCGTGGTCTTGCCGCTGCCATTGGGTCCGAGGAGCCCGACGATCTCGCCGCGCCGCACCTCCAGATGAACGCCATCCAGAACCTTGTTGCGCCCAAACGACTTACTGACGCCGTTTAGTTCGATCGCGGCCTCGGCCATGGCTCACGCACGAAAATCCGCGCCCGCCGCGCCCGATCGCGCGCGGCGGGGCACGCCCGAATTCCGACTCTACTCGTATGGCGCGTCGTGCTTGTGCTCGTTGTACTGGTCGAGGCCATGACTATACCAAAGCTGGCCCTGTTCGGCGTCGCGGATCTGCTTGAGCCGATCGATCGAGCGCATCGACTCGTAGGTGTTCCACGTAATGCCGGGGATCACACCGGCCTCGTTCTCCGGCGTGTACACCGCGTCGGCGGCGAGGAGCAGCGTCCCGGTTTTCGGCAGCCGAACGATCAATGACTGGTGCCCTTGGGTATGGCCCTTGGTATCCAGTATGACAACCGAGCCGTCGCCGAACAGGTCGAAGTCGCCGACGATCTCCATGAACTTGAAGTCGCGCGATTCGTCGAAGTCGTTGAGAACGAAGGCGGCGCGCTGGTATTTCTCCGGCCACCAAGCGGTCTTGAGTTCAGCCTTCTGAACGACATGCGTCGCGTTCGGGAAAAGTTCGATGTTGCCTACGTGATCCAGATGGAAGTGCGAATAGATCACGTATTTCACATGGTCGACGCTGTAGCCGAATTTCTCGAGCCAACGGTCGATGACCTCGTTGCGCTTCTGGATCGGCGTGAACGCGCCGCACAAGCCTTTGCCCCAGTAGGCTTCGCAGCCGCCCTCGGAGACATCGTCCGCCATCCCGGTGTCATAGACGACGAGGCCGCGCGGATGGTCGATAATATACATGGCCACCGGGATCCTGATGCGTTTGCCGACATCGCGCATCGCCGTGAGCCATCCCTTGTCGAGCTCGAGATATCCACTGGTGACCTGATAGAGCTTCAACCCTTCCGCGGCTCCGGCCGCGGTGGCGGTCAGACCCATAAGCCCGAACCCGCAGGCCGCCACGAGCGTTTTGATTTTCATGTCCATCACCTCCCGAAAGATTTCCCCCGGCGCACCGCCAAGGGCGCGCCGCATATCATATTGCCGTTCCGTGACCAAGATCGACGCAAGAATTGGGCCAGGTCGGTTGCGGTATGGAGCATGCCGGCATCGGAAGAGCGTGTCGAGGACGTTTGGGCGGAAATCGCTCGCCCGGTCGCGCGCCATGAGCGGGAGGCGCTCAGGCAATTTGCAAGCGCTGCAGTCGGCGCTTCAACGCGTGGCGGGAGATGCCCAAGGCTTCCGCGGCCCGGCCTTTGCGCCCCCCGGCCTCAACGAGGGCGCGTAGCAGGATGTCGCGCTCGGTGGCGGCGAGCTGGTCGGCGATCATGTCCGTGGCATCGGGTGCCTTTGCGCCGAATTCCGGTGGAAGCTGAATCGGAGTGATCGTCTGCCCAGGATGGAGGATGGTCAGACGCTCGACCAGATTCTTGAGCTCGCGCACATTCCCGGGCCAGCCGTAGGCGAGGAACCGATCCTTGACCGAATCGTCGAAGCAGATAGGACGAGAGCCTTCCACCCCCGCCAACGTTTCCGCGAAGTGCTCGGCAAGCAGCAATACGTCGTTGCCGAGTTCGGCAAGCCGGGGCAGCTCGAGGGTTAGAACGTTGAGCCGGTAATAAAAATCGGCACGAAACCTCCCCTGCTTCACTTCGCTTTCGATATCCCGATTGGTCGCCGCGACGATGCGTACGTCGGTAACGCGCTCGCGGTTCGCCCCAACCGGCCGGAAACGGCGGTTTTCGAGAAAGTGCAAAAGCTTGGCCTGAAGCGGCAGGGTCAACTCCGCGATCTCGTCCAGAAACAGTGTGCCGAGATGGGCGAGCGCGGCCAGTCCGGCGCGCTGTTGATACGCGCCCGTATACGCACCCCTTTCGACGCCGAACAGTTCCGCCTCGAGAAGGTTCTCGGGCATTGCCGCGCAATTGACCTCGACGAACGGCCCTTCGGCACGATTGCTGCCGGCGTGCAAGGCGCGCGCGACGAGGGCCTTGCCGGTCCCTGATTCACCGAGCAGAAGCACGGTCCGGGCGCCGCTTTGCGCGACCGTCGCGACCTGCTCGCGCAGCTCCCGTATCGCCGGACTGTCACCCAACAGATCGCCTTGTTCGAAGGTCTTCTTTTGCCGCCGGTAGATGACTTCGCGCGCCAGGCGATCGCGATCGGTGGTGCGCCGAACCATCTGGACGATTTCGTCAAGCTCGAACGGCTTGGTCAGGTAGTCCTCCGCACCGGCTTTGATAGCGTCGACCGCGGCCCGGGTATCGCCGTGGGCCGAGATCATCACCACGGGAAGGCTTGCCCAGCGCGCCTTGACCTGACGCAGCACGTCGAGCCCCGAGATGTCCGGCAGGCGCAGATCGAGGAAAACAATGTCGGGTTCGACCCGCCCCACCGCCTCCAGCCCCTCGGTGCCGCTGTAGGCGCCTTCGGCCTCGATGTCGTGGCCCTTGAGGCCATAGATCAGGGAATTCACCAAGCGCTTCTCATCGTCCACGATAAGAATGTGCGGCATTGCCATCACCGGCCTCCTTCCGCCGCAGGCAGTCGTATCGTCGCCGTCGTTCCCTTGCCCGGTTTGCTTGCGAACCGCAGTTCGCCGAGGTTGGCCTCGACCAACTGCCGGGAGATAGCGAGCCCCAGCCCTGTGCCCCCGGGCCGGGTGGTGAAAAACGGGTCGGTGATCTTGTTCAGGACACCCGGTTCCATGCCGACCCCCGTGTCGCTGACCTCGATCGCGGCGAGGCCATTGCCGTGGGTCGCCTTCAATAAGATTTGGCCGCCCTGCGGCATTGCCTGCAACGCGTTGAGAACAAGATTCATCAGGGTCTGCTGGATATGGCCCGCATCGGCGCGAACAATGACGGACTGTTCGTCAATGCAACGGATCGTGATACCGGCGACCAGCGCGTTCTTCTCGACCATGGCGGTGACCCGCCGGAAGACGTCGTGAGCACAGACACTTTCGATCTTGGGTTCGCGCGGCCGGGCGTATGTCAACAGGTCGTCGAGAGTTTCGTCGAGCTGGTCGACCTCCTCGTCCATGCCCTCGAGGATTGCCCGGCGTTGTTCGTCGCGCTCATGCGCCAAGAGTGCCTGGACGCTCGTCTTCATCGCCGCCAAGGGATTGCGGACTTCGTGCGCGACGCCGGTCGCGAACTGGCCGAGAACGGCCATCTTCTCGGTTTCGACGGTCGAGCGGACCACCTGCTGCAAGCGCTCCGCCATGCCGTTAAAGGCCCGGGCCAGGGTGCTGATCTCATCGTCGCCCTCGCAGGCGATGCGCCAGCAGAGATCGCCGCTCGCAACGGCGTCGGCGCCCGTGATCAGCATCGCGATGCGGCCGGAGACCCTGCGCAAGAGACCCAGAAACAGCCAGATCTGTACCGCGACGACGACGGCAATGGCGATCATCAAATCGTACCGGACGCGCTCGAGAGGCGCGGCAAGGTCCTTCCAGTCGATCGCCACGGCCGGGGACCAGCCCGGCAGGATCTCCGCGCCCCGGATGAGTTTTAGCGGCGTCGGCTCGGGGATGCCGACACTGGAATAAAGCGCTCCGCTCGCCGTCACCAACAGGGGCCGGAATAGGCCCACCTCGTCTTCGGCACCCATAAGTTCCGTCAACGAAGCAAGACGCACGTGCAGCGCGATCGCGCCCGTCGGCTCCGAGCGGTTGAACTTGTCGTACATCGGCCGGATCAGCAGAAACGAGGCGGGCCGGCCCGATCGCGGCGGTATCGGTCCGAGGACCTCGCCCCCCGGAACCGTGATCCGGTCGAGCCCATCGAGCGAAAACGACCCACCGCCCCAGTAGGGCGGCCCGGCGGCGGCCCGGCCGGGGATCGCGCGAACAAGATCGCCGTCGTTCGAGAAAAGAAGTATGCCGTACAGATCGGGCTGGTCGGCTTCGAACTGGACAACCGCCATCAAGCCGGCATCGACGGATTCGAACCCGGTAGGCGACACCATCGACGCCAGCGCCGGATACCCGGACAGGGTTTCGAGCTGGTAGAAGCGGCTGTTGAGAAAGCCCGTGAGTCGCCCGGCAATCGCCGTCAACCGGCGTTCCAGCCGCTCTCCCGTTAAGGTATCGACTAAACCGCTCGAATAGCGATCGTACAAGGCGCCGATGACGATCATCGGCACCACGGCGGCAATAAGCGAGACCAGAAAATATCGAAAGGCTATGCTGTTTCGCCACGAAGCCATCAAGGCCGCTCCTTCGAGGTAATATTCTTGACCGCCGGATCGACTGCCGCAAATGAGCGGATTCCGCTCATCACCGGGCAGTCTATAGGGCGCCGGGAGGGCCTTCAAGCAGTCGCGCCGCAAGGTAGCGATGCGGCTTTTTCGCGTCCTGCTTCGCGCGCTTGCGCTGTCGTAGTCGACGGGCGCCTTGGCCCGTCAGGCCGGCACGACTGGCGACGCCTCCGTCACCCTCGGTGGCCAGACGGTGCGCCGCACGCTGACTTTGTCCGCGATTCCCCCGGCAAGTCCCCTCGCCGAGGAAATGGTTTCGGGCGGCCGGACGCGGCGCCGGAATATGGGCGGCTGTCCGAGGCGATGGCCAGGAAAATCCGTTTGATCAACGACGAGGAGGCCTGCGAGGCCGGCCCCGGCCACGTAATCTCGCCGACGCCGACCGTGCCGGACGCCTCGTTCATGGACCTGCGCGACACCGCGATCGCGCGCCTGGTCGCGTACGGGGCGGACAACGAACCGGCGGTAAAGTCTGACTGTCCAACTCGCGCCGTCAGATTTTTAAATCAGCCCGCCTTCGTTAAGCTCTTGAAATTCTTGGGGGGCGCACGGGGACTCGAACCCCGGACCCGCTGATTAAGAGTCA
>JBHHZM010000094.1:0-12025 GCA_046758065.1 Alphaproteobacteria bacterium | reverse complement strand
CGCGGGTGTGCGATTTCTTCTCGATCGGCACCAACGACCTCACCATGTACACGCTCGCCATCGACCGCGGCGACGAGCAGGTGGCGGCGCTCTACAACCCGCTGCATCCGGCGGTGCTGCGGCTGATTCAGTTCACCGCCGAGGCGGCGTCGCGGAGCGGGATCCCGGTCAACGTCTGCGGCGAGGTCGCCGGCGAGCCGCGCTACACACCCCTGCTCCTCGGCCTCGGCATCCGCGAGCTGTCGATGTCGGCGGCCAGCCTGCCGCTGGTCAAGCAGCGCATCCGCGGCCTCAACCTCGGCGAGGCGGGCCGCCGCGCCCGCGCCATCATGGAACAGACCGACAGCGGCGTGATCGCCGCCCTGCTCGACGATTTCAGCGCCGTCGTATAGCCCGGAATTGCGGGCTAAGCCCGGTTGCCGGCGGTCGGGAGCGAGATGCGGGGCCGGCGGATTCAGGTTTGACCGATGGCGTGGTTGAACGCGTCGATCATCCCGTCCCAGATCGGGACGTAGTCGGTGAGCCCGTCCCAGAACCCGGGATCGCGACGGGCGTCGAAATCGGCGAGAGCGACCCCCTGCTGCTCGACCCAGGTGTAGTAACCCAGATTGAAGATCCGCTCGCGCCCGCGGCGATCGAGCTCGACGAGATGATCGGTCGCCACGCCCCGGAGATGACGACCGAAGGTCTCGGCCGCGGCGAGCGCGTCGAACCGGCCGGCAAAATGTTTGGCGGCCGCGTTCTCGATCTCGGTCGCGTACATCCCGGCGCCATCGGTCGCCACCGTGATGACGGCCTCGTCCGCGCCCAGGTCGAGATATTTCGCGAGCTTGATCGCGGCCAGCACATTGGCGATCGACGACAGCCCGAGATCGCCGAGGCCCCCGACAAGGTCAGCGGCGATTGCCTGGCGTGACGTGAGGTAGTCGCGCCCGGCGTCGGTGTTGAACAGCAGGTTCAGACAATCGGGAGCCGCGTCCGGCACCGCGGCGACGAAGTCGCCGTTCATGACGTTGTGGATTAAGGGCACGTGCTTGTCGCCGATGCCCTGGATGTTGTGCTCGCCATAGCCGTTGTAGAGCAGGGTCGGACATTCGAGCGCCTCGACGACCCCGATCCGCGCGCCCAGGCGCGCCTTGAGGTAGTCGCCGGCGGCGAGCGTGCCGGCGGAGCCGGAGGCCGCGACGAACGCCGCGACCCGGAGACGGCCCTTCCCCTTGACCGCCGCGAAGATGCGCTCCAGCGCCGGGCCGGTCACCGCGCGGTGGACCAGGTAGTTCCCGAACTCGCAGAACTGATTGAGGATGACATTGTCGGGCTCGCGGGCGAGCGCGTGGCAGGCGTCGTAGATCTCCTTGACGTTGCTCTCCGAGCCCGGCGTGGAGATGACGTCGGCGGGCTCCGCGACCCAGTCTTCGAGCCATTGGAAACGCTCGCGGCTCATGCCTTCGGGCAGGACGGCGACGCCGCGGCAGCCGAGAATGCGCGAAATGGCCACGCCGCCCCGACAGTAGTTGCCGGTCGACGGCCAGACCGCGCGGTGCCGGGTCGGGTCGAACCGTCCCGTGATCAGTCGTGGCATCAGACAGCCGTAGGCCGCCAGCACCTTGTGCGCGCGGATCATCGGGAAACGGTTGCCGAGCGCGACGATGATGGGCGCAGCCACGCCGGTCAGCGCTTCGGGCAGCACCAGATGCGCGGGCACGGCGGCGAAGCCCCGCCGGTCGTCGGCGTTGTGCCAGTGCACGCGAAACAGGTTCAAGGGATCGGGCGCGTCGGCATCGACCGCTGCGAGGCGGTCATCGTAACGGGTTTGGATCGCCGCCGGATCGGCGAGCTCGGACAGTTTCGGCAGGCGGAGCCCGGTGGCGCGAAAACAGGCGACGGCGCGCTCGTAGGCGGCGCGGTCGACGATCTCGCGTTCCAGTCCGATCGGCATTCCCGGCGCCCTTACAGCCTAGATGTGAGCTTTCAACAGTTGTCCATCCGGTCCCGACCGGGGAAACTGGAGGTGTCAACAGCTTCAGAGCCCAAGGGGGACCGGATGAACATTCATAACAATGCCCGACTGACGCCGCTTGGTCGAGAACGGCTTGTGCGCCTGATCGAAAGTGGGCACAGGCTGAAAATCCAGCCGAAGGATCGCCGTTCTGCCCGGGGATTTCGTACCTCCGTATTGCCTGTCGGCCGTCAAGCCTTACCCGATGGACTTAGTCAACTATGGCACATATTATCGGGCCAAAGCATAAATCCGGGGGCACCGGCGTTATGGGCGAGGTGCGCATCCAGCGCAGACTGTCGGCCGTCTTGGCCGCCGACATGGTGGGTTACTCGCGGCTGATGGAAGTCGACGAGGCGGGAACGCTGACGCGACTGAAAGCCCTGCGCGACGAACTCATAGATCCCAAGATCCGCGAACACCGCGGACGCATTGTCAAGACCACCGGCGACGGGTTCCTTATCGAGTTCGACAGCGTCGCGGAAGCCGTCCAGGCGGCGGTGGAGGTCCAGCGAGCGCTGGCCGAACGCAACCGCAGCGTCCAACAGGACAAGCAAATTCTCTTCCGCATGGGTATCAATCTCGGGGAGATCATCATCGAAGGAGATGACATCTACGGCAACGGCGTGAACGTGGCGGCGCGGCTGGAGGGGCTGGCCGAGCCGGGCGGAATCAGCATCTCCGAGACAGTGTACGATCAGATCGAAAGCATTCTCAGCCTGGGCTACAAGGATCTCGGCGAACAGCGGGTCAAGAACATCGCCAAGCCGGTGCGCAGTTACTCCATCCGAATGCAATCGAGCGAGACCGCCCCCGCGGAAGCCGTGCCGGACACGGCACCGCCCGCGGAGCCGGATCGGCCCTCCATTGCGGTCCTCCCGTTCACCAACATGAGCGCGGATCCGGAGCAGGAATTCGTCGCCGACGGGATCAGCGAAGACATCATTACGGCGCTCTCCAAGATCTCCGGTCTATTCGTCATCGCGCGCAACTCCAGCTTCGCATACAAGGGAAAGGCCGTCGACTTGCGGCAGGTGGGGCGCGATCTGGGTGTCCGCTTCGTCCTGGAGGGCAGCATTCGCAAGGCGGGAAACAAGGTCAGGATCACCGCTCAGCTGATCGACGTGACGACCGGGGGCCATGCCTGGAGCGCGCGTTTCGATCGCGACCTGACCGACCTCTTCGCGCTTCAGGATGAGATCACGTCCAACGTGGTCAGTGCGCTGCATGTGCGGCTGGTGGAGGGCGAACAAGCCCGCGTGTGGAGCCGTTCAACCGAGAACCTTGGTGCCTGGGAGTGCTTGACGCAAGGATTGCCCTACTTTCGCCGCTACACGCGAGAAGACAACGTGCGTGCGCGCGCGCTGTTCGAAAAGGCGGTCGAACTGGATCCCGGGTACGCGACGGCCTGGGTTTGGAATGGCTGGACGCACTGGGCCGACGCCCGATTCCTATGGGTTGATGCGCCTGGCGAGGCCGCGAAACGCGCGAACGAACTGGCTCAAAAGGCGCTGACACTCGATGCAGATCTATCGGAGACGCACGCTCTGTTGGGCGCAATACACCTTATGCACAGGAAGTTTGATGAAGCCATCGCCGAGGGTGAAATGGCTGTTGCCCTCGATCCGAATGGGGCCGACGTAACGGCGCTGTTGGCCATGACGCTGAATTGGTCGGGGCGGCCGGAAGAGGCCGAGTTGCTGGTCGAGAAAGCCAAGCGGATGAGCCCATTGTACTCGGCCTGGTATCTGGCTGTTCAAGCGCATGCCTACCGGCTGATGGCGCGCCATGACGAGGCGATCGCGATCTACGGCGAATCGGTGGCGCGCAACCCCGACCATATCGGCCCGCGGATCGGTCTTACATCGTGTCTGGCCGAGGTCGGACGCCTCGACGAAGCGCGCTCCGAGGCCGCGGAAGTCCTCAGGATCAACCCTTCTTTCACGCTGACGAAGTATGCGGAATCGCTGACCTACAATGATCCAAGCCATGCGGAGCGCAGCTTGAATGCGCTGCGAGAGGCGGGTTTGCCGGACTGAGTGAGCGATATTGAGGATGTACAAAAAAGTTTAGAGGCCGTCCCGGATAAATTACTTTGAAGCCGGCGTGGCCGATCTGCGGAGCGTCTGCAACTGATCGCTTGGCGCCCGGCGCGGGGGGCGGGCATAATCCGGCCTCGTCCGCACATTCCGCACTCGGAGCGACGGCAGGAGGCGTTGCGCCCGCCATGATGATCGAAACCCTCGACCATTTCACCGTCGCGACCAACGACCTCGACGCCTCGCGCGGTTTCTACGTCGGGCTTCTCGGGCTCGTCGAAGGCGAGCGGCCGCCCTTCGAGACGCCCGGCGCGTGGCTTTACGGCGGCGCCGCGCCGCTCGTCCATCTCGTCGTCCGCGAAGGCGGCGGCGCGGCGTCGACCGGCGCGCTCGATCACATCGCGTTCCGCGCCCGGGGACTCGCCGACATGGTCGCCCGGCTCGAGGCGGCAGGCCTCGCCTATCGGCTCCAGCGGGTGCCGGGGCCGGGCCTCCGTCAGGTTTTCGTCACCGATCCCGACGGCGTCCGGGTCGAGCTCACCTTCGCGGCCGACGAACGCCTGCCCGGCGAGGCATGAGGCGGCGCCATGGCTGACGACAGCTTGCTCCGCCCCGGCGCGGTCGCGCTGGTGACCGGCGCCAGCGCCGGCATCGGCGAAGCGATCGCCGAAACGCTCGCCGGGCGCGGCTGCCGCGTGATCTGCGCCGCGCGCCGGCGCGACCGGCTCGATGCGCTCGTCGCCCGTCTCGGAGAGGGCTGCCGCGCGCTCCGGCTCGACGTCACCGACGCCGAGGCGACGGCCGGCCTCATTGACGCCCTGCCCGAGGATTTCCGCGAGATCGACATCCTGGTCAACAACGTCGGCCACGACATCGGCGGCCGGCGGCGTTTCGATCTCGGCGCAATGGATGAATGGGCCGGCATCATCGACGCCAACGTGACCGGCATGGTGCGGGTCAGCCATGCGGTGATCCCCGGCATGGTCGCGCGCGGCCGCGGCCATGTGATCAACATGGGTTCGATCTCGGGCTTCAAGCCCTATCCCGGCGGCACGCTCTACAACGCCAGCAAGTTCGCGGTGCACGGCTTCAGCGAGGCGCTGCGTGCGGACTACGCCGATGGCGGCATCCGGGTGACCGAGATCATGCCGGGGACGGTGCGCACCGACTTTGCCGAGATCCGTCTGCACGGCGACGAGGCCGGGGCGGCGGCTTTCTACGACGGCTATCCGGCGGTGCTCGCGCCCGGCGACGTCGCCCGCTGCGTGGTTTTCGCGCTTGACCAGCCGGCCGGCGTCGTCGTCTCGCAGCTCGTCGTCATGCCCCAGGGCCAGTGGTAAGCGGCAGGGCGTTCGCGGTCGTCTAGCGCGAAGCCCCGGCCGGCGCGTGCACCCCCTTCGCCGCCAAGACGGCGTCGTAGACCGCGAGGTAGCGCGCCACCATGGCGTCGAGGTCGAACTCGCGTTCGATCCGCGCCCGCGCGGCGCGGCCGTGCGCGCGCCGCAACGCCGGGTCCGCGACATAGGCCCGCAAGGCCCCGGCGAACGCCGCCGGGTCGCCGGGCGGCGCCAGCGCCCCGGTGACGCCCTCGTCGACCAGCTCGGGGTTGCCGCCGACCCGGGTCGCCACCACCGGCAGGCCGCTCGCCATCGCTTCGAGGATGGTGTTGGAAATGCCTTCGGTGCGCGACGGCAGGGCGAAGACGTCGAAGCCGCGATACAGCGCCGGCGCGTCGTTGCGCGATCCGGGAAGCCAGGCGAGATCGGCGGCGCCCGCCGCGTCGAGGATCGCCATCGCCTCGGCGCGTAACGTCCCGTCGCCGATCATGACGAGCCGGAGCCGGCCGCGCGCCGCGGGCAGGCGGTCGAGCAGTTCGACGAAGGCGCGCGCCAGCATGGGTTGGTCCTTGACCGTCTCCATGCGTCCCACGGCGCCGATGACGACCGTGCCGGGCGGCGCGAAGCCGTCGGCGGGAAGCGGCTCCCGATCGCCCTGCGCGGGGTGGAAGCGCGCGCCGTCGACGCCGTTGTAGATGCGCGTGATCTTCGCCGGCGGCACGCCGATGCTGGCGACGAGCCAGTCCTCGAGTTCGCGCGACAGCGGGATATAGCGGTCGACGAAGGGCGAGAGCGCGCGCCGCAGCCGCCGGTACCTGTGCTCGCCGCCTGCGAGCTCGGTCACGTCGCGGCCATGTTCGCCGTGGACCCGACAACGCACGCCCGCGAGCGCGGCCGGGATCGCCATATCGACGGCGGGAAGGTTGCGGGTGTGGACGATCGCCGGGCGCAGGCGACGCAGCAGCCGCCACAGTTTCGCATAGATCGCCACGTCCTTGCCGTGCCGCTTGCCGAGGGCGACGACCGGCACCTCGGCGCGCGTGATGCGCTGCCGGAACTCGGTGTATCCGGTGAGGCAGACGACGGCGTGACGATAGCGCCGCGCGGGCGTGCGGTTGATCAGATTGACGAGGCCGTTCTCCATGCCGCCGAAGTCGAGCCGGTGGATGACATGGGCGACGAGCGGCGCGGGCGCGGCCGCATCGCGGGCGGGCTTGCGCTCATCCGGCGGCTTCTGACGGGCATTGGTCACGGCATGACTCGGCATGATTCGGGGGCTTGGCCGATTGCGAACCGGACTCTATCAAAACCGGGGTCGGGAGAGATTAATGACGCGGGGAGGCGCCGTAAACTCCCGCGTCGCGGCGTGGGGATGACCCTGCGCTTCGAGGCTCGGACAAGATGCGCCAATTTTTTTCGCCGGAGCCACAATATATTGTTGCAACGGCGATCGATTGCTGCTAATAAGATGAGGCGTCAGGAGCGTGACCGAAACGGTCGACGCACGTGTCCGGGCGGGACACTCCTGACGCCTCTGGAGCCGGGCAGGCTCCTTAGACGCGAAGCGGGGAGGCGGCGCGCCGCGTCTGCCGCTGAACAAGGCACCCCGGGCAGAGCCCCCGTTCTTGGCTGGGCGGCATGACTTCCTTGCGGAAGCCGCTGCTCTCGACGAAAAATCCTTCTTCGTCCTTGATGCCGGACGCTTTGGTCCGCCGTTGGCGCTTCCGAAGAGGCGACGTCGGCGACCGCTGCGGTGAGGACCCCGAAGAGCCGTCACCCTTTCCCCCGTCCACGCGACAACCCCGAAGGATGAACCGCGGCTCCGGCGGAAAACCCGGCGAGGGGCGAAAACGAACCTCCCGCCCGGCGACCGGCCTTCCCGAAAGACGACCCGACCGCCGCCGAAGATTCCAATCCGTAAACGGATCGAGACCTTCCCGAAGTTCCGATTTCCCTTTGAGAGCGCCGGCAACTCCGAAGAGCCGCTGCCGACCTCGACGAGGAAAGCTTCACTTCAACGCTTTCACGTCTGTAAGGATGGTCTCTCCTTTACTGATAAAATGCAAGTCGAAATAGACATTCATGGTAAATTTCTTGTGGATTAAAATAACTTGGAATCGCAAGGACTTCTGATTTTATCCACAAAACTATTCACGATCGGCGGCCGAATCGCGTCTCGTGAGAAAGCCGGGACCGGGCTTCAGTCCGCCCGCGGCAGGTCGAAAAGCATCCAGGAGAGATCGAATCGCGCGCCGTCGAACTTGCGCCGCTTGCCCGCGACTTCGGCCAGCGGCACCGTGCGCATGCGGTTGTCGACGAGACTCACCATCACGCCGCTCACGCCTTCGTTGTGGAGCTCGACGGCGCGGGCGCCGTAGCGCAGGGAAAGAATTCGGTCGAACGCGGTCGGCGTGCCGCCGCGCTGGATGTGGCCGAGAATGGTGGTGCGCGAATCGACGCCGGCGGCCATCAGCTCGCGCGAAAGCTGCACCGAGACGCCGCCGAGCTTTTCGTAGCCCTCGGCCGTGAACTCGCCGCGCACCAGCGGAACACCGTCGTCGCGCAGGATGAGCGCGCCTTCGGCGACGACGAGGATGGCGTATTCGTGGCCCCGCTCCTTGAGCTGCCTGGCCCAGGCGACGACCTCGGCGAGCGTCACCGGGTGCTCGGGAACGAGAACCAGGTCGGCCTCGCCGGCGACCCCGGCGTAGGCCGCGATCCAACCGGCGTAGCGGCCCATCACCTCGACGATGAGCACGCGGCCGTGCGCCGCGGCGGTGGAATGAAGCCGGTCGATCGCGTCGCAGGCGGTCTGCACCGCGGTGTCGAAGCCGAAGGTCTGGTCGGTGCCGAGGATGTCGTTGTCGATCGTCTTGGGCACGCCGACGATGGGCATGCCGAGCCGGTGGAAACCGTGGCTCGTCGTCAGCGTACCGTCGCCGCCGATGGCGATCAGGCCGTCGAGCCCGAGCGCGGCAAAGCCGTCGAGGATGATCTGCTCCTCGCCTTCGTCGAACGGGTTGTAGCGCCGGGTGCGCAGCTCGGTGCCGCCGCGGATCAGCCAGCGGTGGGTGTTGTGGCCGTCGAGCGTCATGAAGTCGCCGTCCTTGAGCCCGAGCCAGGAGCGGCGGATACCGACGATCTCGAGGCCAAGCGTTTCGCCGCGCAGCACGCAACCGCGGATCACGGCGTTGAGGCCGGGAGCGTCGCCGCCACCGGTCAGCACGCCGATACGCTTGCTGTGCGACGAATCGGTCAAGGAAAGATCACCCGGTTGGGCGCCCGGTTGGACGATTGCACATGTTGCCGTCCCGCTTCGCCGTGGCGCGGTCACCGCGGATTGTCATCGTTCGGTCCGGCTTGTCAATCGCCCCGCGCCGGCGAGAAGATCCCGCAGGAAGCGGACAGCGTCGGCATGGACGCCGGGGCTCTCGCTCTCGCGCGGACCCGCGACGTTGAGGATGCGGACGCGATGGGAGCGCAGCCAACCGGCGACGTCGCCGGACCGCGCATCCACGCGCCGACCCCCGGCGCGGTCGAGCCGGACGACGAGCACGGGCCGGCGCCGCCAGGCGGCGAAACGGAGTGTGGCGCGCGTGCCGCCCGCAGCCCGGCCCCGCAGCAGGACCAGGGTGGCGTCGGAATCGCGCACGTTCCGGGCGGTGCGCTGTGCATAGGCCGCAGCCGACGTCTCGCGCAGCGGATAACGCGCGGCAATGACGCCATCCTCGGCGCGACGGCCACGCGGGCACCAGCCGCCACAGCGAACGCCGAGCGCGAGCGCGACGTCGAGCGCGGCGCGGTCGACCCCGGTCTGTCCGCCGCTGACCAGGCGCGCGATCACATTCGACGGCTCAACCCTTGGGATAGCAGGCGACGAAAAAATGCCGCCCGAGCGATCCGCCGAGGCCGTCGATCCAGGCGCCGATTCCCGCCTTGGCGGTCTCGCAGGCCGCTTTCGAATCGAACTCCTGGAAACGGCTCTCGCTGCTGACCGAGCCCGTCATGACGAAAACGGTGATGACGACGAGCACATAAGTCATGGTGACATCCTCATCGCGGCGCTTCCCGGCTAGTCGGCAGGACTCCACGCGGCGGCCAGCGCCTTGGCCGCGGCGATCTGATCCTTGCTCATGCGATGCGCGATGCCGTCGCGTCCGGCGCGCGCCCCCCGGTTGCCCTGTTCGGCGGCGAGGCTCAGCCACATATAGGCGCGGACCCGATCCTGGGGCACGCCCTCGCCCTCGAAATACATGATGCCGAGCCAGTACTGGGAGCGATGGTCGCCGCGTTTGGCCAGCGGTTCGAAGCCGCGGCGCGCGGCGTCGTAGTCGCCGTCGGCATAGGCCTGCACGGCGGCGTCGAAATCGTCCCAGTAACCGGCGGCGGCAGGCGCCGCGAGGCCAAGGACGAAAACGGCGGCAAGCAGAAAGTGCGACATATATCCTGCCTCCTGTCCTGTCTCGGCGAATGATCCGGATCGCCGGAGCCTAGCGCATCCGGGTGGCGACCTCCAGTCGGGCGGACCGGCGGCCACGCGGTTGTGAACGCCCGGGAGCGCGCGCCATTTGCAGCCGTGACGTAGGCGCGGTTGGCGGTCGGCGCCAAAGGGTGTACCGTCGGCGGGCGTCGTTCGCAATACCGCCATGCAGCAGGCCAGCCACCAGATCACCGTCGCCACCCGCGGCAAGGGCCTCTACGACGTCACCCGACCGATCGCCGATTGGCTCGCCGGGCAAGCGGTCGACGACGGCCTGCTCACGGTGTTCATCCGCCATACCTCGGCGTCGCTGGTCATCCAGGAGAACGCCGATCCGAACGTGCTGCGCGATCTCGAAGCTTTCTTCGCCCGGCTGATTCCGGAAGACTCCACGCTCTATCGCCACCGCAGCGAAGGCCCCGACGACATGCCGGCGCATATCCGCGCGGCGCTGACCCAGACCCAGGTCGCCGTCCCGGTTCGGAGCGGGCGGCTCGCGCTCGGCGCCTGGCAGGCGATCTACGTCTACGAGCACCGCTCGGCGCCGCACCAGCGCAAGCTCGCGCTCAACCTGATCGGCGCATGACCGCGCCGGCACGGTCATGACCTCTGCGCTTGTCGTGCTGTTCACCGACTTCGGCTACGAAGGGCCTTACGTCGGTCAGGTCAAGGCGGCGCTGTGGCGTGAGGCGCCCGACGCCCCGGTCGTCGATCTCATGCACGACGCGCCGGCCCATCGTCCCGACCTCGCGGCCTATCTGCTCGCGGCTCTTGCGCCTGAGTTCCCCGAGGGATGCGTCTTCCTCGGGGTCGTCGATCCCGACGTCGGCAGCCCGGCGCGGCGTCCGGTGGTGCTGTGCGCCGGCGGCCGCTGGTACGTCGGTCCCGACAACGGGCTGTTCGAGATCGTCGCCCGACGCGCGGGCGACGCGGAATGGCGCGAGATCGACGCGCGGCCGGCGCGGCTCTCGGCGAGCTTTCACGGCCGCGACCTGTTCGCGCCCGCGGCCGGGCGTCTTCTTCGCGGCGACGCCGTCGCCGGTGTTTCCCGCGACGCTGCATCCCGGCCCGGGTCCGACTGGCCCGACGACCTCGCCCGGATCGTCTACATCGACCGTTTCGGCAACGCCATGACGGGGATGAGGGCGAAAGCGGTTCCCGCCGGGAAGACGATTGCGGTTGGCAACGCCCGGCTGCCCCGCGCCCGCACGTTCGCCGACCTGTCCGAAGGCGCCGCCTTCTGGTACGAAAACTCGAACGGCCTCGCCGAGATCGCGGTCAACCGGGGACGCGCCGCCGACGCGCTCGGCCTCGGGATCGGTGATCGGGTGACGCTGGCCGTGCCGTGATGGGCGGCGCGGTCTGGCGCGCCTTCGGGGCCAGCGACGTGGGGTCCGTACGCGCCCGCAACGAGGACGTCTTCGCCATCGACGACGTTCTCGGCTGCTGTCTCGTCGCCGACGGCCTCGGCGGGCACCCGGCCGGCGACGTGGCGAGCGCAATGGCGCGCGCCGCCGCGCTCGAAGCGCTCAGGGCGGCGCCCGAACAACTCGCCGCCGATCCCCGGGGCGCGCTTGAACGCGCCGTCCGGCGCGCCAACGCCACCGTGCACCGCGCGGCGGGCAAGGATCCGGCGCTGCGCAACATGGGCACGACGCTCACGCTGCTCCGGATCGAGCCGGCCGGCGGGCGCGGCTGCATCGCCCACGTCGGCGACAGCCGCGCCTACCGGCTCGACGCCTCCGGGTTCCGTCAGCTCACCGAAGATCACACCCTCGCGCTGGAAATGCTGCGCGCCGGTCTGATCACACCCGAGGAGGCGCGCCGCACCCCGGCCCGGCACCGCCTGATACGCGCCGTCGGTCTCGACGACAACGTCGCCGTCGACGTCTTCCCGGTCGAGGCGGCGGGCGCCGGGGCGTTCCTACTGTGCAGCGACGGACTGACGGGGATGGTCGAGGACTCGGCGATCGCCGCGATCCTGCGCGATCGCGCCCCCGACGCCGAGGCCGCCTGCCATGCGCTGATCGCGGCGGCGCTCGAAGGCGGCGGCGAGGACAACGTGACGGTCGTCGTCGCCTGCCCCGCGGGCGGCTGAGCCCGGACCGGGCCGGTGCGCTACCCGCCGAGGAACAGCCGGCCGACGTCGGGGTCGTCGAGCAGTTGGTCG
>JBHHZM010000093.1:0-12175 GCA_046758065.1 Alphaproteobacteria bacterium | reverse complement strand
TGTTACCCATGTCTCCAGTATAATCTGTAACCTATGTCTCCGGAACGGACCCCCGAAATAATTGGCGCACCCGACAGGATTCGAACCTGTGACCTCTGCCTTCGGAGGGCAGCGCTCTATCCAGCTGAGCTACGGGTGCCCGGTCGCCAAACTACTGCATCGACAAGGCGCGCGTAACCCTTTTCGGAGAGCCCCGGCGGGCCACTGAACCGTCCGCCGAGGAAGTCCGGGCTTGGAGGTCTTCTCCAGCGGTCGCGTCCCCGGACGCAAGCTCATGGGGGTTGCCGGTCGAGCTTGCCGATCCGATTGACCTGCCGGATCACACCGCCTATGTTTCGCACGCCACGGTGATGGAGTTCACCGCAACCGCCCCTCCGGGCTAATGACTCCTGCTTTGTGATCGACCGATGCCGGTCGAGTGACCGAGGCGGGGGTAGAGGCCGTGGAGGGGTGACGTTCATGCCGGGCGCAGAAACGAGGGCCGCCCAGCGGTCTCGTCGGAAGACTTCCGGCGACAAGGAACATCCCTCCCTTTGGCGGGGGAGTTTGTCCGGACGCCGTCGCCCGCCTTGCGCAGGGGACGGGCGCGGCGAACGGTCCGACGGCTTCCTCCGAACCGCCGATGAGCGGGGGTGAGCCGTGGCGGAGCGCATTCTCTACAACCTCCTCCAGGTCGCCGTGGTCGTGGCGTTTGCGCCGCTGGCCGAAGGCGTTCTCAACCGCCTGAAGGAAATCGTCCAGTCCAAGCGCGGGCCCAGCGTCTTCCAGCCGTACCGGGACATCTGGAAGCTGCTGCACAAGGACGAGGTGGTCTCGCGCGAGAGCACATGGATTTTCCGAACGGCCCCGTACGTCGCTTTCGTAGCGCCGATCTTCGTCACCCTGCTGATCCCGGTGCTCACGCGTTACCCGTTGTTTTTCGCCTTCATGGGCGACATGCTCGGCGGCGGTTTCGTTCTTGCGCTTGGCGGCTTCTTCGTGGCGCTCGCCGCCGTCGATACGGGCAACCCCTATGGCCCGATGGGCGCGAGCCGCACGCGCATGGTCGGCTTCCTCGCCGAGCCGGTGTTCATCATCGTCTTCTTCACGGTCTCCTTCGTCGCGGGATCGACGATCCCCTACATC
Source organism: Alphaproteobacteria bacterium (assembly GCA_046758065.1). Taxonomy (GTDB): domain Bacteria; phylum Pseudomonadota; class Alphaproteobacteria; order JAAXGF01; family JAAXGF01; genus JBHHZM01. The sequence continues at coordinate 11,050 of JBHHZM010000093.1, read as the reverse complement.
GTCCAGGCCGTCTGGATCAGCCCGCTCAGCAACTTGTTCGCGCCGTCACACATCCTCGCGATGCTGGCCTTCCTCATGCTCATCCTCGCCGAGGACGCGCGCCTCCCGGTAGACAGCCCTTCCGGGCATTTCGAACTCGCCATGATCAGCAAGTCCAAGGCGCTCGAATACTCGGGTCGCGGCGCCGCCCTCATGAAGTGGGCGGGTTCGATGAAGCTGTTCGTGCTCTCCTGCATCTTCCTGAACGTGCTCGTCACGCCGTGGGGCCTGGCACCCACCATGGCCGTCGGGGACGTATTGGTCGCGATTCCGCTCGTCCTGCTGAAGATCTTTCTTTTCCTCCTCGTGCTCGTCGTCATCGAGTCGTCGCTCGCCAAGCTCCGGCTGTTTCGCATAACCGAGTTCCTGGGCGCCGCGTTCGCAACATCGGTGGTGGCGCTGGCGACCAGCGCGTCCGGGATCTGAAAGTCTGCCATGAGCGGTCCGATGGCCTCATACCTGATCCATCTCAACGCCATGGCGGGTGGCCTGTTCCTGCTGGCCGCCTTTGCGATCGTGGCGACACGCCAGATGCGTGCCTGTCTTCGCTGGTTCATCGCCCAGGCCCTGCTGCTCGCCGCGTCGGCGATCATCCTCGGCATCGCGCTCGGTTCGCTCCATCTCGCCGCCGTCGCCGCGATCACCATTCTGACGAAGACGATCGTTACGCCGTGGCTGATTCGCCGGACCGTTCGGCGCGAGCTCTACAGCCGGCGCGAAATCTCACAAGTGCTCAACATCCCGAGTTCGCTCCTGATCGCCGCCGCCCTGACGCTGCTCGCCTACGCGATCACGTATCCCCTGACCGCCTTTGCAGCTAGCCCCTTCTCGGACATCAACGTCCCGCTCGGACTCGCGGGCCTGTTTCTCGGCGCCTATACCGTCGCCGTCCGCCGCGAGGCCCTGTCCCAGCTCCTCGGGCTCCTGGCGATGGAAAACGGCGCGTTCCTCGCGGCCGTCGCGATCGCGCCCGACTTGCCGTACATCGCCGAGCTCACCGTGGCGTTCGACGTCCCCGTCACGACCCTGGTCATCGGCCTGCTGACGCGCCGCATCCACGAGCGGACCGGAGCAACCTCGGTGGGCCTCCTGACGGCCTTACGCGAGAGGTAACGGGTGGTGGAACTGATCGGCATTCTTCTGGTTCCGGCGGCCGCGGCGGTCCTCTCCTTCTTTCTCGCCCAAAGGCGGGCTGCGATCGTCACCCTGATTGCCGGCGCCGGGGTCGCCGTCCTTGCCGTCCTCGTCGCCGGGCGCGTGGTGAGCGAAGGCACCGTAACGGCGCTCGAGGGATGGCTCACCTGCGATCCGCTGGCCGCGCTGGTTCTCGTCCTCGTGGCCTTCGTGGGACTGACGGCGGCGCTGTTCTCGGTGGGTTATATTCGCGGCCGACAGGTCTCGAACGGCGACCGGCGCGGCAACTACTATCCGCTCTACAACCTGTTTCTGCTTTCGATGTTGGCGGTGCCGCTGGTCGCCAACATCGCGCTGGTATGGATCTCGGTCGCGCTGACCACGCTGCTCTCGGCGTTCCTGGTCGCTTACGAGGACACGCCCGAGGCGCTGGAGGCGGCCTGGAAGTACGTCGTTCTGACGACGCTCGGCGCCGTGATCGCACTGCTCGGAATCGTCTTTCTCTACTGGGGTCTGCGGCTTGCCGGCGGCGGACCGTTCACCTGGGCGGAGCTGTTGACGGCGGCACCGCACGCGCCAAGGGCGATCCTGTGGACGGGTTTCCTGCTCGTCCTCATCGGCTTCGGGACCAAGGCCGGGCTGGCCCCCATGCACACTTGGCTGCCGGACGCCCACAGTCAGGCGCCGGCCCCGATCTGCGCGTTGCTTTCGGGGGTCGAAACGACGACCGCGCTCTACGTCGTGCTGCGCCTGTTCCCGGTCCTGAACGCCACCGGGCAAACCGACGCGCACACCTGGTTCGTCGTCTTCGGATTGATCTCGACGGGCGCCGGCGCGCTGCTGCTGGTTTATGTCCGGGATTACAAGCGAATGTTCGCCTTTTCCACCGTCGAGCACATGGGCATCATCATGGTCGCCGTCGGCCTCGGCAGCCAGGCGCACTTCGGCGCCGCTTACCAGATGGCCGCACACGCGCTCGCCAAGTCGTTCTGTTTCTACGCCGCCGGCGCGGTGGCGCTGGCCACGGGCACCCAGGAGATCGCGGGCGTTCGCGGGCTCATCCGGGTTTCGCCGGCCGCCGCCGGCGCGCTCATACTCGGCAGTCTCGCCATCGCCGGCGCGCCGCCGTTCGCCGTGTTCATGAGCGAGTTCACGATCCTCAAGGCCGGGCTTGGCGCGACCCAGTATCTGGTCGTCGGCTTGCTCGCCGTCTTCATCGTCGTGGCCTTCTGCGCCATGATGCAGCACGTCAATCGCATGATCTTCGGCCTGTCCGGGAATGCCCGGCCGGCGGCAACCTCGCCGGCGACCTGTTCGGCCGCGCTGATCCTCGCCGCAGTGCCGGTGCTGGTTCTCGGGGTGTACCTGCCGACCGGGTTCCATCGGCTTCTCGCCGGCGTCGCCGCTGCGCTCGGAGGTGCGCCGTGATAGCGCGGATGCCCGCCGCGCTGCGCGCCAGCGTCCGGCCGCGGCTTTCGGACGACGGCCGGAGATGCGACGTCGCCTGCCCGCGCGTGACGCTCCGGGAGTTTTGCCGCTGGCTCTTCAACGAGCTCGGATATTGCTTTGCGACGCTGGTGGTCGAGGAAACCGCCGGGTCGTCCTGGTCCCTGACGTACGTATTCTACGGACCCGAGCGCGGAGACCGGGTGTACGCCCGGGTCGGGCAGAACATCGACGACCGGACCGTGCCGTCGGTCAGCGACCTGATGCACGCCGCCGACTGGCACGAAAGGGAGGCCGAGGACCTGTTCGGGCTCGTCTTCCGGGACCATCCCAGACTCGGGGAATTCGTCCTTCACGAGGACTGGCCCGAGGGCACCAACCCGATGCGCAAGAGCTTCGATGCCCGACAACGGCTCGAGCCGCGCGAGGACCTGCTCTGGGAGCCGCCCACAGTGGTCGAAGCCCCGGGCGCTTTCGCAATGCCGGTCGGGCCGGTGTTCTCCGATTTCGCGGAGTCGGCGCGTTTTCTCCTGGAAACCGTGGGCGAGGACGTCATCACTTCGATCCCGCGCTTCTTCTACAAATACCGCGGCGTCGAGAAGATTGCCGAGGGCCGCACGGCGGAGGATGCCGTGCTGCTGGCCGAGCGTTTTTCCGGCACCTCGGCGTTCGCCCACGGTCTGGCGTTCTGCGCGGCGGTCGAGGCGATCGCCGGCGTCGAACCGCCGCCGCGCGCCCGCTGGCTGCGGAGCCTACTCGCCGAACTCGAAAGGCTCCGCCACCATGCGGCCGCCATCAAGGGCATTTGCGAATCGACCGCGCTCGCCGTCGCCGCGAGTCAGGCCGCCCTGCTCGAGGAGGACCTGTTGCGGCTGACCGGCGCAGCGGTGCGGCACCGCTACCTGTTCGGCGTCCTCAAGCCGAGCGGCCTGACGCTCGACCTCTCCGACGACACCTGCCGCCGGATCGCCGACGCGACCCAGGAAACCGCCGCGCGCATGTCCGAATTGAACCGGATGCTCGAATACACCAGCAGCTTCCTCGACCGGCTCGAGGAAGTCGGGATCGTGACCAAAGAGCAGGCGGTCGATTACGGGCTGGTGGGACCGATCGCCCGCGCCTGCGGTATCCCGTGGGACTTGCGCAAGGTCGCGCCCTACGCGGCGTATGACGCGCTCGATTTCGAGGCGCCGACCGAACGGGAGGGCGATGGCTACGCCCGGCTGCGAATCCTGTTCAGGGAAGCGGAGCAGTCGGCCGCCCTCATCCGCCAGGCGGCGACCGGGTTGCCCGACGGCCCCGTCTCGGCGCCGTTCGAGCCTCGCGAGGGGGTCGCCCTCGCCGCCGTCGAAGCGCCGCTGGGCGCCGCGTTCCACTGGCTGCGCCTCGATGCGCGCGGGACGATCGTCCGCTACCGCCTGACGCCGCCGTCCTTCACCAACTGGCACGGCTTCAACCTCGCGGCCGAGAACTTCGCCTTCCAGGACTTTCCCATCATCCTGGCGAGTTTCGGCCTGTCCAACGCCGAGTGCGACCGGTAGCGCGATGACGAAGTGGGTCGCCAAGGGTCTGCGTAGCGGGATCAGGAGCACGCGCTATCCGGCGTCGGCCGAGCCCGCCGAGGGCGTGAGTCCCGGACGGCCTTTGGGCGCATCCTTCACGGATCGCGAGTCGGCGGCCCGTCTGTGCCGACTTTGCCCCACCGAGGCGATCGAGCAGGCCGCGGACGGCGTGGCGGTGAACCGTGTGCGCTGCGTGCATTGCTTCCGCTGCGTCGGCGAGGACGCGCCGGTCGTCGTGCGTTGGGAGGAGGGTTACGAGTGGGCGGCGGAAGCGCAGCCGATCGAGGCCGCGCGACGCCGACTGGGGCGCGCCTTCGGCCGCTCGCTGCATATCCGCTTCGTCGACGCCGGGGCCTGCGGCGCCTGCATCAGCGAAGCGCGGCAGTTGAACAACCCCTATTACAACATTCACCGGCTCGGCTTTTTCCTGACCGCGACGCCGCGCAGCGCCGACATCCTGCTGGTCGCGGGCCCGCTGACCGACGCCATGCGGCTGCCCTTGCGCAAGACCTACGAAGCCATGCCGACCCCGAAACGGGTGGTCGCGATCGGCGCCTGCGCCCTCTCGGGCGGCGTCTTCGGTCCGAGCTTCGCCGCGGCCGGCGGGGTCGGGGAATTCGTTCCGGTCGACGTCGTCGTGCCGGGCTGCCCGCCGCCGCCGCTCGCCATCCTCCACGGCCTTCTCGTCGCCGTCGAGCGCAAGCCGCCGGCGTCGCTATCGTCGGCTCCGGCCGAAGCGGGTGACGGAAAATGATCGAACCGACGACCTTCTTCGGACTGTTTCTCGGGCTTTGCGGCGCGGGCGCCGTGATCTCCCTGTTCTTGCCCGAACGGCGGCAGCCCGCGGGACTCGCCTGGATCGGGTCGTTGGCCGCGCTTGTCCTCGTCGCCGCCAGCGGCGGCGCGCTGCTTTGGGGGCGCCCGCTCACGTTTTCGCTGTGGCCGCTGTTCTCGCTCGGGACCCTGACCATCACCATTGATCGCCTTGCGGCGCTCTTCGTCCTGGTCCTTGGCCTCGTGTTCCTTCCGGTCTCCGTGTTCTCCGGAAGGTATCTCGCGAAGTACGTCGGCGAGTACCGCCTGGGATATTTTTCCCGGCTCTATTACGGCTTTTTCGCGTCGCTCGTGCTGGTGTTCGTCGCGGGCGACGCGCTTTCGTTCCTGTGGAGCTGGGAGATCGCGTCCGTGCTGGGCTATCTCCTGGTCAACTATCTGCACAAGGACGAGGAAAGCGCGGGCGCCGGGCTGATGATGATTGCGATGAGCGAGGCCGGCGCGATCGCGGTGGTGGTGGGATTCGCGATTCTCGTGGGCAGCTCCGGTGGGATCGACTTCGAGAGCATCAGGGCCGCGGCGCCCGGCTTGTCCGAGCCCGTCGGGTTCGCGGTTTTCGTGCTTTTCTTCTTCGGCTTCGGCGTCAAGGCCGGGCTGATACCGTTCAACAGCTGGCTACCGCGCGCCCACCCGGTCGCGCCCACCAACGTGTCCGCGTTGCTGTCAGGCGTCATGGTCAACCTGGGCATCTACGGAATCCTGCGCGGCAACATCGACCTGCTGCCCGTCGCTTTCGCCGGCCGCGGCCTGCTCGTGCTCGTGATCGGCAGCGCGACCGCGCTGATCGGCATCCTTTACGCCACCATCGCCACCGACTTGAAACGCCTGCTCGCGCACAGCACGATCGAAAACATGGGCCTCGTGGTCGCCTCGCTGGGGGCGGCGCTGGTTTTCAAATCCGCGGGACTCACCGAGATTGCCGGGATCGCCGTGATCGCGGCGCTGTATCACACGGTCAACCACTCGTTCTACAAGACGCTGCTGTTCATCGGGACCGGCGCGGTCGAGCAGGCCACCGGCAGCCGCGATCTCGACCGGCTCGGCGGGTTGATGCGCGTCATGCCGTGGACGGCCGCATTTTTTCTGATCGGGGCCTGGTCGATTTCGGCGCTGCCGCCCTTGAACGGCTTCGTCAGCGAATGGCTCACGCTCCAGACCGTATTGCGCTCCGCCGAGCTGGCCTCGAGCGCCGGCAAGATCATTTTCGCCTTGTCCGGCGCCGCGCTCGCGCTCACCGCCGGCCTTGCCGTCACCTGTTTCGTCAAGGCCTTCGCGATGGGATTTCTCGGCGTCGCGCGGTCGAGCGCCGCGCGCGGCGCCCGCGAGGCGCCGTTGGGGACACGCGGCCCGATGGCGTTTCTCGCCGCCTGCTGCATTCTCCTCGGGGTGTTGCCGACCTATGCCATTCCGGCGTTCGACCGAACCGCCGCGCCGCTGGTCGGGGGGAGCGCCACCGACGCCCTGGTGCCGCCGTTTTTCGTTCCCGACGAGACCGCCGGGGCGGCGCTGCCCGCCGCGTTCCGGGCGGAATTCCACGACCTCGGCGCCGAGGTCGGCAAAGACCTCCTGCCGGGCCGCGGTCTGGTCGTCCTGCACCGCGGCCGCGAGCGCAACCCGGTGGTATTCGCGATGTCGACCTCGTACATGACGGCGGCGCTCGCCGTGCTGATGCTGGTGGTCTACGTCGTGTTCCGGACCTTCACTCGACGCCGAAGCGTCGCCCACCAAGCCGCCTGGGACGGGGGCCTGCGCCGCCTGCGACCCGAATATACCTACACCGCGACCGGATTCTCGAACCCCGTCAGGGTCGTTTTTCATGCGCTTTTGCGGCCGCAGACGGTGGAAGACTCGACCGAGGCCGTGGCGGGGCACTTCCGGACGGCGATCCGCCGCAAGGCCATCAACGTCCACATCGTCGACCGCTTCGTGGTGCATCCGACGACCGTCGCAATGCAGCGCATGGCCGGCGCGCTGCGACGGATGCACAGCGGTCACGTCAATGCCTATGCGATGTACGTCCTGGTCGCCGTTATCCTCGCGCTGGTCCTCGGGCGCGGGCGGGAGATTTTGTCGCTGCTGACGCGCGCCATGGGGATCGACCCGCAATAACCCGCCAACCCGGTCGCCGCCGCCCCGGACGACGGTTCGCTCGAGACGTCGGAGGGAACGACCCCGAACCCCTTGCCATCAGGATCGTTCCCTACAGCAGGTCGCGAAGCATCGCCACCAGCGGCGCGTCGGCGGGCGGCATCGGGTAATCGTCGAGGCGGTGCGGCCGGACCCACGCGGTTTCCTGGCCTTCGCGCGGCCGCGGCGCGCCGTCCCACACCCGGCAGACGTAGAGCGGCATCAGCAGGTGGAAGTCGGCGTAGTCATGCGAGGCGAAGGTGAACGGCGCGAGGCAGCTCGCGGCGACGTCGATGCCGAGTTCCTCGGCGAGCTCACGGACCAGCGCCGCCTCGGGGGTTTCGCCGGGCTCGACCTTGCCGCCGGGAAACTCCCACAGGCCGGCCATCGGCTTGCCCGCGGGGCGGCGCGCGAGCAGCACGCGACCGTCGCCGTCGATCAGCGCCACCGCCGAAACCAGCACGATCTCCATCGCCGCTCAGCTTCGGTAGTCGGCGTTGATGTCGATGTAGCCGTGGGTCAGGTCGCAGGTCCATACCGTGGCCCGGCCCGAACCGACGCCGACGTCGACCGCGAGATCGATCTCGCGGCCCTGCATGTGGGCCGCGACCGGCGCCTCGTCGTAACCGTCGGCGCGGCCGCCGGCTTCGGTGATGACGTGGCCGCCGACGCGGATGACGAGGCGCTCGGCGGCGATCGCCTCGCCCGCCTTGCCGACCGCCATGACGATGCGTCCCCAGTTGGCGTCGGCGCCGGCGATCGCGGTCTTGACTAGCGGCGAGTTGGCGATCGAGAGCCCGATGCGCCGCGCCGCGCCGTCCGACGCGGCGCCCGTGACGGTGACGGTGACGAACTTCTGCGCCCCCTCGCCGTCGCGCACCACCTGTCGGGCGAGGTCGCGACAGACCCCGTCGAGCGCCGCGCGGAAGCCGTCGAGCCGGCCGTCTTCGGGCGTCGCCGCGCCCGCGCCGGTGGCGAACAGCAGCACCGTATCGCTGGTCGAGGTGTCGCCGTCGACGGTGATCGCGTTGAACGATCGCTCGACCGCCTCGCCCAGCATCTCGCGCAGCAGACCGGCGGGCAGCCGGGCGTCGGTGAACAGGAAGGCGAGCATGGTCGCCATGTCGGGCGCGATCATGCCCGAACCCTTGGCGATGCCGGCGATGGCCGCGGACGCGCCGTCGATCTCGGCCGCCGCGGCGGCCCCTTTCGGATAGGTGTCGGTGGTCATGATGGCGCGCGCCGCGTCCTCCCAGTCGCCGGCGGCGAGCGCGGCGTGCAGACCGGGCAGCGCGGCGACGATCTTTTCGGTCGGCAGTGGCTCGCCGATCACGCCGGTTGAGGCGACGAAGATCTCGTCCGCCGCGCAGTCGATGAGCTTCGCGGCCGCCGCCGCCGTCTCCTCGACCGCGACGATCCCGGCAGGCCCGGTAAAGGCGTTGGCGTTGCCCGAATTGACGACCAGACCGCGCGCCCGCCCGCCGGCGAGCGCCTCGCGACACCACAGCACCGGCGCGCCGGCGGTGCGCGACCGCGTCAGCGCCCCGGCGGCCGTGCTGCCGGGGGTGAGGTCGACCAGCAGCAGGTCGCTCCCGGCGCCCGGCCTGATGCCGCAGGCGGCGGTCGCGAAGCGCACGCCGGCGATCGCCGGCATGGCGGGAAACCCGGCGGGCGCGAGCGGCGAGAGCGGCGGCATCGCCTTAAGGATTCCCGCGCCGCTCGGGCGCCGAAGCTCGGTTCATGGATCGCCACCTCGATTCGCTGCGGACGCTGCCCCGGATGATGCACATCGCCGCCGGCGAGACAAGCGCGATCGGCCTCAGCGCCCCGCCGGGGGGATCGTTGACAGCGCCCTCCGGCTTGCTTATCTCTCCCCTGTCGGCGCCGCCGCGCGGTTCCGAGATGTATGATTTGTCCGAAAGGTTACCCGAAGCTCATGCTGGGCGCCCTCGCGCAGCGGCTGTTCGGCACCGCCAACGACCGCTTACTCAAGACATTCACCAAAACGATCCAGGCGATCAACGCACTCGAGCCCGAGCTCGAGGCGCTGTCGGACGACGCGCTCGCCGCCCGCACGCCGGCCTTCCGCGAACGCCTCGCCGCCGGCGAGGCCCTCGACGACCTTCTCGTCGAGGCCTTCGCCACGGTGCGCGAGGCGGCGAAGCGCACCCTCGGTCAGCGCCATTTCGACGTTCAGCTCGAGGGCGGCATCGTGCTCCACCGGGGGATGATCGCCGAGATGAAGACCGGCGAGGGCAAGACCCTGGTGGCGACGCTCGCGGTCTACCTCAACGCGCTTGCCGGCAAGGGCGTGCACGTGGTCACGGTCAACGACTATCTCGCCCGCCGCGACGCCGAATGGATGGGCCAGATATACCGGTTCCTGGGCCTGAACGTGGGCTGCATCGTTCACGGGCTCGGCGACGATGCGCGCCGCGCCCAATACGCCGCCGACGTGACCTACGGCACCAACAACGAGTTCGGCTTCGACTACCTGCGCGACAACATGAAGTTCGCGCTCGAGGCCATGGTGCAGCGGCCGTTCAACTACGCTATCGTCGACGAGGTCGACTCGATCCTGATCGACGAGGCGCGAACCCCGCTCATCATTTCGGGGCCGACGGAAGAGAACTCCGAGCTCTATCGCCGCGTCGACAAGCTGATCCCCGAGCTCGACGAAACCGACTACGAGAAGGACGAGAAGGCGCGCACGGTGACTTTCACCGACAACGGCGCTGAGAAGATCGAAGAGCTGCTGCGCAAAACCGGCCTGCTCACCAGCGACAATCTCTACGACATCCAGAATGTCGCCATCGTGCACCACGCCAATCAGGCGCTGCGCGCCCACAAGCTGTTCGACCGCGACACCGATTACATCGTGAAGGACGACAAGGTCGTCATCATCGACGAGTTCACCGGGCGCATGATGGAAGGACGGCGCTACTCCGACGGCCTGCATCAGGCGCTCGAGGCCAAGGAAAGCGTCGCCATCCAGAACGAGAACCAGACGCTGGCCTCGATCACCTTCCAGAACTATTTCCGCCTCTATCCCAAGCTCGCCGGCATGACCGGCACGGCGATGACCGAGGCGGGCGAATTCGCCGACATCTACAAGCTCGAGGTGGTCGAGATCCCGACCCATTTGCCCTGTATCCGGGCCGACCTCGACGACGAGGTCTACCGCACGGCAAAGGAAAAGTTCGACGCCGTGGTCGAACTCATCGAGGACTGCCACCGCCGCGGCCAGCCGATGCTCGTGGGCACGGTGAGCATCGAGAAGTCGGAAGCGCTCTCGGCGCTGCTCAAGAAGCGCAAGATCCCGCACAACGTGCTCAACGCCCGGCACCACGAGCAGGAGGCCTACATCGTCGCCCAGGCCGGTTGCTCGGGCACCATCACCATCGCCACCAACATGGCGGGACGCGGCACCGACGTCCAGCTCGGCGGCAACCTCGACATGCGCATCAAGCGGGAGCTCGACGGGATCGAGGACGAGGACGAACGCGCCCGCCGCAGCGCCGCCATCGCCACCGAAATCGAGGCCGACAAGGAAAAGGTGATCGCCGCCGGCGGCCTCTACGTCGTCGCCACCGAGCGCCACGAGAGCCGGCGCATCGACAATCAGCTCCGCGGCCGGTCGGGCCGCCAGGGCGACCCCGGCTCGTCGAAGTTCTTCCTCTCTCTCGAAGACGACCTGATGCGCATCTTCGGCTCGGAGCGCATGGATGGCATGCTCCGCAAGCTCGGCCTGCAGGAGGGCGAGGCGATCGTCCATCCCTGGATCAACAAGGCGATCGAAAAAGCGCAGCAGAAGGTCGAAGCGCGCAATTTCGAGATCCGCAAGAACCTCCTGAAGTTCGACGACGTGATGAACGACCAGCGCAAGGTCATCTACGAGCAGCGGATCG
>JBHHZM010000092.1:0-12299 GCA_046758065.1 Alphaproteobacteria bacterium | reverse complement strand
TCGTGCCGCTGATCGCCGAGACCGGCGGGCAGAACGCCATGATCGTCGATTCGACTGCGCTGCCCGAACAGGTGATCGTCGATGCGCTGACCTCGGCCTTCGGCAGCGCCGGACAGCGCTGTTCGGCGCTGCGCGTGATGTTCGTTCAGGAAGAAATCGCCGCACGAATGATCGAAATGCTTGCCGGCGCCATGGCCGAGCTAAAAGTCGGCGACCCGGGACTGCTCGAAACCGACATCGGCCCGGTGATCGACGCGGACGCCAAGGCGGCGCTCGAAGCGCATGCCAAACGCATGGCGCGCGACTTTCGCCTCATCCACCGGGTGACGCTGCCCGCCGACTGTTCGCACGGCGTTTTCGTCGCGCCCGCGGCGTTCGAGATCGACAGCCTCTCGCGTCTCGAGCGCGAGGTCTTCGGGCCGATCCTGCACCTCGTACGCTTCAGGGCCGACCGCCTCGATGCGGTGATCGAGGCGATCAACGCCACCGGCTACGGCCTTACCCTGGGCATCCACAGCCGGATCGACGAAATGGCGCGGTATGTCGCGGGACGGGTGCGCGCCGGCAACGCCTACGTCAACCGCAACATGATCGGCGCGGTGGTCGGCGTCCAGCCGTTCGGCGGGGAAGGGCTATCGGGCACCGGCCCCAAGGCGGGGGGGCCGCGCTATCTCTATCGCTTCGCGACCGAGCGCAGCTACACCGTCAACACCACCGCCGCCGGCGGCAACGCCTCGCTGCTCTCGCTCGACGACGACGGCGCTTGAAGGGCTCTCTACTGCAACTCGCCGCGGATTGCGGCGAGGAACATCCCCCGCAACTCGGGCTCGCCGACGGGAATCGGGTTGCCGCCGCAGGAAGGATCGGCCGCGGCCATCGGGGTAAGCCGCTCGACGTGCTCTTCCCGGACTCCGAGTTCGGCCAGGGTATGGGCGATGCCGAGCCGTTTGCGCAGATCGAGCACCCAGCGCTGGACCGCCTCGAACGAAGGATCGGCCAGATCGAGATAGCGGGCGAGCGCGGTCAAGCGCTGCTCGATCGCCGGGCGGTTGAAAGCGAGGACATAAGGCATGAACACGGCGTTGGTCAGGCCGTGGTGGGTGTCGTGCACCGCCCCGACCGGATGGCTCAGGGCGTGGATCGCGCCGAGGCCCTTCTGGAACGCGGTCGAACCCATGGTCGCCGCCGCCAGCATGTGGGCGCGGGCGGCGAGATTCGCGCCGTCCTCGACGGCGAGCGGCAGCCACTCCCGAATCAGCCGCATGCCTTCGAGCGCGATGCCGTCGGCCATCGGGTGGAAGCCCGGCGCGCAGTAGGCTTCGAGGTTGTGGGCGAGCGCGTCCATGCCGGTCCAGGCGGTAATGTGCTTCGGCAGGCCGAGCGTCAATTCGGGGTCGGCGATGACGATCCCGGGCAGCATATTGGGGTGGAAGATGATCTTCTTGGTATGGGTCGTCTCGTCGGTAATGACCGAAGCGCGCCCCACTTCGGAGCCCGTGCCGGCGGTGGTCGGCACCGCGACCACGGGCGCCATGCCGGCGACGTCGACCCGGGTGTACCAGTCCTCGCGATCCTCGAAGTCCCAGATCGGCCGTTTTTGACCGACCATCAGCGCGATCGCCTTGGCGGCGTCGAGTCCGCTGCCGCCGCCGAACGCGATGACGCCGTCGCATCCGGCTTCGCGATAGGCGGCGACGCCGTCATCGACGTTCCTGCCCACCGGATTGGACTTGATATCGGAGAAAATCTCGGTCGGAAGACCGGCCTCGGCGTTGGCGGCGGCCGCTTCGCGAACCATCGGCAGGTCCTTGAGTCCGGGATCGGTGACCAGCAGCGGCCGCTTCATGCCGAGCGCACGGCAGGCGTCGGCGAGCTCGGCGATGCGCCCGGGACCGAAACGGACGGCGGTGGGGTAGTTCCAGTTGCCGCGAAGAGTCTTGGGGTCGATGGCCATGATGCGTGAAATCCTCAAACGGCGATGCGCAGGTGAAACGACTTGGGCCGCGTCACGAACTCGTAGCCGAGTTTCGACAAGGTGCAGCCGCGCCCCGAATCCTTGACGCCGACCCAGGCGAGCGCCGGGTCGAGGTAGTCGCAGCGGTTCATGAACCAAGTCCCGGTGTCGATGCGGTCGCCGATGGCGATGGCGGCGTCTTCGTCTCTGGTGCAGATCGCGGCGGTCAGGCCGTAGGCGCTGTCGTTCATCAGCGCGACCGCTTCGTCGTCGGAGTTCACCTTCATGATGCCGACGGCGGGGCCGAAGGTCTCCTCGGTCATCAACGCCATCGAGTGATCGACGCCGACGAGGACCTGCGGCGCAAGGTAAGGGGTTCCCGCTTTCGCGGCCGGGAACCGGGTTTCATCGACGAGCGCGCGGGCGCCCTTGGCCACGGCCGCGTCGATTTGCCGACGCACCGCCTCGGCGGCGCTCGTTCGCACCATCGGCCCGAGCGTGGTGTCCGCTTCAAGCGGGTTGCCCAGCTGATAGCCCTCGGCGACGGCGACGACGCCTTCGACGAACCGGTCGTAGACATCGGCGTGGGCGTAGATGCGTTCGATTCCGCAGCACGACTGACCGGCGTTGAAGAAAACGCCGTCGGCGAGGGTCTCGACCGCGTGGTCGAGATCGGCGTCGGCGCGGACGTAGGCCGGATCCTTGCCGCCGAGCTCCAGTCCGGTGGCGATGAAGCGCTCGCTCGCCGCGCGCTGTACCGCGTGGCCGCCGGCGACCGAGCCGGTGAAGGCGACGAAGGCGATGCGCGGGTCGCGCACCGCGCGCTCGACCCCGGCGTGGCTCAAATGCAGGTGCTGGAACACACCATCGGGCAGTCCGCCGGCGGTGAACGCCTCGGCGAAACGCTCGGCGCACAGCGGCGTCTGCGCCGAATGCTTGAGCACCACGGCGTTGCCCGCCATCAGCGCCGGCACCACCGAGTTGACCGCCGTGAGATAGGGATAGTTCCACGGCGCCACCACCAGAACGACGCCCAAGGGTTCGTGGCGGATGAAGCGGTGAAAGCCTTGTTTCGGACCGACGTCGTCGTCGGCAAGGGCCTCGTCGGCCGCGGCGATCATGTAGCGCGCGCGCTCCTCGAAGCCGTTCACCTCGAAAGGCGAGTGGGCGATGGGGCGGCCCATCTGCCGGGTGATCTCCTCGGCGATCTCGGGCTTTCTGGCGACAAAGGCATCGACGGCGCGCGTGAGCATCGCCGCACGCTCGGCCAGCGGCGTCGCCTTCCATTCCCGCTGTGCGGCCCGCGCGCGGTCGAGCGCGGCGTCGATCTCGCCGTCGCTGGCGAGCCGGCGTTCGACATAGACGCTGCCGTCGATCGGCGAAATCGTCGCGAGTTTTTCCGACATGACTCCTCCCTTGTTCGGATTGTCGCGGTCACGCAACGGCGACATCCCGGGGCGCGGCGGTCCGTCGCCGGCCGGAACCGCGATCAGGCGCGCTCGAAGTTGCGCACCACTTCCCAGTCGGTCACGCGGCGGTCGTATTCCGCCTGTTCCCAGCGCCCGGTGTGGACATAGTGGTCGACGACGTCGTCGCCCAAAGCCTTGCGCAGAACGGTCGAGTTATCAAGCAGTTCGAGCGCTTCGCGCAGCGTCTTGGGAATTTCGCGGATGCCTTCGCCGGCATAGGCGTCGCCTTCGAAGACGGGTTCGAGTTCGAGCTCGTTCTCGATGCCGTGGAGCCCGGCGGCGAGGGTCGCGGCGAAAGCGAGATAGGGATTGACGTCGCCGCCGGGAACGCGGCACTCGACGCGCGTACCGGCGCCCGGCCCGAGCACGCGGAAACCGGCGGTCCGGTTGTCGCGGCTCCACACCGCCTTGGTCGGCGCGAACGATCCCGCCTGAAAGCGCTTGTACGAGTTGATGTAGGGCGCGAAGAAGAACGTCATTTCGCGGGCGAGCGCGAGCTGACCGGCGAGGTAGTGACGGAACAGCTTCGACATGCCCATCGGGTCGGCCTCGTCGGCGAACAGCGGCGCGTCGGTCTCGGCGTCCCACAGCGACGAATGCAGATGGCAGCTGTTGCCGGCGAGGTCGTAACGCCATTTGGCCATGAAGGTGAGCGATTTGCCTTGTAAATGTGCGATCTCCTTGGCGCCGTTCTTGTAGATCGCGTGACGGTCGGCCATTTCGAGCGCCTCGGCGTAGCGCAGGTTGATCTCCTCCTGACCTGGTCCCCACTCGCCCTTGGAGAACTCGACCGGGATGCCGGCGCCGTCGAGGCCGTTGCGGATGGCGCGGATCAGCTCCTCTTCCTTGGTGGTTTGGAAAATGTGGTAGTCTTCGATGTACCAGCCGGCGGTGTCGAGGTTTTTGTAGTCCTTGGCCCGCGCCGATTCGTACGGTTCGTTGAAGACATAGAGTTCGAGCTCCGAAGCCATCTTGGCAACGTAGCCCATCTCGCGCGCGCGGGCGACCTGGCGCTTGAGAACAGTGCGCGGCGCGTGCGCCACGTCCCCCCCGTGGTGATCGACGCAATCGCCGATGACCAGAGCGGTGGCTTCGAGCCAGGGAATGCGGCGCAGGGTGGAAAGGTCGGCGTGGATGGCGAAGTCGCCGTAGCCCAGCGCCCATGACGCGGCCTTGTAGCCGGGCACCGGCTCCATATCCATGTCGACCGTGAGCAGGTAGTCGCAGGCGTGCAGCTCCTTCACCCCGTGCTCGATGAAGTAGTGACCGGTGACGCGCTTGCCGATGAGCCGGCCCTGCATGTCGGGGAAACAGACGAGGATGGTGTCGATCTCTCCCGACTTGACGAGACTGTCCAACGTCTTGAGATCGAGGTTGCCGCTCATGGTGTCGCCTCTCTGGTTTTCAATGTTTCTAATTCTATCGTCCCTCGAAGCGATGACGCCCGGCGACGCAATGCCGCCGGGCGCCAGGGCCCCGCAAGAACGGCGGTTCAAGCGCCGACCGCGGTCATCTGCTTAGCCGCCCAATCACCTCATATGGATCGCCGAGAACGGCGCCGGTTTGGAACCGATGGAATGCCGACGTCTCCCGGACGTGCGAACGACCCTCCCCGGAAATTCCCGCGCGGAGTTTGGGATATTTTTCATACCTTGGCAACGCCCGAGTATTGTTGTTCGCACTTTCGTTTTTTCATGTTGATTCTGCCGATATTTCACGATTTTCCAGTGGACTGGCATGGGTTGTTCCAGCTTTACTCGAAACCATGATGGCGCGAACCCTGATTGTCGATTGCGATCCCGGCCAGGACGATGCGGTCGCCCTGTTGCTCGCCTTCGCTTCGGCGGCGGAGCTCGATCCGTGTGCGGTGACGACGGTTGCCGGCAACGCGCCGCTGGCCTGCACGTCGCGCAACGCGCGGCGCGTTTGCGAGCTTGCCGAACGCCGCGATGTCCCGGTTCACGCCGGTTGCGCGCGGCCGATTCTCAGGCCCCTCGAAACCGCCGAGCACGTCCATGGCGCCGACGGCCTCGCGGGCTTCGACCTGTCCGAACCGACCATACCGCTCGCGCCCGGGCACGCCGTCGACGTCCTCGTCGAGCGGCTGATGTCGGCCGACGGCGACGTCACGATCGCGGCGCTCGGGCCGCTGACCAACCTCGCGCTGGCCATCGTCAAGGAATCGCGCATCGTGCCGCGGATACGCGAGATCGTCGTGATGGGCGGCGCGCTCGGCCCGGGCAACGTGACCGCGTGGGCCGAGTTCAACCTCTACGTCGATCCTCATGCCGCCGCGGTCGTGTTTTCCGCCGGGGCGGCGCTCACCATGATCGGGCTCGATGTCACGCGCGAAGCGATCGCGACCCCTGGGCGTGTCGCGGCGATCCGCGACATCGGCCGACCGGCGGCGACGGCGGTCGCCACCATGCTGTCGCTTCATCTCGAACCCGCGTCCGAGCGCGCCGACGCGCCGGGCGCCACGCTGCACGATCCCTGCGTCATCGCCTACCTGTTGCGGCCCGAACTGTTCGAGACGCACCCGATGAGTATCGAGGTCGAGACGGCCGATCCCGAAAGACTCGGCCAGACGCGGGTCATCACCGGGGATACGGCGCCGAACGCCAACGTCGCGGTGGGAATCGACGCCGAGGGGTTCTTCCGCCTGCTGACCGAACGCCTCGCGCGGCTCTGACCGTCGGCGGTCCGAAGGACGCCGCGTCCGGGTCGCCAATTTACGCGCCGCCGCGGGAAATGCTATCAGGGGAGGGGCACGAAGCCGTCAGGAGGAGACGCCGATGTACAGGCTGTATTACGCGCCGGTAACCGCGGCGATGGCGCCGACGGGCGCGCTCGAGGAAATCGGCGCGGACTACGAGCTCGTGCCGGTCGACATCTCGAAGGACAAGCCGCGCGATCCCGAATATCTCGAACTCAATCCCAACGGCTGGGTGCCGACGCTGGTCGACGAAAACGGGCCGATCTACGAGGCGGCGGCGATCATGATCTACCTCGCGGACAAGCATCCGGACGCCAGGCTTGCGCCCCCGATCGGGGATCCGCTGCGCGGAAAGTACCTGCAGTGGCTGGTTTACATGGCGGATACCCTGCAGGTCGCATACCAGATGCATTATTATCCCGAGCGGCACTCGACCGACGCCGCCGGCATCCCGGCGATCGAGGCCATGGCGCGCGAGCGGCTGGCGCGCACCTGGGAAAAGATCGATGCGGCGCTCGATCCGGGGCCCTACATGCTGGGTCGGCGATTCAGCGGCTGCGATATCTATGTCTACATGCTCACCACATGGCACCCCGAAGGCGACGGATTCCTCGCCGGCTGTCCCAACGTGGCCCGCTGCGTCGATCTCGTGACCGCGCGCCCGGCGGTGCGCCGTATGATGAAGGCGCACGGCCTGTTGTGAGGTCCCGCCGCCGGGCGCGATGGCAATCGCTCCCGAAGAATGGTGCGCGCGGATGATTTCCCGACCCCGGAGGCGTTTGCGGACGTGAAGCGAAGCCCCGGATTTTGTATCATGGGGTGTTGAAACGAATATGGACTGGCGCCCTTGCGCGGGCGCCGAAGGGATCATGGCCAAGGACAAAGAAACTCTGCCTTCGCCGGCCTCGCAGAACGAGGTCGACGAGTTCCTGCGCAAGGTGGTGGCGACGCCGGCGCCGCGACCGGCAGAAGGGCGCGGAAGGCTGATTTTCGCCATGGACGCGACCGCGAGTCGCGAGCCGACCTGGAACCACGCCTGCCAGATTCAGGGCGAGATGTTCGAGGCGACGGCGGCGCTCGGCGGGCTCGAAATCCAGCTCGTCTACTACCGCGGCTTCGGTGAGTGCCGGCATTCCAGGTGGTTGAGCGATTCGCGGGCATTGGTGCGCAGCATGACCGGGGTGCGCTGTCTCGGCGGTCATACCCAGATCCGCAAGGTGCTGGAACACGCCATCGCGGAAACCAAGCGAAAAAAGGTCGCCGCCCTCGTCTTCGTCGGCGACTGCATGGAAGAGGACGCCGATCAGCTTTGCCATCTTGCGGGCGAGCTGTCCCTGCTCAACGTCCCGGTGTTCATTTTCCACGAAGGCAACGAGCCGGTAGCCGCGCGGACGTTTCGCCAGATCGCCCGCCTCACCCAGGGCGCCTACTGCGGCTTCGACGCGCGAAGTGCGGATCAGCTCCGTGCTCTCTTGAGCGCCGTTGCGGTTTACGCGGCCGGCGGCCGGCGGGCGCTCGAAGACTACGGGAAGCGCGCCGGCGGCAACGTCCTCAGGATCGCCCGTCAGGTGAAGTAGGGAAGAGCAGCGCCATGCTCGTCGCTTACATGCTGCTCGGTGTCGCCCTGCTCGGGCTGGTCCTGCTTTTCGCCCGCTGGTTCGTACGCGCCGATCCCAAGTTGCTCGTTACCGCGGTCAAATGGGTCGGCGGTACGCTCGCGGCCCTGCTTGCCGTCTACCTCGTCGTCAGCGGCCGCGCCGCGGCGCTGTTGGGCTTTCTCATCCCCGCGCTTTTCCTGTTGCGACGGCTGCGGACGGTCGGCTCCCTGCTCGGCGGTTTCGCCCGCAGCCGTCCGACGCCGGGCCAGAGTTCGTCGGTCGAGACCGCCTACCTGCGCATGCGTCTCGACCACGATAGCGGGGAAATGGACGGCACGGTGCTCCGGGGGCCGTTCGCCGGGCGCGCGTTGAGTGAACTTGCCCTCGACGACCTGCTCGACCTGCTTGCCGAGTGCGCGCGCGCCGATGCCCAGTCCGCGCGGGTGCTTGAGTCCTATCTCGACCGCAGCGGGCACGACGACTGGCGTGAACGCATGGAGGCTCGCGAGCGCGGTCGGGCAGGCGTCGGCAAGACGGGGATGACGCCCGACGAGGCGCGCGAGATCCTCGGTGTCGCTCCCGGCGCGACGCCGGAGGAGATCAAAGAGGCGCATCGCCACCTCATGCAGGCGAACCATCCCGACCACGGCGGCTCCACCTACCTTGCCGCCAAAATCAATCTGGCCAAGGAGGTCCTGCTCGGCGCCTGACGCCGCACCACGGCATCTTGCGGACAGCCGCACGGGTTTCGGCTAGTATCCGCAACCGTCGGCGGTGTCCTTCCCCGGGGGGATCATCCGCGCAACGGGCTTGTTGGAGATGCGATGACACGACGAATCAGGAAGGCGGTATTTCCGGTCGGCGGCCTCGGCACGCGGTTTCTGCCGGCGACCAAGGCGATGCCCAAGGAAATGCTGACCGTGGTCGACAAGCCGTTGATCCACTATGCCGTGGAGGAAGCGCGGGCCGCTGGCATCGAGCAGTTCATCTTCGTCACCGGGCGCGGCAAGACCGCCATCGAAGATCACTTCGACCATTCCCACGAACTCAACGACGTTCTTGCCATGCGCGACAAGACCGATGAGCTGGCCGCGCTCGAGGCGTGGCTGCCCGGTCCCGGACAGGTCGCATACACCCGCCAGCAGCAGCCGCACGGCCTCGGTCACGCCGTGTGGTGCGCGCGCGAGCTCGTCGGCGACGAGCCCTTCGCCGTGCTGAGCGCGGACGATCTGATTCTTTCCGATACGCCGTGCCTCCGGCAACTGCTGGACGTCTACGCCGCGACCGGCGGCAACGTCGTCGCGGTCATGGATGTGCCGCGCGATCAGACCAACCGCTACGGCGTGCTCGACGTGGCGTCGGACGACGGGCGCCTGGCCGAGGTCGCGGGGCTGGTCGAAAAGCCCGATCCGGCCGAGGCGCCTTCGACGCTGTCGATCATCGGGCGTTATATCGTGCTGCCCCAGGTGTTCGACCATCTCGCCCGTCACGAGCGCGGCGCCGGCGACGAAATCCAGCTCACCGACGCGCTCGCCGCGATGATTGGCGCGGCGCCGTTCCACGGCCTTCGCTTCGACGGCGAGCGGTTCGACTGCGGCACCAAGATCGGCTTTCTCAAGGCCAATGTCGCCTTTGCCCTGGCCCGCGACGACCTGCGCGAGGATGTCTCCGAATTTCTGCGCGGCTACGCCTCGGGCGCCGCATGAACAGCCCTTAAGGATTGTGACCTAAGGAATCCGGTCCATGAGAATTGCAATGATCGGCGCCGGCTACGTCGGCCTGGTTTCGGGGGCGTGCTTTTCCGAGTTCGGCGTCGACGTCGTCTGCGTCGACAAGGACGCGGACAGGATCGCGAGTCTCGAGCGCGGCGAGATTCCGATTTACGAACCCGGACTCGACGGCCTTGTGGCCAGCAACCTGCAAGCGGGGCGTCTGAGCTTCAGCCGTGATACCGAGGCCGCGGTGCGCGGCGCCGACGCCGCCTTCATCGCCGTCGGTACGCCGAGCCGCCGTGGCGACGGCCACGCCGATCTGCAATACGTGCGCGAGGCGGCGCGGGAAATCGCCGCCGCGCTCGACGGCTATACGGTCGTCGTCACCAAGTCGACCGTGCCCGTCGGCACCGGCCGGGAAGTCGCTGGCATCATCCGGGAGGCCCGGCCCGACGCCGACTTCGATGTCGCCTCCAACCCGGAATTTCTGCGCGAGGGCTCGGCGATCAACGACTTCATGCGTCCCGACCGCGTCGTCGTCGGCTGCGATTCCGAGCGCGCCCGCGCGGTGCTCGCCGCGCTCTACCGGCCGCTGTTCCTGATCGAGACCCCGGTTCTGTTCACCAGCCTCGAATCGGCCGAACTCATCAAATACGCCGGCAACAGTTTCCTCGCGACCAAGATCACCTTCATCAACGAGATCGCGGATCTGTGCGAGACGGTGGGGGCGGACGTGCACGACGTCGCCCGCGGCATCGGCCTCGACGGCCGCATCGGCCGCAAGTTCCTGCATCCCGGACCGGGCTTCGGCGGGAGTTGCTTTCCCAAGGACACCCGCGCGCTGGTGCGCACCGCCCGCGAGCGCGGCTCGCCGCTGCATATTGTCGAATCCGTCGTCGAGGTCAACGACCGGCGCAAACACAAGATGGCCGACAAGATCGTCGCGGCTTGCGGCGGTTCGGTCGCCGGCCGGACCATTGCCGTTCTGGGCCTCACGTTTAAGCCCGAGACCGACGACATGCGCGAGGCGCCGAGTCTGGTGATCGTTCCGGCGCTGCAGGCGGCCGGCGCCACGGTCCGGGTGTTCGATCCGGCGGGCATGGAGCGCGCCCGCGCCGCGCTCGACGGCGTGGCCTGGTGCGACGATGCCTACGCCGCGATCGAGGACGCCGAGGCGCTCGTCATCCTGACCGAGTGGAACGAATTTCGCGCGCTCGACCTGGCGCGCGTCAAGCAGTCGATGAAGACGCCGTTGATGATCGACCTGCGCAATGTCTATGAGCCCGGCGACATGGCCGCTGCGGGCTTCGCTTACGTTTCCGTCGGTCGCGCCGCCGCTTCGGGCGGCGGCGGTCCCGGGTGAAGGGCACCGCGATGGGCGGGCACCGTTTCGATCCCACGATCCTCCGCGAGTACGATATCCGCGGGGTCGTCGGCGAGACGCTGTCGGCCGACGACGCGCGCGCCGTGGGCCGGGCCTTCGCGACCCTGGTGACGCGCGCGGGCGGCGGGCGGCGCGTCTGCGTCGGGTACGACGGTCGACTCAGTTCGCCCGAGCTCGAAGGGGCGCTGGTCGACGGCCTCGTCGCCGGCGGCATGGAGGTGCTGCGCATCGGCCTGGGACCGACGCCGATGCTCTACTTCTCTGTCTTCCACCTCGACGCCGACGGCGGCGTGATGGTCACCGGCTCGCACAACCCGCCCGACCAGAACGGTTTCAAGCTGATGCTGGGGAAGCGCTCGTTCTTCGGCGCGGATATCGTCGAACTCGGGCAGATCGCTGCCGCCGGCGCGTATTCGGCCGGCGAGGGCGGGGTGAGCGCCCACCCGCTGCTCGACGACTATGTGGCGCGCATCGCCGCCGATTACGCCGGCGCGCGTCCGCTCAAGGTGGCCTGGGACGCCGGCAACGGCGCCGCCGGCGAAGCGATGACGCGTCTCACCGCGCGCCTGCCGGGGATGCATGTGCTGCTCTACGAGGACATCGACGGCCGCTTTCCGGCGCATCACCCCGATCCCACGGTGCCCGACAACCTCGCCGATCTGATCGCCGCCGTGAGGGACGAGCGCTGCGATCTCGGCATCGCCTTCGACGGCGACGGCGACCGTATCGGCGTCATCGACGAACGCGGCCGCATCCTGTGGGGCGATCAGCTCATGGCGATCCTCTCCGCCGACCTGCTGGTCCGCCTGCCCGGCGCGACCATCGTCGCCGACGTCAAGGCGAGTCAGGTCCTGTTCGATGAGATCGCTCGCCACGGCGGCAAGCCGTTGATGTGGCGCACCGGGCATTCGCTCATCAAGGCGAAAATGGCGGAAACCGGCGCGCCGCTCGCCGGCGAGATGAGCGGCCACATCTTCTTCGCCGACGGTTACTACGGTTTCGACGATGCGCTCTATGCCGCGGTCAGGCTGCTCTCGGTGTTGGCGAACGCCGACGAGTCGCTGGGCGCCATGCGCGATCGCCTGCCCGCCGTCGTGAACACGCCCGAACTGCGATTTCCCTGCCCCGAGGCCCGCAAGTTCGCCGTGGTCGAAGCGATCAGGGAACGGCTCGCGGCCGACGGCGCCGAATTCAACGACACCGACGGGGTGCGCGTGCGGACCGCCGACGGCTGGTGGCTGCTCAGGGCGTCGAACACGCAGGCGGTTCTGGTCGCCCGCTGCGAGGCCTACGACGACTCCGGTCTCGCGCGCCTCAAGGCGGACCTCGCCGCCCGGCTCGAAGCCGGCGGCGTTTCACCGCCCGAATTTTGAGGCTTGCGGGCGGGCAGCCTGCTAACGCGCGAACCCTGCGCTCAGGGCAAGATGGCCGCGCCTGCCGCGGTGGCGACCTCGCCGAAGCCGCGG
>JBHHZM010000091.1:0-13061 GCA_046758065.1 Alphaproteobacteria bacterium | reverse complement strand
CAAGACCTCGACCGGCAAGGTCCAGAAATATGTCCTGCGCGAGCGCGCCAAGGCGCTCCGCTAAGCGCACCGCCAAGGGGGGATGGGTTTGAGCGACTCCCTTCCTCTCGACGGCAAGGCGGCGATCGTCACCGGCGCTTCGAGCGGTCTCGGTCGCCACTTCGCGCTCACCCTCGCGCACGCCGGCGCCACGGTCGCGGCGGCGGCGCGACGGCTCGACCGGCTGCACGAACTGGTGCGCGAGATCGAGACCTTCGGCGGCCGGGCGCTGGCGATCGCATGCGACGTCACCGACGCGGCGAGCGTGAGCGCGGCGATGGCCGCGGCGGAGACCGAACTGGGCGCGATCGGCATCCTCGTCAACAACGCCGGGGTCGCGACGAGGAAGCCGGCGCTCGCGCTCGCCGAGGCCGACTGGGACCGGGTGCTCGACACCAATCTCAAGGGGGCCTGGCTGGTCGCCCGGGAAGTCGCCCGCCACATGGTGCGGCTGGGCCACGGCGGCGTGATCGTCAACATTGCTTCGGTGCTGGGGCTGCGCGTGGCTCGCGAGGTGATGCCCTACGCCGTCTCCAAGGCCGGCGTCGTCCAGCTCACCCGGGCGCTCGCGCTCGAACTCGCCGCGGACGGCATCCGGGTCAACGCCATCGCGCCGGGCTATATTGAGACCGACATGAACCGCGCGTTTCTCAATGGTCCCGGGGGTGAAAAGCTGCGCAAGCGCATCCCGCAGCGGCGCCTCGGCGAAGCGGCCGATCTCGACGGCGTCTTGCTGCTGCTTGCGTCCGACGCGTCGCGCTACGTCACCGGCAGCGTCATCGAAGTCGACGGTGGGTTAACGCTCACATGAACCTTGCATTGCAAACTGTAAATAGAGATTTCTAACGATGAACTTTAAGTTGCCGCCCGAGATCGACGAGGTACGCCGCCGCATTCGCGACTTCGTCGCCAAGGAGGTGCTGCCGCTCGAATCGCGGTCCGAGGTCTTCGACGCCCACGAAAACATCGCCGAGGAAACGCTCGCCGAATTGCGGGCCAAGGCCAAAGCGGCGGGGCTGTGGGCGCTCGCCATGCCCGAGGCGCGCGGCGGCTGCGGTTTCGGCGCCGTCGGCCTCGCCGCCTGCTACGAGGAGATGAACCGTTCGATCTTCGGTCCGGCGGTATTTAACGCGGCCGCTCCCGATGACGGCAACATGATCCTTCTCGACAAGGTCCTCGACGAAGAGCGCAAGGACCGCTGGCTGCAACCGATAATCGACGGTGCGGCGCGTTCGGCGTTCGCCATGACCGAGCCGGCGCCCGGCGCCGGTTCCGATCCCGGAATGATGCGGACCACGGCCGAGAAGCGCGGCGGCGTCTGGGTGGTGAACGGGCGCAAGTGGTTCATTACCGGCGCCGCCGCGGCGCAACACTTCATCCTCGTCGCGCGCACCTCCGATCACCCGCGCAAGGGGCTTACCGCCTTTCTCTTCGACGCCGGACAACCGGGGTGGGCGCTGGTGCGGCGCATTCCGGTCATGGGACCCGAGGAGCACGGCGGCCACTGCGAGCTCGCCTTCGACGGTCTTGAGATTCCCGATGAAAACCGCCTGCTTGAGGTCGGCGACGGCCTCAAGGTCACGCAAATCCGCTTGGGAACCGCGCGGCTCACCCACTGCATGCGCTGGCTGGGGCTGGCCAAGCGCGCGACCGAGATCGCTCTCGACTACGTCGGCGAGCGCGAAAGTTTTGGCGTCAGGCTCGCCGACCGCGAGGGGGTGCAATGGCTGCTCGGCGAAGCGGCGGCGGAGATCGAGATCGGCCGTTTGCTCACCATGCGTGCCGCCTGGCAGCTCGATCAGGGCGATTTCGCCCGCAAGGCGGTGTCGATGGCCAAGATCCAGGTCGCCGATACGCTGCACAAGGCGGTCGATACGGCGATCCAGCTCTGCGGCGCGCGCGGTTATTCTCGCGATACCCCGCTTGAATGGATGTACCGCTACGCCCGCCAGGCGCGGCTGGTCGACGGCGCCTCCGAGGTGCACAAGATGGTACTGGCGCGGCGCCTGATGGCCGAAGGCATCGATTTCTGGGACTGGGGATGAGCCGCGGCGAACGGCAACGCGGCGACGCGCCGCTCGATCCCGAGGCGACGGCGCGGCTGGGCGCCTTTCTCGCGAAGGCGGCGGGCGGCGACGTCGCCATCGCCAGGCTCGACCGTCTCGGCGGCGGCGCGATCCAGGAGAACTGGCGGCTCGACATCGCGGTTGCGGACGGCCCGATGGCCGGCGCCCACGCGCTGGTGCTGCGCACCTCGCGGCCCGCGCCGATCGCGTACAGCCACTCGCGGGCGCAGGAATTCGCCCTGCTCGGCGCGGCGCGGGCGGCCGGGGTAACGGTCCCCGAACCCCTCTGGCTCTGCGAAGACCCCCGGGTCATCGGCAAGCCCTTCTTCGTCATGCGCCGTCTGCGCGGGGTGGCGCTGGGTCAGAAGATCGTGCGCGACCCCGCCTTCGACGGCCTGCGCGATGCGCTCGCCGAGCGGCTCGGCGAGGAACTCGCGCGTATTCACGCGATCCGTCCGGGCGCGCCCGGCCTCGAATTCCTGCCGCCGCCCGAACGGGCCGCCGCGCCCGCGGCGATCGCCGGCTACCGGGCCTTTCTCGACGATCACGCGGCGCCCCATCCGGTGCTCGAATGGGGACTCCGCTGGGCCGAACGCCACCAGCCGCCCGCGGACCAGCCGGTGCTGTGCCATCGCGATTTCCGCACCGGCAACTACATGGTCGATCCCGAATCGCGCGAGGCCGGCGGGCTCAGCGGCATTCTCGACTGGGAGTTCGCCGGCTGGGGCGCGCCGATGGCCGATATCGCCTGGTTCTGCGCCAAATGCTGGCGTTTCGGAGCGGTCGAGCGCGAGGCCGGGGGAATCGCGGCGCGCACCCCGTTCTACGCCGGCTACCGCCGTGTCTCGGGCCGCGATATCGATCCGGTCGAGGTGCATTTCTGGGAGGTGACGGCGCACGTTCGCTGGGCGGTCATCGCGATTCAGCAGGCCGACCGGCATTTGAGCGGCGACGAGCGGTCGCTCGAACTCGCCGCGATCGGTCGGCGCCCGGCGGAGATGGAACTGGAAATTCTGAGGCTTACGGAACTTCTCTCGTGAACAAGGTTATGTAATGCAGGATCGACCGAACGCCGCCGAACTCCTCCGCATCGCCCGCGAATCCCTGCTCGATGCGCTGGTGCCGCTGTTGCCCGCCGAGCGCAAGCTCGACGCCCTGATCATTGCCAACGTCATGGCAATTGCCGCGCGCGAGGCGGAGTTCGGCGAGATGCCCCGGCGCCACGAGCTCGCCCGGCTGGCCGCGCTATATGGCGAGGAGGCGCCGTCGGATGCCGATTCCGCCACGCTCGCCGCGGCGGTCGAGCGGCTCACCCGCCGTCTTGCCGCCGACCTGCGCCGCGGGGCCTTCGACGACCAACCTGCGCGGTTCGCCGAAGTCAAGGCGCATCTCGTCGAAATCACGCTGCAGAAGCTGCGCGAGAACAACCCCCGCTATCTCGGGGCCGAAGGGCTTTCCTGACCGTAGTCGCGCGAAAAGAGCGCCGACGCTGCGGCCCGCCTTAGATTTTCGGGGGCGTTTCGATCGCCGCCTGGCGCACGACTTCGTGGACGCAGTAGGCGATGTCCCTGTCGATGCTATAGGTGAACATCTCGATCATGCCGTAACCGAACCCGAAGAGGATCAAAGGCAGCAGCGCGACCACGAGACGGTTGCCCCATCCTTGCGACTGGCTCTGTCGGGGGGCCTGCGGACGCGAGCGACGACCGAAATGCAGCGAGACGAAGAAATGCCTGCCGAAGATGGCGAACGGTCGGTCGATGTCGACGAGCATTCGGGTCTGGTCCGCGTCGTTCATTACCGCGCCTCGTATGCGTTCATGGGTTCCGTCCGTGGCGGATTCACGCCCGTCTCGCGAGGCCCCGAGGGTGGAGGGCGGCCCGCGCCGCGATCTGACGCTCAAGGCCCGGCGGACGTTTTCGTTGGAAATTCTAGGGATCAAAAGTTAACAAATGGTAAATATTGTAAATAAAATCATGTAATTATCATGTTATTTATTAATTATACAAATTGTCGTATATACATCTAAAATTTTGTTCAAATACAAAACGACTTGGAATTCCGGTCGTAATATCGCCGTCATTCGTCGTGATTGAAGGCGCTTGGCGGTGCGACCGGAGTGGGCCAGGTCAGGCTCAGGCGGGCACCGATTCGCCGAGCCAGTCGATGGCGGCCTGAACCCCGCCCTTGCCGTGGGGGATGCCGAGCGCGACGAGGCCGATTTCCAACGCTCCCAAGGTTCCCAGGACCATCGGCGCGTTGACGTGGCCCATATGGGCGATGCGCAGCGCCCTGCCGCTGAGATCGTCGATCCCGGCGCCGACCACCACGCCGCACTTCCGGTCGCAGTAGTCCAGCAGCGGCTTTGGATCGTGGCCGCCGTTCATGAGCACGGCGGTGATCGAATCTGCGCGTTCCGCCGGCGCGATGATGTTGAGATCGAGCACGCCGCCTTCACTCCATGCGACGACGGCGCGGCGGACGGCTTCGGCCAGCAGGCGATGGCGTTGGAAGACAGCCTCGAGGCCTTCCTCGAACAGCAGATCGAGCGCCTTGCGGAGGCCGAACAGCATGTGCTCCGGCGGGGTGCCGCAGTATTTTTGATAGTGTAGCTCGCCCTCCCGCCCGGTCCAGTCCCAGTAACGGGTGCGGAGGTCGGCGTCGCGATGGGCCGCCTTCGCCCTGTCGCCGGCGGCGACGAAGCTCAGCCCCGGCGGCGTCATCAGTCCTTTTTGAGAGCCGGTTACGGCCACGTCCACGCCCCAGTCGTCCATTTCGAACGGCATGGTTCCCAGCGATGCGATGGCGTCCACCATCAGCAACGCGTCGTGCCCGGCCGCGTCCATGGCCTTGCGGATGGCGGCGATGTCGTTGACCACGCCCGAGGCGGTATCGACCTGCACCACCAGGACGGCCTTGATCCTGCCCGCCTTGTCGTCGCGAAGACGGGCTTCGACCGCGGCCGGATCGACGGCGCGCCGCCAGTCGCCGGGCAGACTTTCCACCGCGACGCCGAGCATCGCCGCCATTTCGCCCCAGCCGGTGGCGAAACGTCCGCTTTCCAGGGTAAGTACCGTGTCGCCCCGGGACAGCACGTTGACCAGCGCCGCTTCCCAGGCGCCGTGGCCGTTGGCGGCGTAGATGTACGTTCGCCCCCGGGTACCGAACACCCGGCGCAGGTCGTCGAGACAGCTTGTCGTAATATCCACCAGCGGGCCCGAATAGATCTCGATTGCCGGGCGGTGCATGGCGTTGAGGACATCGTCGGGGACGGTGGTGGGGCCCGGGATGCTCAGGAATTCACGGCCGTTGCGGACGGACATCTCGATGGTTTCCTCACGATGGTAGCGCCCTGACCCTTGGGGTGGAGCCGAGGGTTGGATCGGATTCCGCGTTTGTAGCACAGCGCCGATTCGTGTTCGACAAGCGAGAAGCCGGCGGTAAGGACGCCGTCGCGCGCCCACGCCGCCGCCCGTGACTTTGGTGGGAAAGCCGGGTTAGTCCGTCCCGTCGCCGGTCCGGCTCCGGGGGCGCCGACGGGTCAACGCGGTAAGGGCGTGTTTCGCCCGGGATCGGCCGAGATGATAACCGGCGTGCATCGCGCCGCGGACGGTGCGGGGATTGAACGCAACGATGCCCCAGCGCTCGCGGCAACACGACATCCAATCCTGCTTATAGCTATCGCCTCCGCGGCCAAAATCGACCTCCCGGACCCGATCGACATCGATCACATGCTCCATCATCTTCTTGGTCAGGATCGATCCGACGGACAGGCGGGCGAAATTTTCATCGTAGGCCAGTTTGTAGATTGTCGCACGTCGGTTGCTTGCGATCCAAAATTGAGCGGCGGCCGGCGTCTCATCGACGAAGAGAATCCCGAGCCGCAAGACGCCGGCGGCGCCGCAGGCGCGGATCAGTCCGGGGATGAAATGTGGATGCGGCTCGGGTCGCTTCCAGCTTCCCTCGTAGACCGTGGCGTAAGCCGCAATGCCTTTCTCGACCTCGGCCCCTCCCGTAATCAGCTCGAAACGCCAGTTCGCCGATTTTGTCAATTTTTTTTGCTTGCGTGCTATTGTATTTCTAAGCTTCGATGGTCTTAAATTGAAATAATCTTCCGATGTTTTTCCGTCTGTTGTCTCATACCAGTTCTCGAAGTGTTTGTAATGTTGCACGACCATGCCGCTCCGTTTCAACGCCTCGGAGAGTTGATCGAATACCGGAGACTCCCGATCCAGGGCATCGAGCCGCATGACCTCCCAGCGCGGACGCTCGCTGCAAATCGCTTCGACTAGGGCACGAATGACGGCCCGACGATCGTCGACGGCGGACGAGAACGGGATGCCGAAAAGTGTCGTGAACATCGTCGAAAATCCCGCGAGGCTGCGGGCATCGACAAACTTTCGGCGCCGCAACGGCGCCCGACAGACGAGGAGAGCCAGCGGCGTCGCCGGTTCCCGGTCCCGCTCGATTCCGTAGAAGCAAACCTCGTCACCTGTCTCGGCGGCGGTGGCGACGATATTTTGAAACCATGGCAGACTGTAGTAGAAGCTTTCCCGGGCGCCGTCCGCGAGCAGTTCGCCGTACGACTCGGGCAATTGCTCGAGGGACCCGTACCTGCGCACCCGCATAATGGATACTCCTCTCAACCGGGCGCGGCGCGTCCGACGCGGCCGGACCGGGCCATAAGGAATGCATAGTGTATTGTTTACAATTGTTTAACGCTACATGTGAGCAGTTATATCCGAGATACAGAGGAAATCTATAGTCTTGCGCCGTGCTCCGGAGGAATTCCGCGCATCAACGTTCGTTGCTTCGATTCATGACCTAATTATCCGGAAAGCGAAATCGATGCGGCTCCGTTCGCCTCGGTGCGCCGCCGGTGATTGTGTGTCGAACGTCGCGCGAATAATGTTCTGAAGGCATGTCGCGGCGGGCAGTCGGAGGGCTTTGGCATCAAAGGGAAGCGTTGCGGATGACAGGGATTTGCGGCTGGGTCGGCGACATCGGACACGGGACGCCGCCGGATGAAGCGCTGTCGAGAATGGAGTCGTGCCTTGACCCGTCGGAAGCCGTCAACCGGTTCGCGAACGTGGCGGGGGGGCTGTGCGTCCGTTCACTCTTGGCTGCCGGCCATTTTTATAACGACGACCGCTTCCGGGCGGCAATCGTGGGCAAACCCTATTGGAGTGATCCCGAGCTTTCAGCGACGGTACAACGCCGGGGTCATGGCGCCGCTCTCGTCGAGGCGTATCTGGATCTCGGGATCGGGCTGTTCGATCATCTTCATGGCCGGTTTGCGTTCACCCTGCTCGACAGTCACGAACACGCCGTGCTGCTGGCCATCGACCGAGTGGGCATTGAAACCATGTATTTCGCCCAACCGGCGGACGGGCTGCTGGTATTCGCGACGAGAGCCGGCAGTGTTGCAGCGCATCCGAGTGTGTCGTCTACGGTTTCTTTCCAGCAAATTTTCAATTATTTGAGACTATATCGCGTTCCCAGCCCCGCAACTATCTACGAAGAACAGAACAAGCTTCTTCCCGGTCAGTATTTATTCTGCAGCGGCCATGGCGCCGAGCTGAAATTTTACTGGGAAATGCCGTATGAAGAGGAAAACGGCGCAGGTTTCCCGGAGCTCAGCGCCGAGTTGCGGCATGTCCTTCGCGTCGGCGTCGAGCGCGCGGTTTCGGGCACGGAACGGACACGGATCGGAACGTTCCTGAGCGGCGGACTGGATAGTTCCACGGTCACGGGATTCCTCAGCGAACTCGACGACTTGCCCGTGAAAACGTTCACCATCGGCTTCGACGCCGGGGGGTTCGACGAACGTCATTATGCGAAGGTCGCGGCCCGCCATTTCCGGGCGGATTACCACGAATATCTGGTGACGCCCCGGGATATGTTCGAGCTCATGCCGCGCATGGCCGAGGACTTCGACGAGCCGTTCGGCAATTCGTCCGCCATTCCGACCTATTACTGCGCCCGGCTGGCCAAGCAAAACGGGGTCGCGGTCATGTTGGCTGGCGATGGGGGTGACGAGATCTTCGGCGGCAATTCGCGCTATGTCGAGCAGCAGATTTTCGAGCTTTACCGTCGGGCGCCGCAGTGGCTGCGCAAGCGGCTGATCGAGCCGTTGGCGTTCCACATGCCTGGCACGGACAGGCTCGCGCTATTGCGCAAGATCAGAAACTATATTCGGCGATCGAATATTCCTTTGCCGGAGCGTCTCGAGTCGTACCATTTCTACGCCAACGAGGATATCTCCGAAGCCTTCGAACCCGAGGTCCTCGATCATATCGACCCCGGAGATCCGATACGCGGCATGCGCGAAGTATACGAAAGAACCGCTTCGAATTCGTGGCTTCAACGGCTGATGCATCTGGATCTGAAGCTGACGCTGGCGGATAACGACTTGCGCAAAGTGACGCGGATGTGCCGGCTTGCGGGCGTAGAGGTCCGTTACCCGTTTCTCGATGAGGATGTCGTCGCTTTCTCGGCGCGCGTCCCGCCTTCCCTGATGACCAAAAGCCTGCGGCTGCGCTATTTCTACAAGAGGGCGCTAAAGGACTTTCTGCCGCGCGAGGTCGTGGCGAAAACCAAGCATGGCTTTGCGTTGCCGGATGGTTACTGGCTGAAGGACTACGGCCCGCTTCGGGATCTGTGTTTCGACAACCTGGAGAGCCTGAAACGTCGTCGAATCTTCCGCCCCGGGTTCATCGACCGGCTGAACCGGCTGCACCGAACCGACGACGCCATGTTCTATGGAAGCCTGATCTGGGATCTCCTCATGCTCGAGCTTTGGTTGCGGAAACATAACGCGAGTATTTCTTTTGAGCGTGGTCCGGCAATCCCGAACCGACCTCCATGCTGACCGAACGCGTTGACATCGATTGCTGCGGACAAGTAGGTTGGGCGGGGTCGCGACGCCCACAATATGTGATGGCGTCCGGTGGACCGTTTGGCAGCGCTCTCAGTTGTGACGTCTTGCTGAATTTCGCGCGAGGGACCCGAATGACTGGAAACACGAAAACGCGCCGCCTTTGGGGCGCGGGATTTGTTGTCGCCCTCATGATCATGACGGCGGGCTGCGTAAAGTATGAGCCACTTCCTACGGCCGCGATCGTCAGCGAGTCGGAGGCGCCTGATTACATTATCGGTGCTCTCGACAGCCTGACCATTTTCGTCTGGCGAAACCCGGAGGTCTCGACCAGCGTTGCGGTCCGGCCCGACGGCCGAATTTCGGTGCCCTTGATCGAGGATCTCGATGCCGCAGGACGGACGCCGACCGAACTCGCCCGCGAAATCGAGAGCAAGCTGAGCGTCTACATTCAGGATCCGATGGTGACCGTAATCGTCGGCGGCTTCAGCGGATCCTTCGACCAGCAGGTGAGAGTGATCGGCGAGGCTGCGGCGCCACAGGCGATTCCCTACCGCGCAAACATGACCCTGCTCGATGTGATGATCTCGGTCGGAGGTATAACCGACTTCGCGGCCGGCAACCGGGCGTCAATCGTTCGGGTGGTCGATGACCAGCAGAAGCAGTTCGGAGTGCGACTCGATGATCTGGTCAAGAATGGCGATATATCGGCGAACGTACAGATCCTGCCGGGGGACGTGCTGATCATTCCGGAAAGCTGGTTCTGACGTGACCGCGGATTGGGCCGGACGGGGCTGCCGGCGCTCCCGCCGGCTACGGCGCGAGGAGGGCCGGGGGTGACGTGGGATGGTGCCCGGGAACGGTCGTCAAGGTATTCTTAACGTTGGCATAACAAGATTTGGGCGGGGGGTCGTTTTGTCGCGGCGGCTTGCCATCGTAAACGCGTCTGTGGCACCGTTCGGGTGCCACTGGGGCAGCCGGGAACCGGGATATGAGTGAATATTATCGACATTTATTGGTTCTCCTCCAGGGTATCTGGCGGCGGCGCTGGTACGGCATTCTGGTAGCCTGGCTGGTCTGCGTCGCCGGTTGGATCTGGGTGGCCCGGGTGCCCGACCAGTACGAATCGTCGACCCGCATCCACGTCGATACCGACACCATGCTCGCTCCACTCATGCAGGGTCTCGCGGTCGACACCAATGTGTTTCGTGGGGTCAATATCATGCAGCGTACGCTGCTGAGCCGGCCGAACCTGGAGCAAGTCGCGCGCATGACCGATCTCGATCTGACGGTAGACGACCGCGGGGGAATGGAAAGGCTGATCAAGTCGCTCAGAAAGAACATCAAGATCGTCTCCCAGGGTCCCAGTCTTTTCACGGTCAGTTTTACGTCGGACGATCCGGAACTTGCCAAGAGCGTGGTCCAGTCGGTTCTAACCATCTTCGTCGAAGGCAATCTCGGCGCCAGCCGCAAGGACATGGATCAGGCGCGCCGCTTCATCGAGGAGCAGATCAAGGTTTACGAACGCAAGCTCAACGAGGCTGAGCAGCGGCGTACCGAGTTCCGAAAGAAAAACCTCACGGTGTTGTCCGGCGGTGAAGGTTTCTACGAGACCATGGAAAAGGTCAAGAACACGCTCAAGCAGACGCGGGCGTTGCTCGATCAGGAGATCAGCAAACGGGACGCGCTGCGCAAACAGTTGGAGGCGGTGCCGGAGTTCTTCGAGACGGAAACCAACAGTGGTTTGGGTCCGCCGACGAATCTCGATCTTCGCATTCTCGAACTCCAGCAGCAGATCGACGCACTAAAGTTGCGATACACGGACAATCATCCCGACGTGGTCGCCCTGCGGCGCACGCTCGACAAGCTCCAGCAACAACTCGACGAACGCGACAAGAAAATTGCCGATACGCACGCGGCGGCCTTGAGCGAGGACGGCGGATCGTCGTCGAACAACACGGCGCAGGTCGCAAACCCGGTCTACCAGCAAATCAAACTGGCGCTCGTCACCGAAGAAGCGAACATCGCAATCCTCAGGAAACGCGTCGCCCAGCAAGAGAACGCCGTCAAAGAGCAAGAGGCGAAGGCCAACGCCGCGCTTAATGCGGAGGCCGAATTCACCAATCTGGACCGGGATTATTCGATCATCAAGTCGAACTACCAGCAACTGCTCGCACGCCGCGAGTCGGCGAAGCTGGCCCAGGACCTCGAGACCAAGACCGACCAAGTGCAGTTTCGCATCATCGATCCCCCCAAGGTGCCGGTCGAACCTTCGGGGCCCAATCGCTTGTTGTTCCTCACCGTGGTCATGATCGGCGGTCTCGCCGCCGGAATTGCGTTCTCGTTCGTGCTTAGCCAGGTCGACGACTCTTTCCCGACGGCGACAAGCCTGATGGAGGCTTTCGTCGTTCCGGTCATCGGCACGGTGTCGGCCGTCATTTCCACCGCCGACCGGCGAATACGGGTGCTTGAGATCTCGAGTTTTGCGCTGGTATGCCTTGGCCTCGCGGGCGCTTTTGCCGGCGTTCTGGCGATTGAGGTATTCGACGTGATAAGCCTGGGTTAGGCCGGTGCGGCGGAGAGACGCAATTCAATGAACATCATCGAAAAAGCTGTCGAGCGGCTCAATGCGCCTCGCAAAGCGTCGCTCGTCGAGAAGGCGGCTGAACAACTTGCGGCGTCCTCCCATTCGGTGGACGAAACCGGCTCCGGTGACGGAAAAACCCCGCTTGCCGCTGCGGAACCGGCGCCGCAGGCACGCGTCAGCAAGCGCGTGATCATCGACTTCGAAAAGCTGCGCGCCGCCGGGTTCGTGGTCCCCAACGACAAGCGCACACGGATCGGCGAAGAGTTTCGGATGATCAAGCGGCCGTTGCTCTTGAAGGCCTTCCGACGCGGCCCCGATGCGATCGACAACGGCCACCTCATCATGTTGACCAGCGCGAAGGCGGGTGAGGGCAAGACATTCACCTCCGTAAGCCTCGCCATGAGCATAGCCTCGGAGCGCGATCTCACGGTGCTTCTGGTCGATGCCGACATCTGCAATCCAGCGATCCTGCAGACCCTAGGGATACAGGACCGCAACCCGCCCGGATTGGTCGATCTGATCGAGAGTGGCGACCGCGATGTTGCCGACATCATGCTCCGCACGAATCAGGAGAACCTCAGCATTATCCCGGCGGGGCATCCTCACGCTTACGCTACCGAGTTGCTGGCGAGCGACCGGATGGCGCGGTTCGTCCAGGATATAGCCAAACGCTATTCCGACCGGGTGATAATCTTCGATTCGGCGCCCTTGCTCGTCAGCAGCGAACCCAGCGTTCTCGCTCTACACGTCGGCCAGATCGTGTGTGTCGTAGAAGCCGAAAAAACGGGCCGGGCCGAGGTTCGCTCGGCGCTGAACTTCATTAGCGCTTGCAAGAACGTCGGACTTGTATTGAATAAGTCGCGCTCGCGGATCAAATCCGAAGATTTCGGTACCTATTACAACGACGAGCGTTGATGCCGGTGGCCGTCGTTCGGGCGGCGATCGCCAAGGGGAAACACAGGGGCAGGTGGTGTGAGGGCAACGCGAGGGTCAGGCGTCGTTCTCGTCGTAGCGTTCGTCATTGCCGCCGCGCCTGCCGCGGCCGGCAACTGGACGATCGTTCGGTCATTTTCGGTTAACGAAACGTTCACGGACAACGTCGACCTCGACCCCGACGCCGATGACAAGTCCGCCATCGTTACCGAGGTTACGCCGGGCCTTAGCGTCCGCGGCGCGGGCAGGCGCTTGAACCTGTCGTTCGATGCCTCGCCAACGTTCAGGCATCAGACCAGCGGCGACGATAAGGGGGTAAACGTCGACGTCAATTATAACGGATCGGGAACCTTGGAGGTCGCGCCTGAACGGCTGTTCGTCGATGCCTCCGCTTCGATCAGCAGGCAGATCCTGGACACCAGGGAAGCGGACTCTGTGTCGAATCAGCAGACCGTGCAGACCTATCGATTGAGCCCGAGCGTTCGACAACATTTCGGGGGATTCGCGGACGCGGAGCTGCGCTACGCGCTCGATCAGGTCTTCGTGGATTCTCGGCAAA
>JBHHZM010000090.1:0-13092 GCA_046758065.1 Alphaproteobacteria bacterium | reverse complement strand
ACCACCAGTCAGCAGGCTAATGCCCGCGCTCTGAACAACGGTCATGGAAACCACAGCTAGGCGCAGCCGTTCGCCAGCTCAAGCCGATTTCTTCTGACAATGCCGGGCGGCGAAAACGCGCAACGGAACAAGCGCGGGCGCGGGATCGGGCAACAGGACCATGGCGGCGGGATCAAAGTGATATCAGGTAAGAGAACATGATAGGAACATTCGTGACGGATGGCCAGTGCTATTGCGGCGCGCGAAGGCGCCGGGAATACCCTGCCGGGCCACGACACAGACCGCGCGCGCGAGTCTACAGAAGGGAAGGAGAGTGTTCCTGTTTACAGACTAGGGTATGTACGGATGCCGCGCGCGCGTGCGCGAAGCGACGATGACGTGTCGAGCCTCAACCTCCACCGCCGGCGCTTGAGCGAGAGCCGGCGGGCGATGGTAGCTGCAAGACTGGCAACTTCCCTCTCTGATGTGGCCTCCGGCCTCGAAGTTTCCGTGCGCAGCCTGGACCGCCGGGTGGGCTGTCCGTGGCGAAAACCATGCCAGCGTAACCGCGTCAACCGTCAGCGGAAATGAGGACGGAATTGTGGACCGTCTCGACACGACTTTCTATATAACTCAAATAACTCAATTACTTAAAGCTATATACTGGCGGAGGGAGGGGGATTCGAACCCCCGGTACGGCTTGTCACCGTACAACGGTTTAGCAAACCGCCGCCTTCGACCTCTCGGCCATCCCTCCGGTGCGCGCGTCGCGCCGCCGGAATTTAGATTGGCGGCTTTCGACCTGTCAACAACTCCCCGGACGACGGCGGCCCGGGTCGAACGCGAGATGCGACGGCGCCGTCGGTCGCCGGTCGTCTTTTGCGAAACGGCACGAGGAACACCACGCAGGCGGCGAAGAAGAACAGGCCGCCGAGCAGGCTCAATACGTCGCCGCTGCGCAGGCTCGAGGCGATGAACAGCAGAGCGGAGACCACGAACAGAATCCACCCCCAGAGTTCAAGTCTCCTGGTTCTCTCCCGGCTCACGCTCTCGCCTCGCCTCGCTCCCGGTTGTCGGCCCGCCGGGGCGATCGGGGTGCCTGATCCCCGTTCCTCCGGGCGGCGCTCCGCCTCGGCGGCAGTGTCGCGTGTTCACGGTTCTCGCGCAAGGGGCGCGCCGACGCGCCGGGACGGCGCCTCGCTCCGGGATCAGGACAGGGCGAACTCGCCGAAGGAGTAGAGCGCGGCGAGTACGATGCCGAAGAACATCCAGACGGCCGCCCAGCAGCCGCAGAACGCGGTGACGCGACCGAGCGCGGAGGCATACGCCCGACCCCGCGCGGGGGTGCCCAGCTCGCGGTGCAGCAGGAAGGCGAGGACGAGGCTGAGCGCGAGGATCTCGAACTTGTACTCCATGAGGCCCGAGACGGTCGAAATCTCGCCCGCCGAACCGCCGTCCGCGGCGGCGTTTCCCGCGTTGGACTTTGGCGCCCTGTCACTCCCGCCGCCCGAACCGTCGCCGCCCCCGGCATCCCCGCCACCGGCCGCGGCGAGCAGGACGGCGGTCTTGTCGTCGTCGCCGGATCCGCCGCCGGCGCCGTCGTCCGTGCGGGACCTCCCGGTCACGGTCGGACGGCCGGCACTCTCCGGATTATCCGCACCGCTGGCCCAAGAGCTTGCGGCAGCCGCGCCGGGCGTTTCGCCGCCGGCCGCGACCACCGTCTCGCCGATGTCTTCGGCGGAAGCCGGCGGCGACCCGTCGCCGGCGACAACCAGCGACGAACCGCTCCCGCTCCGGGCGCCGCCGCCGGCACCCGCTCGGATCGAATCGCCGGCGACACCGTCGCCGACCGGGGCACGCGTTCGACGCCCTTGCGCAACCGTCCGATCCATCTTTTCGACGCGCGCAGTGAAGGACGTCGGCGGCGGTCCGGGCGGCGTCGGCGGCGGGCTCGATTCCGTCGCTGCCGCCGGGCGAACGCGGGTCGATAGTCCCGGGGAATCGAGCGTCGCGGCGACTCCGTCCCGGTTGATGACCGTCACGACTCCCTGATCGACGCTCACCGTGGTGGTGCCGTCGGGCTCGACGATCAGGTTCCAGACGGTGCCGCGGATGCCGATCGTCGCCACCGGGGTGCGTATCTGGTAAGACGTCGAATCGAGCGTGCCCGAGATGAACCTGAACACGCCCCGGGTCGCCGACACGATGAGTCTGCTGACCGTCGGGTCGGGATCGAACACGACCTCGGTGAGGGCGAGCTCCGAGTTCTCGCCCATCGTAACGGTGGTGCCGTCGAGAAAGGTGATCTCGGTCGCGCTGCCGCGTCCGGTCCGGATGTTTTCATCCTGAAAGACCGCGTCCCGCAGCGAAAGCAGCCTGATGTTTCCGGTCAACGTTCCCGACACCACGTTGACGACGCTACTGGCGTCGCCCACGGTCGTCGCCGCGCCGGCTTGCGCGCCGGTCCAGACCAGGGCGAGGGCGAAAATCACCCAGGAAGCCGCCACTCTCATCGACTTGTGCTCGAACATGGGACGTACCGCCTGGAACCCTTGTTTACATGAATATTTTAAGCGCTCGTTGCGATTACCATTCAGTTAACCACAAGTATTTAAAACGTTTCCGACCGTTCGATGTTTAACGATAGATTAATCGACACTGAACAAATAGCGCAGGATCCCGCCCAAGTAAGTGATCGCGGTCACGGGCGGCGCGTAGGCGCCGGTGGCCGTTCCGTGGTCGTCGGGGAGGTGTCGCTGGCGTCGCGCCGGCGCGGCGCTCAGGGCGCGCCGCCGAGGTCTTCGACCGCCGGCGCCCCGGTGATGCGCGCGAGCGCTTCGCGCACCCGTTTCACCGCCGCTCGCTGCAACGGCGCGCTCACGGCACGTCGTAGCCCTTCTTGACCGCAGGCCGCCGCCAGACGGCGTCGTACCAGCGTTTGACGTTGGGGAACTCGGCGAGGTCGACGCCCTGCCAGGAATGGCGCGCCGCCCACGGGAAGGTGGCGATGTCGGCGATGGTGTAGTCGTCGCCGGCGAGATAAGCGGTTTCGCCCAGCCGCTTGTCCATCACGCTGTAGAGCCGGCGGGTCTCGTTGGTGTAGCGTTCGATGGCGTAGGGCACCTTCTCGGGCGCGAAGCGGCGGAAGTGATGCGCCTGGCCGAAGAACGGTCCGACATTGCCCATCTGGAACATCAGCCATTGCAGTACCGCAAGCCGCGGGCGGAACGCGCTTGGCAGGAAGCGGTCGCACTTCTCGGCGAGGTAGATCAGGATGGCGCCCGATTCGAATATCGAGAGGGATCCGCCGTCGGGGGCGTCGTGATCGACGATTGCCGGTATCTTGTTGTTGGGGCTGATCGCGAGGAATTCGGGATCGTGCTGTTCGCCCTTGGTGATGTCGATCTCGAAGACCCGGTAGGCGAGGGCGAGTTCTTCGAGCATGATGGAGGCCTTGCGGCCGTTGGGCGTACTCCAGGTATAGAGGTCGATCATCGGCGCATGGCTCGTATCTTTTGGAGGGACGGCGGAGCAATAACAAGAAACTTGCGCGCTCGCCACGGCAATCGGCGCGCCAAATCGCGCCCGAAGTCGTCCCGGTCTTGTATGGTTTGCCGTTTCAGGCGAAGATTCAGCGCTGGCGCGGCGCGGCGGCGACGCCAACGCGGTCGACAGTTTCCGACGGTGGAGTCATGACATCGAGACAACGGCAATTCGGGACCGTTTATTCTTTTCTGGCGGCGTTCTGTATCTTGGCGGCGACGACCGGATCGAGCGCCAAGAGCGAAACGCTCGAGGAGGCGCTGGTCGGGGCCTACGCCGGCAATCCGACGCTGCTTGCCGAGCGCGCCGCGTTGCGTGCGACCGACGAGGAAGTGCCCCAGGCGCTCAGCGGCTGGCGGCCCACGGTGACCGTCAACGCGGACGCCGGCAGGTCGCGCGTCAACACGCAGACCTCCTTTTTCACGTCGGCTCAGAACCGCAAGCCGATCACGAGTTCCCTTGATCTCACGCAGCCGTTGTTTCGCGGTTTGCGCACGGTTTCGAGCGTGGCGCGGGCCGAGAATCTGGTGCTCTCCGACCGGGCGCGTCTCGCCGAAA
Organism: Alphaproteobacteria bacterium; assembly: GCA_046758065.1. Taxonomy (GTDB): domain Bacteria; phylum Pseudomonadota; class Alphaproteobacteria; order JAAXGF01; family JAAXGF01; genus JBHHZM01. The sequence continues at coordinate 9,012 of JBHHZM010000090.1, read as the reverse complement.
CCGAGCAGCAGGTGCTGCTCGACACGGTCACCGCCTACATGGACGTGCACCGCGACGGCGCGGTGCTCGATCTCGCGACCAACAACGAGCAGCGTCTGCGCCGTCAGCTCGAAGCGGCGCGCGACCGCTTCGAGGTCGGCGAAGTGACTCGCACCGACGTCGCTCAGGCCGAGGCGCGGCTGTCGAACGCGGTCGCCGACCGCGTGCGCGCCGAGGGTGATCTGATCGCTTCGCGCGCGGCCTATCTCAACGCCGTGGGCACGCTGCCGGGAAAGCTCACCCGGCCCGAACCCGCCGGCGGGCTGCCGGCGAGCGAAGACGAGGCCCGCGCGGCGGCGGTGAAAGCAAACCCGGCGATTCTGCGCGCCCAATACGCCGAGCGCGCGGCGATCTACGACGTCCGCATCGCCACCGGCGAGCTCTTGCCCGAGGTCAATCTGGTCGGACAATTGGGCTATTCAGAAGACGGTGGGTCGCGCAACAGCCGAACCAAGCAGGCGTCGATTGCGGCGCGCCTGACGGTGCCGCTGTACCAGTCGGGCGCCGAATACGCCGCGGTGCGGGCGGCGCGCCAGGTCGCCGCGCAGCGCCGGATCGAGGTCGACGAGAACCGGCGGACGGTCATCGAGGACGTTACGCGCGCCTGGCAGGATCTGCAGACCGCGCGCGCCCGGATCACCTCGTTCGAGGATTCTGTGCGGGCCAACGAGATCGCCCTCGAAGGGGTCGAACAGGAAGCGGCGGTGGGCTCGCGCACGACGCTCGACGTGCTCGACGCCGAACAGGAGCTGTTCACCTCCAAGGTCGATCTGGTGCGTGCCCAGCGTGACGAGGTGGTGGCGAGCTTCGCTCTCAGGGCGGCGATCGGCGCCCTTACGGCCGCAAGCATCGGCCTTGACGTGGAGGTCTACAATCCGCGCGCCCACTACGACGCGGTGCGCGACAAGCTCTGGGGTTTCCACGGTGGCGGATAGAGTAAAATCCCAACGGGTTGAACGGGTTGCGGCGCCCGGATCACGGATTGCGCTAAAGGCGCAGGAACTTTCAGGCCTTGCCCGCAAGCGAAAAGGAAAACGCGGCGCTCCGCTACAAGCTCCTGCCCAGCCAGACGAGATAGTTCGATTTGCTGAATGTACGTATCAAGTATATGACTCTATCTTATTTATTTTATTGAGAAATATGGAGCCGGATGAGGGACTCGAACCCCCGACCTACTGATTACAAATCAGTTGCTCTACCAGCTGAGCTAATCCGGCGCCGGGCGGTTGGGGCAAGATAGTCGCGGCAATCGGCCCGCGCAAGGGCGACTCAGGCATCGCGTCCGGCGATTTCGTACAGGGTCACGGCGACCGCGGCGGCGAGGTGAGGCTCTCAACCGCGCCCGAGATCGGCACCCGGGCGAGCAGGTCGCAATGTTCGCGCGTGAGTCGCCTGAGCCCCGCGCCCGCGACGTCATCTCGTCTCATCGCGACAGATCGTTCCGTCATCGCTTGCCTTCCGGGCCGATTCGCTTAACACTAAGCGGACAATCATACGTCGCGATCCGTGAAAACCTGGTGCGGGAGGGAACCAGGGTAACATCACGGACGACCTGGGAGGAAACCAGCCATTTCGGTGACAGGGACATCCGAAGACAGCGGGGAAACGCTGCTCGAGGTCCGGAATCTGAAGAAGTATTTTCCGGTTACCGCGGGCGCCGTTTTCCGTCGCCATGTTGGCGACGTGAAGGCGGTCGACGACGTCAGCTTCACCATCCGCAAGGGCGAGGCGCTCGGCCTGGTCGGCGAATCGGGCTGCGGCAAGACCACCATCGCCCGTTGCATTCTCAAACTGATCGAGCCGACGGCCGGAGAAATCCTGTTCGACGGCGCCGACATCGAGGCCCTCGACAAGCGCAGCACAATCCTCTTTCGCCGGCGCGTGCAGGCGATCTTCCAGGACCCCTATTCGTCGCTCAACCCGCGCATGCGGGTGCGTGACATCGTCGGCGAGCCCATCTTCGTGCACAGCGAGAACCCCGATACCGCGGCTTTGAGGCGGCGCGTCGATGAACTTCTCGACGTCTGCGGCCTCGCCCGCGCGCTCGCCGGGCGCTATCCCCACGAGATGAGCGGCGGCCAGCGCCAGCGCGTCGGCATCGCCCGCGCCCTCGCCCTCAACCCCGAGTTCATCGTCTGCGACGAGGCGGTCTCGGCGCTCGACGTCTCGATCCAGGCCCAGATCATCAACCTGCTCGAGGATTTGCGCGAGGAGTTCGGCCTGACGTATCTGTTCATCGGCCACGACCTCAGCGTGGTCAAGCACCTGTGCCACCGGGTCGCGGTGATGTACCTCGGCAAGCTGGTGGAACTGGCCGACAGCGACGAGCTGTTCGATAACCCTCGGCATCCCTATACCCGGGCGTTGCTCGACGCCGTTCCGGTCCCCGATCCGGTGGTCGAGCGCGCGCGCGAACACGAAATCCTGCCCGGCGAGGTACCGTCGCCGCTCGATCCGCCGTCCGGCTGCGTCTTCCATCCGCGCTGCGGGCTGGCGGTCGAGAACTGCCGGGTGACGGTGCCGCCGCTGCGCGAGTTGCGCGAAAGTCATTGGGTGGCCTGCTCGCAGGTCGCCAATTAACCGTAGAGTTCTGAAAGTAGCGGCGGCCTCGCCGCGTACGGAAGATTCCGCCGATCTGGTTCGGTGGGAAATTGCAAACGAAAGACCAAGGGAGGAAGTCTTTATGAAACGCATTTTCGACAAGCTGCCCAAGAGTGAAAGGAAGCGTATCGAGGACGAGTTCAACGCGGCTTACGACTTCGATCCGCGCGATCCGTTGTTCGGTCTCGACCGCAACGAGTTATGCGGCCCGAGCCTGAACCGGCGCACGGTGCTGCGGCTCATGGCGGCCGCCGGTACCCTGTCGCTAACCCAGCTGCTGCCCGGTATCGGCGCCAACGCGGCCCGCGCCGCCGGCGGCGGCCATCTGCGCGCCGCATGGGCCTCGACCAGCGAGATCCAGACCCTCGACCCGGCACGCATGAACGAGGTTCTCCAGTTCCAGATCACCTCGAACGTGCTGAGCGGGCTCACCCATATCGACGCCAATCTCATCGCTCAGCCTGACCTCGCCGCCGACTGGACTGTTTCCGACGACGGCAAGATTTACACCTTCAACTTGCGCGAGGGCATCCGCTTCCACAATGGCGATCCGTTCACCGCGGAAGACGTGGTGTTCACCTACAACCGCTCGCGCGATCCCAAGCAGTCGATCCACTCGCGGGTGCTCAAGAACGTCAAGGCCGTGGAGAAGGTCGACGACCACACGGTCAGGATCACCCTCGGCGCGCCGCAGGCGTCGTTCATGACCAAGACGCTCGAGCGCGCCTCGGGCCGCGCCATGACCATCGTCAGCCGTGGCGCCCTCGAATCGATGGGAGTTGCGCAGTACGGTCTGACGCCGGTCGGCACCGGGCCGTTCAGGATCACCTTCCACGAACTCGGCCAGGGCGTCATTCTCGAGCGTAACGAGAATTACTACGACCCCGAGCGTCCCGTTCTCGACAAGGTCACGATCACGCCGATCGCCGATCCCGAGCCGCTCGCCGCTGCGATCGAGGCAGGCGATGTCGATATGCTGGGCGCCAACTCGCCGCCGGGCGAGCTCATCGACCGCTTCGAGTCGAACCCCGATCTCGTGGTCAGCACTGTGCCGGGACCGGGCTTCCAGGCGGTGTGGATGAACCCGTGGCGCGATCCCTTCAGGGTGACCGACTTCAACAAGCCGGTCGAGGAGCTTATGAAGGAGAGCGGCTTCAAGGTGCGTCTCGCCATCGCCAAGGCGCTGGACCGCGAACGCTATATCAAGCGGGCCCAGTTCGGCCGCGGCGTGCCGGCCTACGGTTCGATCAACCCGGCGATGGGCTTCTACTTCGACAGCGATCTGGCCAAGGACAGCCCGCAGCGCTTCGAGCCCGAGGTGGCCAGGCAGCTGCTCGCCGAGGCCGGCTATCCCAACGGCGAGGGATTCCCCAAGCTCAAGCTCCTCACCAATCCGTCGAGGCGCCGGGATTCCCAGGTGGTCGCCGAGATCATCAGGCGCAACCTCAATATCGATGTGGAGCTCGATGTTCAGGACGGCAACGTCGCCTGGGAGAGGCAGCTCAAGATGGACTTCGACATATCCCGCACCGGCTCGGGCGGCGACTTCGATCCGGACGACGCGGTCGTCGACTGGATGCAGACCAACTCGAAGTTCAACGGACCCAACCGAGACAAGGACAAGATGCCGTTCGGCTACTTTTCCGATGCGCGGGCCGACGAGTTGATCGATGCCCAGAGCCTCGAGACCGATCTCGAAAAGCGCAAGGCGATGGTTCAGGAGGCCAACCGGATCACCTCGGCGAAGGTGGCCTGTGCCTTCCTCTATCACCCGATGTCGATCCTCGTGCACCGTAAGTCTGTGAACTATCCGCCCGAAAGCCGGATTCCCGGGCTTGTGGAACTCGACCGGGTGTCGTTCGTCTAGCGGACGACTAAACCAAACGGCGGGCAGTCCCGCGCGGGCTGCCCGCCGCCTTCGCACCGCACGGACCGGGTCTGCAAGGTCATGGGCAAGTTCCTGTTAAGGCGGACGCTGGGCGCCATGGTCGTCATATGGGCGGTGGCGACGCTCGTGTTCTTCATGTTGCGCATGGTGCCGGGCGACCCATTCCTGGCCATGATGGGCGACTCCGCCGATCCTGCCATGGCCGAGCAGTTGCGCCGCGACTTCGGTTTCGACCAGCCGGTCTACATTCAGTACGCGAAGTACCTGGGCCAGGTCGTGCAGGGCAACATGGGCAACTCGATTTTCGGCAGCCGTATCGAGGTCGCGCGCATCGTCACTGAGGCGTTCCCGCGTACCATGTCGCTGGCGCTGCTGTCGTTCCTGCTCGCCATTGTCATCGCCATCCCCGCCGGTCTGGTCTCGGCGCTCAGGAAGCATTCGGCGCTGGATCATACGGTCACCCTGATCGCCTTCCTGGGCTTGAGCATGCCCGACTTCTGGCTCGCCATTCTCCTAATCATCGTCTTCGCGGCCCAGCTTCACTGGTTACCGGCGGTTGGCTATGTCCCCCTGGCCCAGGGCTTCTGGCCCTGGTTCTCGCACCTCATCCTGCCCTCGATCGCGATCGGCGCGCCCTTCGCCGCGATCATCTCGCGGATGATCCGCTCATCCATGCTCGAAGTGCTGCAAACGGAATACATGCGCGTCGCCACCTCGAAGGGGTTGTCGCGGGCGCGGCTGATCCTGTCCCACGCGTTTCCCAACGCGCTCATTCCTGTGGTCACGGTCATGGGCATCGCCTTCGCCCTGCTCATGGCGGGCACCGTGGTGGTGGAGAACGTGTTCGCCATCAAGGGCCTCGGGCGCGTGCTGATCCTCGGCATCATCAGCCGCGATTACCCCGTGGTGCAGGGGGCGATCCTCGTCGTCTCGGTGATCTTCGTGTTCTCCAACCTGCTGGTCGACGTGCTCTATTCGGTCATCGACCCGCGCATCAGATACGATTGACCGGGCCATGGACGTCACCGACAGCGACAACGCCACGGCCCTCGCGGCGGAAATCGAGAGCGACGAGGCCCTACGACGCAGCCACCGGCTGCGCTATCTGCTGCGCGACAAGAAGGCGCTGATCGGCCTGATCGTGCTGACGGTTCTCGTGGTGGCGGCGGTGCTGGCGCCCCTGATCTCGCCCTACGACCCCAACAACATGGACTACGACATGATCGGCGCGCCGGACTGGGCGCACCCACTGGGCACTGACGACCTGGGGCGCGATCTCCTGACGCGACTCATTTACGGCACCCAGGTATCGCTCTTCGTCGGCTTCTCGACCGTGGCGCTCTCGCTCGCCCTGGGCGTGGCGCTGGGTGTCGCGGGCGGCTATTTCGGCGGCTGGGTCGATACCATCATCATGCGCTATATCGACCTGCAGTGGGCCTTCCCCAACTTCATCATCGCGGTCTATCTGGTGGCGGTGTTCGGCACCGGGCTGTCAAACGTGATCGTTGCCATCTCGCTCGCCTTCATCGACGACTTCGCGCGCATCGCCCGCGGCATGGTGCTGACCATCCGCCAGGAGCAGTACATCGACGCGGCGCGCACGCTGGGGCTGTCCGACTGGCGCATCATGTGGCGCCATATCCTACCCAACACCGCCGCACCCATCATCGTCCAGGCGACGGTCAGCGTCTCCTACGCCATCCTCGCCGAGGCCGGCCTCTCGTTCCTCGGCCTCGGGGTCGAGGCCTCGACCCCGACCTGGGGCCTGATCCTCGCCGAATCGCGCAGCTTCATCTCGCGCGCCTGGTGGCTCGGCGTCTACCCCGGTCTCTTCATCATGATTACCGTGCTGTCGATCAACTTCCTGGGCGACGCGCTGCGCGACATCCTCGACGTTCGCGAAACCACCGACCCCGGCCACGGCTGAGCCCGGAAACGGGTGGGGCGGGTTTCAAACCCGCCCCTACGAACCCACGAATCCCGTGCTACCGGATCGCGTCCTTGCGGAAGCAGGCGGAGCGGTGGGCCTCGTCGAGGGCTTCGAGTGGCGGGAAGGACTTCGCGCATTCCTCGGCGGCGAGGGTGCAGCGCGGACGGTAGGCGCAGCCGCCGTCGAGACGCGCCAGGTCGGGCGGCTGGCCGTCGATCGGCGTCAACCGGTCGCCGCGGCGACTGTCGATACGCGGCACCGACCCCATCAGCCCGACCGTGTAGGGGTGGCTGGGGTTGGCGTAGAGACGCTCCGTGGTGCCGGTCTCGACGATCTTGCCGGCATACATGACGTTGATACGGTCGGCATAGCGCGCCACCACGCCCAAGTTGTGGGTGATGAGCACGAGGGCCACGCCGAGCCGCGAGGTAAGCTCCTTCATGAGTTCGAGGATCTGCGCCTGAATGGTTACGTCGAGCGCGGTGGTCGGCTCGTCGGCGACGATGAGCTTGGGCTCGCAACTGAGAGCGTTCGCGATCATTACGCGCTGGCGCATGCCGCCGCTGAAATGATGGGGATACTGCTTGAGCCGGCGCTCGGGTTCGGAAATGCTCACCATGCCCAGCAATTCGACGGCGCGGTCCCATGCCTGGGCCCGCGTCATCCCGAGGTGATGACGCATCGTTTCGGTGAGCTGGGTCTCGATGTTCAGCACCGGGTTGAGCGAGGTCATCGGCTCCTGGAAGACCATCGCAATTTCGCGCCCGCGTACCTTGCGGATATCCTCGTCGCTGAGCTTGAGAAGATCGCTCCCTTCGAAACGGATGCTGCCGCCGGTGACACGGCCCGGCGGGCTCGGGACGAGACCGAGGATCGCCAGTGCGCTCACCGATTTTCCACAGCCCGATTCGCCGACCACGGCAACGGTTTCGCCCTGCTCGACGTGATACGTCAGGCCGTCGACGGCTTTGACGATGCCTTGCGCACTTTGAAACTCGACCCGCAGGTCCTCGATCTCGAGGAGTTTGGTCACGCCGCCTCCACCTGTCCGATTGTTCTCCCCGCCGGTCCCGCAAGGTGGGTCGCTGGCACAGCTTGTACGGTAGGAGTGGGGCCGGGAGAAGTCAAACCGGCCGGCGCCGGGCGGTTGGGGCGAGATGGTCGCGGCGGGCGGCCCGCGCAAGGGCGTCTCAGGCGTCGCGTCCGGCGATTTCGTACAACGCCACGGCGACCGCGGCGGCGAGGTTGAGGCTCTCGACCGCGCTCGAGATCGGCACCCGGGCGAGCAGGTCGCAATGTTCGCGCGTGAGCCGCCTGAGACCCGCGCCCTCGGCGCCGAACACGAGCGCGACGGCGCCTCCCGGCTTGGCCGCGGCGAGTGGGTCGGATGCCGCCGCGTCGAGGCCGACGCACCAGTAGTCGAGACGCTTGAGCGTCTGAAGCGCGCGCGCGAGGTTGGTCACCCGGACCAGCGGGACGCATTCGAGCGCGCCCGAGGCGGCCTTGGCGAGCGCCCCGCCTTCGCTTGGCGCGTGACGCTCGGGAAGCACGACCGCGCGCGCTCCGAAGGCGGCCGCCGCCCGCAGTGCGGCGCCCAGGTTCTGCGGATCGCTCACCCGGTCGAGCACGACCACCACCGGCGTCGCCTCCGGCTCGTCCGGCAGGGCGCAGGCCGCCTCGATCGTCGGCGCCTCGAGCGCTGCGACCTCGAGCGCGAGGCCCTGGTGCACTGCCCCGGGCGACAGGGCGCCGCGGGGAAGCGCCGCGCCGAACTCGGCGCGTGGCACCGTCTCGACACGGAGGCCGGGGCGTCGGAGGCGGGCGTCGGGTCGGTGATCGAGATCGGCGAGCGCCGACGGGCTCGCCACCAGCCGGCGACAGCGGCGCGTCGGATTGGCGAGCGCCGCCGCGACCGCGTGACGGCCGTAGAGCCAGAGCCATCTAGGGGAGCGCGAACGATCCCGCCCGGGGTGGTCCCGGGCGGCGCGCTTGTCGCCGGCGTGTGCCGGGGGCGGCGCGGATGAGGTTCGGCGCTTGCGTCTCGTCATGACCTGATATAAAGTCACTGCCTCGACTGGAGCAACCTTGCAAGCTCGACGCGACCCCTATACCTAAATTGGTGGTGTTGGGAAGTAGTCGTTTGCGCGTCAATATCGTCAAAATCATTGACAACACAGCGGGAAAACCCATAGTGCGCTCTTCCGCAGCGACAGCACTGCCGTGCCCATGCGGAGGGGTGGCCGAGTGGTTAAAGGCAGCAGACTGTAAATCTGCCGACGTACGTCTACGTAGGTTCGAATCCTACCCCCTCCACCACTCCGCGACGCATGGCAGGGCTGGCGCTCGAGCGGCGGGTGTAGCTCAGTGGCAGAGCTCCAGCCTTCCAAGCTGGCTACGCGGGTTCGATTCCCGCCACCCGCTCCAGTGTCGTTCGCGCCGGAGCGGCGATTGAAGGACCATCGCGACTGTCAACCTCTAGCCCGATATTGAGAAGGTAAAGATGGCGAAGGCGAAGTTTGAGCGAACCAAGCCGCATTGCAATGTTGGCACGATT
>JBHHZM010000089.1:0-13180 GCA_046758065.1 Alphaproteobacteria bacterium | reverse complement strand
GTACGGCAGGTTGGCGTCGCGGGTGCGGCCCGAGAGAATCTCGTTGCCGATGATGATCAGGGCGGCGGTGACGGGGTCGCTCATGGCGCCTGGTTCACGGTTGGCGACGCCGCATCATAGCGCAGCCGCGCGACGCCGCCATCTACTCGATCCGGAAGAGCGCGTACAGGGCGCGGCGTTTCTCCTCCAGATCGCGGTTGTACAGCTTGTTGACCTTGGTTTGCGGAAGCGGCTTCCAGGCGTCGCTCTCCCGCATCAGCGCTTCGTCGAACATCCAGCGATGGGTGAAGGTCCGCCCCGCAAGGCGCGCGACCGCAGCCCGCTGTTCGGCCGTGAGCAGACCGCCGTCGAGCCCGTCGAATTTGGCGTCGTCGATGACCAGGGTATCGACCTCGGCGTACGTGACGAATTTCTTCAGCGTCGCGTGGTCGAGGGACACGCGCTGGTCGAGGGCGTCGCTGAGCCCTGCCGGCGAATAGAAACGCCTGCCGGTCAGATCGCGCACCGGGCCGACATCGACGCCGTCGGCCTCAAGCCGCGTGAGCACGGTGTCGGACAGCGCGTAAACCACCGGACGCGCGACCTGTTGATTGAACACGTTCTGCACGATGAACAGGCCGACGAAACAGACGACGCCCGCGATTACCGGCGAGGTAATCCACGCCGAAGCGATATTGACGACAATACGCCAGCGGATTCTCCGGGCGCCCTGAACGAGACCGATCCCGATGACCGAGCCCACCACCGCCTGCGAGCTGGAAACCGGCACCAGCGGAATGGTCGGCAGTCCCGCCTCAGCGAGCATGTGCTCGAGCCCTTCGGAGGCGAACAGGAACAGGACCGTCGAATGCGCCATGACCACGACCCAGGCGGCCACGGGCGTCAGGTTGAACAACCGGTGGCCAACGGTATGAATGACCTTCCTGGAATACGTCAGTACGCCGACCGCGATGGCGACGCCGCCGAGCAGAAAGAGCTGCTGGACCGAGGAAAAAGTGAACGCGTCGCCGAACCGGAAATCCGTAAACGGACTGACCGGGATGAATATGCCCATGACATTGCCGATGTTGTTGGCGCCCAGGCTGTAGGCGCCGAACGACCCGGCAACGATCAATCCCAGACGGGTGTATGCGTCCTGACGCAGCAAATGCGGCCTGATCTTGCGCAAAAGATACGTCGTCAGCTTGAAATACAACATGGAAATGATCGCCGACAGGAAAGGGCAGACGACCCAGGTGAGTACGATCTTCACCACCGAGTCGATGTCGATCAGAAAACCGGTGAACAGATTCCAGCCGATGATCGCCCCGACCAGAGTTTCGGTGGTCGAGACCGGCATGCCGAATTTCGTCATCCAGTAGACGGCCAAGGCGCCCGACAAGGCGATCATGAAGGCACCGGCCAGCGCGTTAACGGCGCCCAGTTTGACGAGGGTGCCGGCAGCGCCGGCGCCGCTGATGACCGAGCCGAGAATGACGAAGACGCTGCACAATACGGCCGCGGTCATGAACGTGATCATTCGCGTTCCGACCGCCGTGCCGAAGACATTTCCCAGATGATTGGCGCCGAGCGACCAGCCCAGGAACAGGCCGCTCGACAGGAAGATGAGCGTGGCGACTTCCATCGTTCGTGCCGTGCTTCCGCCGCGACGCTCAGACCGAGCGCTTGATAACGTAGATCGCGAGGCGGTCGGCCACGTCTTCTGCGGTGTCGGGAATGTTGTCGATATGCTCGACGAAGCTGCGAAGCTGGTATTTACGGCTGAGATCGAGCTCACTGGCGAAGATCGCCCGTTTCAGCCGCGTGCCGAGCTTATCGGCCTCCTTCTCGAAGAACAGCACCTTGTGCATGTGGTCGGCGACCGAATCGGGGTCGCGGAAGAAGGCGCGCGAGGCCAGAACCAGCGCGGTGGTCGACTCCACGGCGGCGTCGACAAGATTGCAATAGTCGGCGTGGAACTCGGAGGGAATTTCCGGGTTCTCGATGGCGAACTGCCACATCGCGCCTTCGCATTTGTTGAGAATCTGGTCCATGTTTTCGAGAAGGCCGAGAACGTCGCCGCGCGATTCAGGGATCAGCGTCTGGGCGTACAGCTTGCGCTCGATCTCGCGGCGCAGCTTGTCGCCCTGACTCTCGAGCTCGTTGATCTGGCGCAGCTTGTCCTCGAACGCGTCCATCTCGCCGTCGATGAAGCACCGGATGCCCAGCTTGAAGACGATCGCGCCCTGATCCACCTTGTCGCAGAACGCGTCGATCTGCGTCTCGAGCTCACGGGTCTTGCTGAAAATCGTAAAACGTTTCACGGCATCTCCTCGATATCCCCGTTTTCGCGGCGCACCCTATGCCGCCGCCGCCCTTCGTGTCCAGCGGCCCATCACGCGCCCGGCTTCGAGCGCTTGCGCGCCGCCGCTTCCTCGCAGAGGCAGGCATCGAGGATATCGAGCGCGGCGTCCATTTCGGCATCGCCGATGATCAGCGGCGGCGTCAGCGTGACGACGTTGCCCATGGTGAGTTTGAAGCTGAGCCCCTTGTCGAGCGCCCGGTAGAACACCGACTCGGCGGCGTCGATCGCCGGCGCCTTGGTTTCGCGGTCGTCGACGAGATCGACGCCGAGCAGCAGGCCCAGGCCGCGCACATCGCCGACCAGCGCGTGCCGGCGCTTGATCTCGTGCAAGCGGTCGAGCGCGCGGGCGCCCACGCGGCGCGCGTTCTCCACCAGGCCCTCGTCCTCGATGATCTCGATTGTGGTGAGAGCGGCGCGGGCGAGAATCGGGTTCTTCTCGTGGGTGTAATGGCCGATCGCGCGGTCGCCGGCGACATCGAGCCCGGCGCGCGCCACCACCGCGGCGATCGGCACCGCACCGCCGCCCAGCGCCTTGCCGAGGACGAGAATGTCGGGAACGACGCCGAAATGCGTGCCGGCTATCATTCGCCCCGTTTTGCCGAGACCGGAGGGAATCTCGTCAAAAATGAGCAGCGCCCCGACCGCGTCGCAGGCCTCGCGCACCACGCGCCAGTAGTCGGGCGGCGGTAGGTACGGCACCGTCCGCACGGGTTCGGCGATCACCGCGGCGACATCGCCTTCCTTCTCGAGCACGTAACGCATGTAGCTCGCGCAGGCCATGGCACAGGCGTCGAGGTCGGGTCGGCCGTCGATATCCTCGTGGCCGTAAGGGCAGCGGTAGCAGGTGAAGGGAGCGACGTGCTCGGTTCCCGGCAACAGCGGGCCGGCGGGTCCCGAGCGGAAGGTCGCCTCGCCGCCGACGCTCGCGCCGCCAAAGCCCGCGCCGTGAAAGGCGTCCCAGAACGACACGGTCTTGAAACGACCGGTGGCGGCGCGCGCAAGTTTGAGTGCGATTTCGATCGCGTCCGAGCCCGACGGCGCGAACAGCACCTTGGCGAGCGGGTCCGGCGTGATGTCGACCAGCTTGCGCGCGAGCGCCACCGCCGGCTCGGTGGTGAAGCGGCGCGGCGCGAACGGCAGGGCGTCGATCTGCTCCTTGAGCGCCGCCATCAGCCGCGGATGGCCGTAACCGATGTGGTGCACGTTGTTGCCGTGGAAATCCATGTAGCGCCGGCCCGCCGCGTCTTCGAGCCAGATGCCTTCGGCCTTGCACACGACGTCGAGACAGGGCGAGGACAGCGACTGGTGCAGGAAAAGCCGCGCGTCGTCGGCGAGAAGCGTCCGGGTGGCGGCGTCGTGGCGGCGCTCGGCCCAGGCCGCGCGGCGCGGCGAAAGGTTGCTCTCGCCCTCCATGCGGTCGGCCCCGAGGTAGCTCGCGCCGATCATTTCGCGCTTGGTTTTCTTGTTCACTTGTCTCGCCGAAGGAATTGTACCGGACACCACGCCAGGGTCTTTCGCCCTGGCGTCCCGGACACGCGGGTGCGGGAGCGGGATGCGAACCGTGGAGAATCGCCGAGTTTCGCCCGTCAGGCAAATTAGATTTTTCGGTGAAAAGTATTAAGTGGCCTTATGACGTGATCGTGCGGGGATGGTTTCGGTTTCGCCGGCTTACGCTTGCCGCCGCGCTTGTGTTCGTCGCGGTCCTACCCGCGCGCGCGACTGGCTCGAGAACGGACCGCGATTCCGTCCGGCGCTGGCAAAACAAATTCTTCGGACTATCTTGTTTCTGCATGGCGGTGGCGATGGTCGAACGAATCGGGCTTGTCCTTCTGCTTGCCGGCCTCCCCGCCGGCCCGGCGGCGGCCGATTTCCCCGCGGCGGTCGAGGCCTACGACCAAGGTGATTACGCCACCAGCTTCGCCGAATCGCAGCCGCTGGCCGAACGCGGCGATGCCGACGCGCAGTACATGCTGGGCTATCTTTACGCCCGGGGCGAAGGCGTGGCGCGCGATCTGGTCAGGGCCTACCTGTGGTACGCGCTCGCCGCCCGTCAGGGCGACAGCTTCGCCGCCGCCGCGCTCGGCGACCTCGCCCGGCGCATGAGCGATGTCCAACTCACCGAGGCGCGCGCCCTCGCCGACGCCTGGAAACCCGCCGGCGATTGAGCGCGACGCTCACCGGCCGATCCGGCGCGACCTATGTCCCGCTTCCGAGGACGGTGACGCTGCGGATCGTATAGGTGCCGCCCCGGTTCACGATGACAACGCCGTCGAAGGCGTCGCCGGATGCCCGATCGCTGGTTTCGATCGCAAGGTTTCCATCGAGCAGTACCGTCATACCGCCCTCGCGATCGCGCCGTAGTTCGAGAGCGTGGTCAATCCCGTCGTCGAGCGGCGCGGTGAGCGCGCGACGCGCGAGCAACGCCGTGCCGCCGGGCGCGACCCGCAGCAATTCGAGCGCCGGCTGCCGTCCGGGAACGTAGGCGAGACGATACGCGCTCGTCTGCCGGCTGTCGCGATAGGTTCCGAAGGCGAAGCCGCCGTCGTCGCTCACGGCGTTCAACCTGAGCCTGACGGTCGCCGCGAACGCATTGCTGACACGCAGGCCGGTACGGATCTCGGCGACGCGGGCCACCTGTCGCTTGTTCGATTTATCTCGGGCGATCTCGCCGAGAATCGCGCCGAACAGTTGCGTCGCTTCGTTTCCGCCCGAAAACGGGGAAACGACGACGGGCGGCGAGAAGGCCGTGCGCAACCCGCTCCACCTCATGAAGAACTGACCGGAGACGACTCGCCAGGCGGGATCGGCGGTGAAATCGCCGTCGTGGAAGTCCTCCTCCAGCAGAACCACCCGCCACGGCCGATCGTAGCGCCTCACCAGACCGCGAAGCCGCTCGAGCACGCGCGGTTGCGCGCTGCGTTCGCGCTCGACCTCGCGGATCGTTTCGCGCAAATCGTCGACCAGCTCCTGGGTGCGGTCCTCTTCGCCTGCGGATGGTTCGACCGGCGCCGACTCCACGGGCGCTTGCGCTGCGGTTTGGGTTTCGGGCGCCGGCGGCGCCACCCGCGCTTCGAGCGCCCGGTCGAGCGCCGCACGCAGGGCTTCGGAGGGCTCGCCGTCAACCGCAAGTCCCTGCCGTTGCTGGAACGTCCGGATCGCGCTCCGGGTCTTCGCGCCCATGACGCCGTCCGCCGGCCCGGGGGTAAATCCGAGCGCCGCGAGCCGTTTCTGGACCCCGGCGATCAGCGTCGGCGACGGTTCGGGCGTCGCGGCGGTCGCCGCCGTTCCTCCACCGAGCACCCGGGCGCGCGCTTGCGCCTGGGCGAGTTCGGTTGCGCCCATGCGTTGCGCCACGAAATCGCGTGCGACCGCCGCCTCGGCGTGGCCCGCGGCGACCGCGAGATCGTACCAGGCCCAGGCTTCGACCCGGTTCTGGGGCAGCCCGACGCCGTAATGGTACATGGCGCCGAGATTGAACCGGGCCTCGGCATGACCCTGCTCGGCGGCCCTGACGAACCAGATCGCGGCCCTGGCGTAATCGCGCGCGAGACCGTCGCCGTTGCGCCGCATCATGCCGAGAACGAACTGGGCGTCGGCGAGGCCGGCGTCGGCGAGCGGGCGACAGATTTCGTCGGCGGCAGCGAAGTCGCGGTCGCCGTAAGCGCGTTCGCAGCGGAAAGCCTGAATCGGGTCGACGACCGCCTGCGCTTCCGCAATGGCGGGAAGCAGCAGCAAAAGACCTGCAATCGGCAGAAAACGCCGCATGTCTTCCGTCCTCCCTGCGTCGCCCGATTCAGGCTCCCGCTTCAGCTTAGCTGCTCGAAACCGAACTGTCATCGGTCGCGCCGCGATGAGTGTGGCATGCGGCGACGAAATTGGGCAAACTCGGACCCGACGGCGGATCGGCCGCCGTCGCAAGCCCGGAAGAATCGATGAATCCCCTGATTACGATCGGCAAGTCGATTGCCGTAGTCATCGCCGTTTCCGGATTGGCCGCCTGTGAAACGCCGCCGGCGCCGCCGTTGATGTCGCCGTGGCAGGCGGAGATTGCTTACGGCTACAGCGAGGGACGGCTCGAAGACGACCGCCTCGACGTCACCTACGTCAGCCCCAGCCAGTCGACCTCGCTCAACCGGAGCAGGCGCGAGGAGGATGCCACGGCGGCGCGGGAACTCGCCGTCGATCTCGCCACCTGGCGCGCCGCCGAAATCGCGGCGCGGGAAGGCTTTGCCGCGTTCGTCATCGAGGACACGCGTCTCGACGTCGAGGTCGAGCTCTACAGAGACGCGCCGTATTTTCCGCGTTTCGGCCTGGCCGATCCGGTCAGCGGCTATCGCTTCGTCCAGGACCACGGGCAGGACTTCAGGGCGGCGTGGCTGCAGGCGCGCGCGCGCCTCACCGTCGCGCTCAAACACCAAGCCGGTCCCGGTACGCTCGACGCCGAGGCAACCGTTGCGCGGTTCGAGAAGAAGTACCCGATGGCGCGCCAATACCCCGGGGGGTACTGAAGCCAAACGCGGGCGGGACACCGACGACGCCGGACTTGCCGCGCCGCCGCGGGCCTGATAGGCGATATGGCGCGGAGGCGACGCAGGCAACCGACGAATGAAGACTGCGACACGGTCATCGGCGCGGGACGTCTTCGTCACGTTCCTCAGGCTCGGACTCACCTCGTTCGGCGGGCCCGTCGCTCATTTCGGCTACTTCCGCGACGAGCTGGTCGCGCGCCGCCGCTGGCTCGACGAGCGCACCTTCGCCGACATGGTCGCGCTCAGCCAGTTCCTCCCGGGGCCGGCGAGCAGCCAGGTCGGCATCGCCGTGGGCGCCGCGCGCGCCGGCCTCCCCGGCGCCCTCGCCGCTTGGCTCGGCTTCACCCTGCCCTCGGCGCTTGCGCTCGTTCTCTTCGCCGTTGCCGTCGGCCGCTTTCCCGGCGGCGTTGCGGCGGGCTGGCTCGACGGGCTCAAGGTGGTCGCCGTGGCGGTCGTCGCGCGCGCCGTCTGGAGCATGGCGCGGACGCTGTGCCCCGACCGGCCGCGAGCGACGCTCGCCGTGCTCGCCGCAATCGCCGTGGTCGCCTGGCCCGGAGCGCCGGGACAGATCGCGGCGATCGCACTGGGCGGACTGGCGGGTTGGGCCTTTCTGCCGAGCGAAACCGGGGACGCGCCGTCGTCGCTTCACCGGACGGTCGGGCGGCGCACGGCCATCGCCTTCCTCGCGCTGTTCTTCGCGCTGCTCGTCGCACTGCCGATCACCGCCGGGCTGATCGACGGATTGCCGCTCAGGCTCGCCGACGGTTTCTACCGCTCGGGCGCCCTGGTCTTCGGCGGCGGACACGTCATTCTGCCGCTGCTCCAGGCCGAGGTGGTGCCGCCGGGATGGATCACCAAGGACGGCTTCCTCGCCGGCTACGGCGCGGCGCAGGCGGTGCCGGGACCGCTGCTCTCCTTCGCCGCCTATCTCGGCGCAACGATCGACCCGCGCTGGGGCGGCTGGCCGGCAGGACTTCTCTGTCTCGTCGCCGCGTTCCTGCCGTCGTTCCTGCTGGTGCTCGGGGTGTTGCCGTTCTGGGATGCGCTGCGCCGCCGCGCCGCCGTGCAATCGGCGATGCGCGGGGTCAACGCGGCCGTCGTCGGTCTGCTGCTCGCCGCGCTCTATGATCCGGTATGGACGAGTGCGATCGAATCGGCGCCCGATTTCGCGCTCGCCGTCGTCGCCTTTGCGCTGCTCGCGCTCTGGAAGCTGCCGCCCTGGCTGGTGGTCGCGCTCTCGGCCGTCGTCGGCGCGCTGCTCGCCACGTCGTAGATTCCAACGGGCCAGGTCCGACTCGCCGCTTCCGACGTGAAATTCAGGCCGCGACGGGTGCTTCGCCCCGGATCTGGACGCGGTGCATGACGCGGCGTGCGGACGCGTCGAAGCCGCGGCGCCGGCGGTTTCCGGCCGCCGGTCTATTGCGGCGGGCGCTTCGCCGCCCGCAGGCAGAGGTAGTCGAGCGCCAGCGTGGCCGCGGCGAGCGAGGTGATGTCGCCGACATCGTACATCGGCGAAACCTCGACCATGTCCATGCCGACGAAATCGATGTCGCCCAGCCCGCACAGAATTGCGCGCGCCTGGGCGGTGCTCAAGCCGCCGACCACGGGCGTGCCGGTCCCCGGCGCGAAGCACGGGTCGAGACAGTCGATGTCGAAGGTGAGGTAGGCCTTGCCGTCGCCGACCACGCGCTTGATCTTGGCGATCGTCGCTTCGGTGCCGTTCTCGTGCACCCAGGGCGCGTCGAGGATGGTAAAGCCGTGGGTCTCGGCGTTGTGGGTGCGGATACCGATCTGGACCGACCGCGCCGGGTCGACGACGCCCTGCTGGGCGGCGTGAAAGAACATGGTGCCGTGATCGATGCGTCCGTCCTCGTCGCGCCAGGTGTCGGAATGGGCGTCGAAATGGACCAGCGACAACGGACCATGCGCCTTGGCATGGGCACGCAGCAGCGGATAGGCGATGAAATGATCGCCGCCGAGACTGAGCATCGAAACCCCGCCCTCGATGATCTTGGCGGCATGCGCCTCGATCTCGTCGGGGATCTTGTCGGGACGCCCGAAATCGAACCCGCAGTCGCCATAGTCGATGACGGCGAGCCGGTCGAAGGGATCGAACTCCCACGGGAACGGCCGTCCCCAGGCAAGCAGCGCCGAAGCCTTGCGAATTCCCGCCGGACCGAAACGGGTCCCCGGTCGGTTGGTGGTCGCAAGGTCGAAAGGGATCCCGGTTACCGCGACATCGACACCGGTAAGATCGCGGGTGTACTTGCGGCGCATGAAACTGAGCGCCCCCGCGTAGGTATGTTCGGGGTCGGTGCCGTACAGGCTTTCCTTGGTAAACGCGTGATCGTTCGACCGCTTTTCCATCAACGATGCCTCCCCTCGTCCCGTCGCCTCCGGTCCGACCGCGACGGCGCGCCCCGGACCTCGCGGCGCGAAAACGGCCGGACCGCCGATGAATTACGACAGGCCAAATTAGCCCGGCTTTCCCACCAAAGTCACGAGCGGCGTCGCGTGCGCGCGGCGGCGGTCCGCGAGAACAAGCCCGAAGCGCGTAGCGGGGCCTACGGTCGAGGGCTTCGACGACGCGGACACCCCGCGCGCCGCGACCTTGGTGGGAAAGTCGGGCTAGTCGGCAACCTCGATGGCGTAGTCCTCGATCACCGTGTTGGCGAGCAGCCGCTCGCACATCGTCTTGAGCGTCGCCCGCGCCTTGTCCCGATCGGTCTCGGCGAGGTCCAGTTCGATGTACTTGCCCTGACGCACTTGGTTCACGCCGGCGAAGCCGAGCCGGCCGAGGGCCTGGGCCGTCGCCTTGCCTTGGGGGTCGAGCACACCGTCCTTGAGCGTGATGAGGACGCGCGCCTTCACTGCATGACCTTGGGACCCTTGAGATCGCGCGGTCCGCTCTCGGGCAGAATGCCGAGGCGGCGGGCAACCTCCTGATAGGCTTCTTCGACGCTGCCAAGGTCGCGGCGGAAGCGGTCCTTGTCCATGCGCTCGCCGGTCGTCATGTCCCACAATCTGCAATTGTCGGGCGTAATCTCGTCGGCGACGATGATCTGCATCTCGTCGCCCATGTAGAGGCGACCGAATTCGAGCCGGAAATCGACCAGCCTGATGCCGACGCCGAAGAACAGCCCGCTGAGGAAATCGTTGACCCGAAGCGCGAGCGACAGCATGTCGTCGAGGTCCTGCGTGCTGGCCCAGCCGAAGGCGGTGATGTGCTCCTCCGACACCATCGGGTCGCCGAGTTCATCCGACTTGTAGCAGTATTCGACGATCGAACGCGGCAGCGGCGTACCCTCGGAAATGCCCAGTCGGGTCGAGATCGAGCCGGCGGCGACGTTGCGCACGATCACCTCGATGGGAATGATCTCGACCTCCTTGATGAGCTGCTCGCGCATGTTGAGCCGGCGCACGAAATGGGTGGGTATCCCGATCTCGTTGAGCCGGTTCATGATGTATTCCGAGATCCGGTTGTTGAGGACGCCCTTGCCGGTGATGATGCCGCGCTTCTTGTTGTTGAACGCGGTGGCGTCGTCCTTGAAATACTGCACCAGGGTCCCGGGTTCGGGACCTTCGAACAGCACTTTAACTTTACCCTCGTAAACCTTGTTGCGCCGTGCCATGAGACGTGAACTCGTTGAAGAAGCTCGCTCGAACGGCGAACTCGATGCCAAGCCGGAAGGTTGCCGAAGCCTACCCCGACCCTCTGAACCATAGCGTATATGTGGTCTCAAGACAATTGAACAAGTCCTGCTCTCCGGCGCCCCGGTCACAGGGCCAACGGCGCGTAGGCGACGCGGTCGGGACGCCCCGGGGCAAACCGCCAAATCGGCTTCCCGCCGGCCGCCGGGAGGGCGAGAAGCGAGCTCGAGACAGTGCCGAAGGCGCCGGCAACCACGGTCATCGCCGCCTCGCCTTCCCTGCTCTCCCCGCCTTCCCGGCTCGCCATGAGCGCCTCCCAGGCGGCCCAGTCCCGGGCGTCGGGATCGGGCGGCGGCGCGGCGCGGAACCGCGGCAGAAAGGCCCGGATGCGGGGACTCGTCGGATCGTCGAGATCGCCCGCCGTGAGCATCGTGACGCCGTCGGAGATCGGGAAGCGCTCGATCGTCCGGTTCCCTTCGAGATTGCGGCACCACCACGCTTTATCCCGATCCGCGATTACCAGGTTGAAGGCGCGATAGGCGCGGGTGTCGAGATCGCAGATCGCGGCGGCGGCGGCCGCGGCATCGCGGTGACGCAGCGCCATCAGCGGCAGCTCACCCCGGCTGCGCTTGCCCGCCTCGGGGCCCAGCGCGCCGCGGCGGTTCGAGATCGCCGCGATCACGCCGCTGTCGTTGACGCCGAGCCAGGTGCCGCCCGCCAGCTCGTCGCGGCCGGCCACGATGCCCGGTTGTTCCGGCCAGTGACGACCGGGCGACCGCCAGGGGCGGTCGAGCCGTTCGTCGCGGTTGGCGGCGAAAATTAAAGGCCAAGCGTGGTCGGGCCGTCGCAGGAGGACGATCGTGCACATTGAGGTCTCAAATACCTATATATTCCGCTCGAGGCTATAACGACGGCGTGTGTATGGGCGACAACCCGTCGCCCTGCCGCACGCCGGCAAGGGAGACCGAAAACGGGAAGGAAGGGGGAGCCATGACGACATTCGACAAGCGCAAGGACGAGGCGGAAACCCGCTTCAAGCACGAGGAAGAGCTCAAGTTCAAGGCCACCGCGCGACGCAACAAGCTGTTCGGACTCTGGGTCGCGGAGCAGATAGGTCTCACCGGCGATTCGGCGGAATCCTACGCCAGGGAGGTTGTCGTCGCCGACTTCGACCGGCCGGGAGACGACGACGTCGTCGAAAAAGTCATGAAGGACCTCGCCGACAACGCGGTCGATATTCCCGAAAACCGGCTGCGCAAGGAAATGGACCGTTTCATGGCGATCGCCCGCGAACAGGTACAAAGCGAATAGCGGGGAGCACTACTGAAGCGCACTCCATAAGACGAAATTATATACGGAAAATCAAATTACTATCACAAAATACTAATTCTCTACATGAGAATCGCTAACGCCGGCCGAAGACGCGCTCGAATATGGTGTCGATCTCGCGGGTATGCCATGCCGGATCGAACAGCCCGGCAAGCGTCGTCTCGTCGAGCCGCGCGGCAACTTCCGCATCGGCCTTGAGCAACGCGAGGAAATTCGCGCCTTCTTGCCACGCACGCATGGCGTTGCGCTGCACCGCCGCGTAGGCCGCCTCGCGCGACATTCCCGTCTGGGTCAGGGCCAGCAGGACGCGCTGCGAGAAGACCAGCCCGCCGAGACGGTCGAGGTTGCGCGCCATCGCCTCGCGATGGACCACGAGCCGGTCGATCACGCCGCTCAGCCGATCGAGGGCGAAGTCGAGGGTGACGGTGGCGTCGGGCGCGATCATCCGTTCGACCGAGGAATGTGAAATGTCGCGCTCGTGCCACAGCGCCACGTTTTCGAGCGCGGGCGTCACCGCCGCGCGCACGACCCGCGCGAGCCCGGTCAGATTCTCGCTGAGCACGGGGTTGCGCTTGTGCGGCATCGCCGACGAGCCTTTCTGCCTGGGCGAAAAGTATTCCTCGGCCTCTCCTACCTCGCTGCGCTGAAGATGGCGTATCTCGGTCGCCAGACGCTCGACCGAGCTGGCGACGACGCCGAGGGTGGCGAAGAACATGGCGTGGCGGTCGCGCGGAATCACCTGGGTCGATACCGGCTCGACATCGAGACCCATGCGTTCCGCGACATGGGCCTCGACCCGGGGATCGACGGTGGCGAAGGTGCCGACGGCGCCCGAAATGGCGCAGGTCGCGACCTCGCGGCGCGCCCGTTCGAGCCGTTCGCGGTTGCGCGCGAACTCGGCGTAGTGGCCGGCGAGCTTGAGGCCGAAGGTCGTGGGCTCGGCGTGGATGCCGTGGCTGCGGCCGACGCACAGCGTGTGCTTGTGTTCGAAGGCGCGGCGTTCGAGCGCGCGCATCAGCCCGTCGACGTCGGCGAGCAGGATATCGGCGGCGCGGACGAGCTGCACCGAAAGGCAGGTATCGAGCACGTCGGACGACGTCATGCCCTGGTGGATGAAGCGCGCCTCCTCGCCGACATGCCCGGCGAGCCAGGTCAGGAAGGCGATGACGTCGTGCCTGACCTCGCGCTCGATCTCATCGATGCGCCCGATGTCGATGTGATCGAGCGCCGGCCAGCCGCGCTCCCATACCGCCTCGGCCGCCTGCCTGGGGATGACGCCGAGCCCGGCGAGCGCGTCGCAGGCGTGCGCCTCGATCTCGAACCAGAT
>JBHHZM010000088.1:0-13293 GCA_046758065.1 Alphaproteobacteria bacterium | reverse complement strand
GACCTGCCGTATTACAACGTGCAGGGCGAACAGACGGTAAGCCTGTGGCTCACGCTCGATCCGGTGGCGAGCGCGGTCTGCCCCGAGTTCGTCGCCGGTTCGCATCGCTGGGGCAGGCTCTACTACCCGGTGCTGTTCAGGACCGAGCGGAACTATGAGTATGATGGCGACGGCTACGAGACCGTGCCCGATATCGATGCGGCGCGCGATTCCTACGATATCCGGTCGTGGGACCTCGAGCCCGGCGATGCGCTGGCGTTCAGCTTTCTGACCCTGCACGGCGCGCCCGCCAACCTGTCGCCCCGACGCCGGCGCGGGTTCTCGACCCGCTGGCTCGGCGACGACGTGACCTACGCGATGCGTCCCGGGCGCACTTCGCCGCCGTTCACGGACATCGGTCTCGAACCCGGCGAGCGCCTGCGCGAGGACATGTTCCCGGTGATCTGGCCGCGCGGCGGCTGAAGGATCCGCCTGCTCGCGGCGTTCCCGCGTTTCCGGCGGCCCGCTATTGCCGCGCCATGGCGGCAGCGGCATATCATCTAACGAATCCGTCACGCGGGGAGGGTTCGGTGAAACCTGTGGCAGCGATTTTCGGCCTGTGCGCGATGCTTGCGTGTCCGGCGGTGGCGGCCGGGGCCGGGACGCCAGTCGATCTTCAGCTCATTCTCGCTATCGATTCCTCGGCGAGCATCGACGACCGCGAATTCGCGCTTCAAATGGCGGGCATCGCCGCCGCCTTCCGCGACCCGGAAGTGATCGCCGCCATCGGCTCGGGGCCGCACGCGCGGATCGCGGTCGCCGCCGTGTTCTGGGCCGAATCGGGCTGGCGCAAGGACGTCACGCCGTGGCAAGTGCTCGCCGGCGCTCCGGGCGCCGAAGCGTTTGCCCGTTATATGGAGCGTCACCCGAGGCGCATCGCCGGCGGTACGGGCATCGGCAGCGCCATTCTGTTCAGCGCCCAGCTTTTCGACGGCAACGGGTTTTCGAGTCCGCGCAAGGTGATCGACATCTCGGGCGACGGCCGCGAGACCACCTTTCGCGAATGGCGGGTGACGCCGGGACTGGCGCGCGCGGCGGCGAACGCGCGGGGCGTGACCATCAACGGGCTCGCGATGCTGTCCGACGAGCCCGACCTCGGCGACTACTACGACAGCGAGGTCATCGGCGGCGCCGGTTCGTTCGTCGTCACCGCCGAGACGATCGACGATTTCGCCCGCGCGATACGCCGCAAGCTCATCCGAGAGATCGAGTACCAGCCGATCGTCAGCCGGGTCGCGACGCCGGATTAGAGCATCACGAGGGGTTCGGCATGCACCGGCGGCGGAAAGGCGCGGTCGATCTCGACGAGGTCGTCGGCGCTCAGCCGCAGGTCGAGGGCGGCGCGGTTCTCGCGGAGATGCGCGATCGACGCCGCCTTCGGGATGGCGATCACCCCGTCTTCGCGCAGCAGCCAGGCGAGCACGATTTGCAGGGGAGCCGCGCCGTGGCGCTCCGCGATCGCGGCGAGCGCCGGGTGGCGGTCGAGCCTGCCCTCGCCCAGAGGCGTATAGGCCATGACCGGAAGCCCGCGCTTGCGGCACCAGGGGATGAGGTCCCACTCGACGCCGCGGCGCAGCAGGTTGTAGAGCACCTGATCCGTCGCGGCGTCGGAGCCGCCGCAAAGCGCGAACAGCTCATCCATGTCCGCGGTGTCGAAGTTGCTCACCCCGAAGTAGCGAATCTTGCCCGCCGTGACGAGCGCCTCGAAGGCCTCGATCGTCTCGCCGAGCGGCACGTCGCCGCGCCAGTGCAGCAGATAGAGGTCAAGCCGGTCGGTCCCGAGCCGGCGCAGGCTGCGCTCGCAGGCGGCGACGGCGCCGTCGCGTGTGGCGTTGTGCGGATAGACCTTGCTCACCAGGAAGACCTCGTCGCGGCGTCCGGCGACCGCTTCGCCGACGACCTTCTCGGCGTCGCCTTCGCCGTACATCTCGGCGCTGTCGATCAGCGTCAGCCCGAGGTCGATCCCGGCGCGCAACGCGGCGACCTCGGCCTTGCGCGCGCCGGCACTTTCGCCCATGCGCCAGGTGCCGAGCCCGAGCGTGGGGACCGACTCGCCCGACGGCAGCGTCACGGTCTTCATCAAGCGTTTCCGGCGTCGGTGGGGTCGGGCGCGACGCGCACCAGCAGCTTGCCGAAGTTTTTCCCTTCGAGCAGTCCGATCATGGCGTCGGGTGCGTTTTCGAGCCCTTCGATGATGTCCTCGCGGTAGCGCAGGCGCCCCTCGCGCAGCCATTGTCCGACGTCGCGCCGGAAATCGGCCTCGCGCTCGCGGAAATCCCAGACGATGAAGCCGCGCAGCGTGAGACGTTTGGTCAGCACGGCGCGCATCAGCTTCGGCACGAAGTTGGGGCCGGGCGGCGGCTCGGTCGCGTTGTATTGGGCGACCAGTCCGCAGACGGGAACCCGCGCGAACGGGTTGAGCAGATCGAGGACGGCTTCGAACACCGCTCCGCCGACGTTCTCCCAGTAGATGTCGATGCCGTCCGCACAGGCCGCGGCGAGTTTGCCGGCGAAGTCGGGCGAACGGTGGTTGAGACAGACGTCGAATCCGAGTTCTTCGGTGACGAAGGCGCATTTCTCGGGCGAGCCGGCGATCCCGACCGCACGGCAACCCTTGATTTTGGCGATCTGACCGACCACCGAGCCGACCGCGCCCGAGGCGGCGGCGACGACCAGCGTCTCGCCCGCTGCGGGGCGGCCGATTTCCGTCATTCCCGCGTATGCGGTCATCCCCGGCATGCCGAGTACGCCGAGCGCGGTCGAGATCGGCGCCTGCGCGGGGTCGAGTTTGCGCAGGCCCGCCCCGTCGCTCAGCGCGTAATCCTGCCAGCCGCCGTAGCCGACGACGAGATCGCCGGGCGCGAAGTCGGGCAGGGTCGATTGGACGACCTCGCTCACGGTTCCGCCGACCATGACCTCGCCGATTCCGACCGGCGCGGCGTAGGACGGCGCGTCGCTCATGCGTCCGCGCATGTAGGGATCGAGCGAGAGGTAGATGGTGCGGCACAGCATCTGCCCGGGGCCGGGCGCCGGTCGTGGGCCTTCCACGAGGCGGAAATCCCCGGTCCGCGGCGCGCCTTCGGGACGCGAAGCGAGAACGATCTGTCGGTTCACGTCGTCCGGCATGGCGGGGGACTCCCGAAGCGGTGGAGGAGCGGCGTCAACGCCGCGGATCATACACGTTTGTCCCGCGCCGCGTCATCGTGCCGCGTCTTCGTTTTCGCATGGGGTCGGGGCGGTGCGCGAGGGGTTTCATGATATGCTTCGATCGAACGAGATCGCCGCGATCGCCGGAGACCCGGCCGGCGGGTTCAGTCAATTCCGTCGGAGTGCGAAGCGCGCAGGAATGTCGGACAATCTTCGCGGCGGTCTGTGGATATTGCTCTCCTGCCTTGCGGCGACGATGATGACCGTCGGCGTGCGCGCGCTTTCGGTCGAGATGCAATCGATGGAGATTGCGTTCGCGCGCAGCCTGGTCGGCCTCATGCTGGTGCTGCCGGTGGTCGTCGCCCGCGGCAGCGCGCGGCTTCGGACGAAACGCTGGAAACTGCACCTTCTGCGCGGCGTTCTCGGCGTGGTCGCGCTCAATTGCGGCTTCTATGCGCTCACCAAGCTGCCGCTCGCCACGGTCACCGTGCTTTTTTTTACCGCGCCGCTGTTCGTTACCATTTTCGCCCGATCGCTGCTCGGCGAACGGGTGGGGTGGCGGCGCTGGGCGGCGACCGCAGTCGGTTTCCTCGGCACGCTGGTGGTGATGCAGCCGGGCACCGCCGGTTTTCACCCGGTGATGATGGTCGCGGTGGGAAGCTCGGTGATCTTCGCGCTCGTGCTGATCATCGGCAAGAAGCTGTCGACCACCGAATCGCCGTACACCATGATGCTTTACGCCGGCGTGATAATGAGCCTCGGCTGCCTGCCGCCGGCGCTGGCGGTGTGGCGGACGCCATCGCCGGTCGCGCTCCTTCTGATGCTGATGGTCGGCGCGTTCGGCGCGCTGCGCAGCTACTTCGACATTCGCGGTTACGCCACCGGCGAGGCGAGCTTCGTCGCCTCGTTCCAGTACACGCGCATCATCCTGGCGGCGGCGGCGGGCTTTGTGTTCTTTGCCGAGACCCCGGAAGGCAACGCGCTTTTCGGCGCCGCCATCATCATCGCCAGCACGCTCTACATCGCCCAGCGCGAGCGGCGGTTGGGGCGCGCGGCGACTGCGCGGACGCTCGACCCGTAGGGCGTTCCGGGGCGGCGCTTCCACACTCGACTCGGGCGGGCGTCCGGGCGATGCTGAGTGGAAGACGAAGGGAGGAAACACGGTCGATGCCCGGGTTGAGGGATGCGGAAATCATCGTCATCGGCGGCGGCGCGATCGGCTGCAGCGTCGCCTACCACCTAACAAAATCGGGAAAACGCGAGGTCGCGGTGCTCGAAAAAGCCGGCCTGACCCAAGGGGCGACCTGGCACGCCGCCGGTCTGGTCGGTCAGCTTCGCGGATCCCGCAACCTCACCCATATGATGCAGAACAGCGTCGCGCTCTACGAGACGCTCGAAGCCGAGACCGGACAGGCGACCGGATGGAAGCGCGTCGGCAGCCTGCGGGTCGCCTCGTCGCCCGATCGCTGGCTCGAAATCAAACGTCTGGCGACCACGGCGCGGAGCTTCGGTTTCGAACTTCACCTCGTCGGTCCGGAAGAGGCGCAGGAGCTGTTTCCGCTGATGAACCCCGAGGGCGTGCTCGGCGCCGCCTGGGTGCCGTTCGACGGCTATATCGATCCCTCGGGCGTCACCCAGGCGCTCGCCCGCGGTGCCCGGGCGGGGGGTGCGACATTCCATGAAGGGGTGCGCGTCACCGGCTTCGCGTGCGAGGGCCGCCGAGTCGCCCACGTGAACACCGATCACGGCATGTGGCGCTGCGACACCCTGGTCATCGCCGCCGGGATGTGGTCGCGCGGGCTCGGCGCGCTCTCGGGCGTTCACGTGCCGGCCGCCGCGGTCGAGCATCAATACCTGGTGACCGAACCCATCGCCGGCGCGCCGCGCGATCTTCCGACCTTCCGCGACCCCGACCATCTCGTCTACATGAAGCCCGAAGTCGGCGGCCTCGCCGTCGGCGGCTGGGAGCCCGACACCGTGCCTTTCGGCGAAGACGGCGTGCCGGCCGATTTCCGACAACAGCTCCTGCCGTCGAACTTCGAGCGCTTCGAGCAGCTTGCGGTGCTGGCGGGGAAACGCGTTCCCGCGCTCAACGAGGTCGGCGTCCGCGACCTGATCAACGGTCCGATCCCGGTTTCCGCCGACGGCGAGCCGATCCTCGGACGCGCGCCCGAGCGCGACAATGTCTTTCTCGCCTGCGGCTTTACCGCGGGAATCGCCGCGGCCGGCGGGGCGGGGCGGGCGCTTGCCGAGTGGATCGTCGAAGGCGAACCGGGGATGGACCTCTGGCCCTTCGACCCTGGCCGTTTCGGCCCGCACCACGCGGGCAAGACCTATCTGCACGAACGCGCCGTCGAGAGCTATGGCCGCTACTATGCGCTCCACTTCCCCGGTGAGGAGGCGAAGACCGGGCGCGGCGGCCGGCGCAGCCCGCTTTACGGCACGCTCCGTGACAAGGGCGCGGTCTACGGCTCGAAGTTCGGCTGGGAGCGCCCCAACTGGTTCGCGCCCGAAGGGAGCGTCGCGGTCGAGAAGCCGTCGTTCGGCCGTCCCAACTGGTTCGAGCCGGTCGGCGCCGAGCACCGGGCGGTGCGCGAGCGCGTCGCCCTCATCGACCAGAGTTCGTTCGCCAAGTTTGAGGTCGCGGGTCCCGGCGCCTTGGCCGCGATGCAACGGCTGGCGGCGGGTGATCTCGACAAGCCACCGGGGTCGACCACATACACTCAGCTTTGCAACCCGCGCGGCGGCATCGAATGCGACCTGACGATTTCGCGGCTCGACGACGACCGTTTCTATATCGTCACCGGTTCGGGGTTCGGCGTCCATGACGCGGCCTGGATCCGCCGCCATCTCCCGACCGACGGCTCGGCCGTCCTGCGCGAGGTGACTTCCGCTTACGCGGTCGTCAACGTCTGCGGGCCACGCGCCCGCGACCTGCTCGCGGCGGCGGCCGACGACGACGTGAGCAACGCCGCCTTTCCCTTTCTCGGTTGCCGCGAGATCATCGTCGGCTACGCCCGTGTCCTCGCCATCCGCCTTACCTACGTCGGCGAACTCGGCTGGGAACTGCACATCCCCACCGAATACGCCGCCCATGTTTACGAGATGCTGTGGCAGGCGGGCGCGGCGCTCGGCGTCGCCGACGTCGGCTACCGGGCAATCGAATCGCTGCGTCTGGAAAAGCGCTATCTGTACTGGAGCGCCGACATCACCCCCGATTACAATCCTTACGAGGCCGGACTGGGCTTCTGCGTCGCGCTCGGAAAGGGCGATTTCATCGGCCGCGAGGCGCTCGAAAAGATCAAGGCGGAGGGACCGCGACGGAAGCTCTGCTGCTTCGCGCTCGAACGCGAGGCCCCGGTGCACGGCGGCGAGGCGATCCTGCGCGAAGGCCGCGTGCTCGGCGTCACCACCAGCGGCGCTTACGGCTACACCGTCGGCAAGAGCATCGTGCTGGGTTACGTTCCGGCGGAGGAAGCGGCGCACGACATCTTCGAGATCGAGGCCTTCGGCGAAACGGTGCCGGCGACTCGCCAGCCGCGCGCGCTCTACGATCCCGGACGCGAAAGAATACTGGCGTAGGGCGGGGGCGAAAGATCGTGGGATTCGACGAGGAGAGGAACGTGACCAACGAGGCGATCGCGGCGCTGGAGCGGATTCCGCTTTTCGACCGCGTCGACAGGGCGGCGATCGCGACGACGCGACTCGGCGGCCTGACCAACCGCAACTACCGGATCGACAGCCCGCAGGGCCGCTTCGTGCTGCGGCTCGCCGGCGAGGGCACGGACGCATACATCGACCGCAAGGTCGAGGCGCACAACGCGCGGGTCGCGGCGGAGGCCGGGGTCAACGCCGAGGTCATGTTCTTCGATACGGCCGACGGCACCATGCTCTGCCGCTACATCGATGACTCGATCACCATGACCGGAGACACATTCAGGGACCTCGGCCGGGTGCGGCGCGCCGGCGTCGCCTTCCGCCGCCTGCACGACTGCGGCAGGCCGTTCGAGACGCGTTTCGAGCTGTTCGCCATGATCGACGACTACCTCGGCCATATCGAGCGTCTCGGCGCGCCGCTGCCGCAAGGCTACGGCGAGGTGCAGAAGGAGGCCGAGGCCGTGCGCGCGGCGCTCGTCGCCCACGAATTGCCGCTGCGCCCCTGTCATTGCGATCCGCTCGCCGAAAACTTTCTCGATACCGGCGCGCAAGTTTACATTATCGATTACGAATATTCGGGCAACAACGACCCGATGTGGGATCTCGGCGATCTTTCGGTCGAAGCCGGGTTCGACGCCGGGCAGGACCGGGCGCTGATGGAGGCTTATTTCGACGGGCCGCCGCCCGCGTTCGAGGCCGGGCGGATGGTGATCTACAAGGCGATGTGCGATCTGCTCTGGACGCTTTGGGGCGTGTTGCAATTCGCCAACAAGAACCCGGCCGAGGATTTCTGGGCCTACGCCGAGAACCGGCTGAACCGCTGCCGCGCGCTCATGGCGACGTCCGAGTTTCCGCGTCATCTCGAGGCCGTGCGACGGGGTTGAGCAGGCTATGTCCGAGAGCCACGTCGAGGAAATTCCCTACGCCGATCCGGCCGACGCTTTCGCCGCGCTCGCCGCCGAGCCGTACTCGCTGCTGTTCGATTCGGCGCTCAAGTCCGAACGGCTCGGCCGTTACGCCTATATCGCGGCGCTGCCGTTCGAGACCCTGACGGCCAAGGACGGCGATATCGAGATCGGCGACCGACACTTCGAAGGCGACCCGTTTGCCGTGCTGAAATCCGAGCTCGCCCGGTTCGACGCCCCGACGCTCCCGGATCTGCCGCCGTTCCAGGGCGGCGCGGCGGGCAGCTTCGGCTACGAGCTTTGTCGCCATATCGAAACCCTGCCGGTGCCGGCCGACGACCCGGGTTTCGCCGACATCGCGCTCGGTTTCTACGACGTGATCGCCGCTTTCGACCTGATGTCTGAACGCGCATGGATCGTTGCGACCGGCTTCCCCGAGGCCGATCCGGCACGGCGCACAAAGCGGGCGAAGCGTCGGGCAGGCGAACTTCGCGAGCGAATGACGGCTGCCGCGTCGTTGCCCACCCCGATGCCGCAACTGCCTTGGCGTTCGAACTTCAGCCGTGCCGGGTACGAGGCCGCGGTCGCCAGGGTCATCGACTACATTCACGCCGGCGATATCTTTCAGGCCAACCTGTCGCAGCGCTTCCATGCCCGGCTGCCGGCCGGCAGCGATCCTTACGCCATGTACCGAAGGCTCGGCGAGGTGAATGCCGCGCCTTTCGCCGCCTATCTCAACCTCGGCGCTGTGCAGGTGCTGTCGAGCTCGCCCGAGCGCTTCCTGAGGCTCGACGGCGATACAGTCGAGACGCGGCCGATCAAGGGCACCCGCCCGCGCGGCCTGACGCCAGCCGAGGACGCCGCGTTCGCCGCGGCGCTGCGTGCGAGCGAGAAGGACCGCGCCGAAAACGTGATGATCGTCGATCTCCTGCGCAACGATCTCTCGAAGGTATGCCGCGATCACTCGGTCGCGGTTCCCGAGCTCTGCGCGCTCGAGAGCTACGCCCGGGTCCACCACCTGGTCTCGACCGTTACCGGCCGCTTGCGAACCGGCAGGGATGCGGTCGATCTCCTGCGCGCGTGCTTTCCCGGCGGCTCGATCACCGGCGCCCCCAAGGTGCGGGCGATGGAGATCATCGCCGAGATCGAGCCGACGCGGCGCGGTCCGTACTGCGGCGCCATCGGCTTCATCGGGTTCGACGGGACGATGGACACCAACATCGCGATCCGTACGCTGGCGCTGAAGGACGGCGTGGCGGTGTTTCAGGTAGGCGGCGGCATCGTCGCCGATTCCGAGCCCGCCGCCGAGTACGAAGAGACGCTGACCAAGGCCGAGGCGCTGTTCGCGTGCTTCGACGCCGCACCGGCGGCCCAGGCCAGGTGAGCGCGGCCGTATCGGATCATGGCGAACCGGATGATCCTGCTGATCGATAACTACGATTCGTTCGTCTACAACCTGGCGCGCTACGTCGGTGAGTTGGGCCGCGAGCGGTGCGTGCTGCGCAACGACGCCGTCACCGTCGCGGACCTGAAAGCAATGAACCCCGACGCCATCATCATTTCGCCGGGTCCTTGCACGCCCAATGAGGCGGGCGTCTCGCTCGACGCCGTGCGCTATCTCGGCGCGGACTATCCCATGCTCGGCGTCTGTCTCGGCCACCAATGCGTCGGTCAGACCTACGGCGGCCGGGTCGCGCGCGCGAAAACGCCGGTGCACGGCAAGTCGGCATGGGTTCGCCACGACGGCGAAGGGCTGTTCGCCGGTCTCCCCGAGCCGCTGCGCGTCGGGCGCTATCACTCGCTGGTCGTCGATCTGCCCGAAGGGGGCGACCTTGCGGTCACCGCGCGCACCGACGACGGCGAGATCATGGCGCTGCGGCACCGGCGTAACCCGGTCTTCGGCGTTCAGTTCCATCCCGAATCGGTGCTGACCGAGCACGGCCACGAGCTGCTCGCCAACTTCCTCGCCGCCGCCGAACGCTGGCGGGATGAAAGGGCGCGACCGTGATCGTCTGGCTCAACGGCGCGCTGTGCCCGATCGACGAGGCACGCATCGACCCCCGCGATCGCGGTTTCCTGCTCGGCGACGGCGTGTTCGAGACGTTGCCGGCGAACGGCGGGCGGCTTTTCCGGCTCGCCGATCATCTCGCCCGCATGCGGAACGGCGCGGACCTTCTCGGCCTTCCCGCGCTCCCCGCCGACGGCGAGATCGAGCAAGCGGCGCTGGCGACCCTGGCGGCGAACGGGCTCGCCCACGATACGGCGGCGCTGCGCATCACGTATTCGCGCGGCCCCGGACCGCGCGGCCTGGCGCCGCCCGATGCGCTGTCGCCGACGCTCCTCGTCAGCGTGACGTCTTCGCCGGTGCGCGCCGCGCCCGTCCGCGCGGTGATCACGCGGCAGACGCGCAACGAGGCATCGCCGGTATCGCGGATCAAGAGCCTCAACTATCTCGACAATATCCTCGCCCGTCGCGAAGCCGAGGCGGCGGGTTACGACGACGGACTGCTTCGCAACGGCGCGGGCGCGCTGGTCTGCGCCAGCGCCGCCAACCTGTTCCTGGTCGAGGACGGTGCGCTCGTCACCCCGGCGGTGACCGAGGGCGCGCTGCCCGGCGTCACGCGCGCCGTGGTCATCGAGCTTGCCCGTGCGATGGATATTGCGGTCGACGAAACGGCCGTCGCGCCCGAACGCCTCTCGGGCGCCGGCGAGGCGTTCCTCACCAACAGCCTGATCGGCGTGATTCCACTGATCGCCGTCGATGGACTGGCGATCGGCGACGGCGCACCCGGTCCCGTCACCCGCAGGATCGAGGAATCTTACGCCGCCGCGCTTTATCGCTGAAGACAGGCGCCGCCGAACACCGGCGACGCGTGATTCAGTCCCCCGACGCCGTCTGCCGCCGTTCGTACTCGTCGGTTTCGAAGGCGATGAACGCATCGACCATCGGGCGGAAAATTCGTTCGGCGAGGTCGGCGTCGAGTCCGGCCGTGCCGGCTGCCGCGCGCGCCTTGGCGACAACCTCTTCGATGCGGGCGTGATCGACGATCTCGGCGCGTGTCGCCTTGATTCGCGCGGCCTGGCTTACGTAGCCGCTGCGCTCGGCAAGCAGGGCGACGATCCGACGGTCGATATCGTCGATCTGCTCGCGCACTTCGGCCATCGTCGTGCAATGCTTCATGCCGTCAATCCCCGTTCGGTCGTCAATCTGCCAAGCCCGGCCAATCGCCGCGTCGCTTCATATGCTGCCGCGGCGAGCATAAAATATCGCGCTTCGGGTCGGTTCGCACCATCGCGATTGCGGATCGCGGTCATGGCCGTCGCGTCACTGCCGGCTACTCGGCGGGCGCGGGGGAGGCGCGGCGCAGGCCCAGTATCACCTCGTTGCCGGGTGCCGGCGCGGCGGGGACGTTGAGGGCGAGCAGAAGCGACACCACGGCCATGGCGCTTCCCGACAGGAACACGGCCGCCGGCGAGACCAGCCAGAGAAAGCCGAAGGCGACGGGGATCACCACCGCCGCGATATGGCTGATGGTGAAGCTGACGCCCGCCGTCGAGGCGATGTCGGCCGGGGCGGCGATCTTCTGGAAATAGGTCTTCAGCGCGATGGCGAGCGCGAAGAACATGTGGTCGAGCACGTAAAGCCCGGCGGCGAGCGTGGCGTTCGAGACGAAAGCGTAGGCCGTGAACACGCCGATCAGGCCGATGTATTCGAAGATCAGCGCCCGGCGTTCGCCGAACCGGCCGATCAACCGTCCGACGCGCGGTGCGAGCCAGATGTTGATGACCGCGTTGATCAGGAACAGCAGCGTGATCGCGCCGACGTCGTAACCGAACTTCTCGACCATCAGGAAGCCGGCGAAGACCATCAGGATTTGGCGCCTCGCGCCCGACATGAAGGTGAGCAGGTAATAGAGCCAGTAGCGCCGGCGCAGCACGATGTGGCGGTGCTGGCGCACGGTCTGGGCAAAGCTCGGGAAAACCAGCCAGCAGACGACGGCGATGATCGTGGTCAGGCCGCCGCCGAGCAGATAGACCCAATGGAAATCGAGGCCGGCGACGTCGAATGCGCCCCAGATCAGGCCGTAGGTGGCGATCGACGTGACGGCGCCGACGGCGATGATGCGGCCCAGGGTTTCGGGCGCGCGCGCCTTGTCGATCCACTGCAACGAGAGCGAAATCTGCACCGTCTCGTAATAGTGAAAGCCGACCGACATCAGCACCGTGGTGCAGTAGAGCCCGACGATACTGGGGAAATAACCGGTGATCGCGGTGCCGATTCCGAGCAGCAACAGCGCCAGATAGGCGACCTTCTGTTCGCGGAACAGGAGCAGCAGGAAAACGACGGCGAAAGCGAGAAAGCCGGGTATCTCGCGCAGGCTCTGAAGAATGCCGATTTCAGCGCCGGTGAAAGCGGCGCGCTCGATGGCGAAGTTGTTGATCAGCGCCGACCAGGTGGCGAAGCTGAGCGGCACCGCTCCCGCCATCAGGAAGAGCAGCAGGTCGGGCCGGCGAAGACCGCCGGCGAGGCGCGAACCGAGGCCCGTCATCGCCTCTGTTTAGCGGCTATCGCGCCGCCTGTCGTTGGCTAAAATGACGCCATGATCGTTGTCTCGCAGGCTTCGGGCCGCCGCCGTGACGACGCGCCCGCCGACGAGGCGTTCGCCGCGCTTGCGCGCATCCCGCTGTTTCGGGGGCTGACGCGCGCGGAAATCGTCGTCGCGCGACTCGGCGGCCTGACCAACCGCAACTGGCGGGTCACCGCGCCGGTCGGCGACTTCGTGCTGCGGCTCGCCGGCGAAGGCACGAACGATCTTATCGACCGCGCAGCCGAAGCGCACGACGCACGGCTCGCCGCCGAAGCGGGCGTCGGCGCCGAGGTCGTGTTCGCCGATCCCGCCGCCGGCGTCCTGCTGTGCTGCTTCATCGCCGGCGCCGTGACCATGACCGCGTCAGACTTTGGCGATCCCGACATGCTGCGCCGCGCGGCACGAACGTTGCGCCGCCTGCACCGAAGCGGCGTGCGTTTCGCGGCGACGCGCGACGCCTTCGCGACCATCGACGCCTACCGCGCCCTGGCCGAGAAACGCGGGCGGCCGCTTCCCGCCGGTCTCGCCGCCGCGATCGGAGAGATGGCGCCGCTGCATCGGGCGTTCGCCGCGCAAGCCTTGCCCGTCGCGCCCTGCCACTGGGATCCGGTAGCCGGGAACTTCCTCGATACGGACGAGCGCATGTACCTGGTCGATTACGAGTTCGCGGCGAACGGCGATCCGATGTGGGACCTCGCCTACCTTGCGCTCGACGCCGGCTTCGACGCGGCGTGCGAAGGCGCGTTGCTCGACGCGTACTTCACCGGTTCTCCACCCGCCGATGCGGCGGCCCGCGTGGTCGTCTACCGGGCGCTCTGCGATCTCGTTTGCTGTCTGTGGGCCGTACTCGACGGCTCGGCTGCGAAACCTGTCGACAAGCGCACGGCCGATCCGGAAGAATGTCTCGCCCGCTGCCGCGAGACCGTGGCGTCGGCCCGCTACCGGCGTCATCTCGG
>JBHHZM010000087.1:0-13355 GCA_046758065.1 Alphaproteobacteria bacterium | reverse complement strand
TTAGTACTTACACCACAACGTCGTGTTTCGATTGGGCGTAGCAAAAAAAGGCAAATCCGCACAATGGTTTATCTCTATAGCAAGAATGGCCTGTCTGCGGAGGATGTGTCCTATTTGCGTGGTTACATCGCGTTTGCGGTGTCTGTAGAATCCGAATTTATCTGTCACCTAAAACGGAAATTTGGCGATGATCTTCTTGATCACATTATGCGAGAGGAATTGGTTACGCAGAAGTATCCGGGTGCCGAGATAGATTTGGATTGAGCTACTCCCCGTCCGTTGGACAGATTCGCGGCTAATTTAAGCTACGGATCGTCTCGTCCGGTCGGATTGCTCCTCATGCGTTCATGCTGCCTGCGCTGACGGCCCGACCCCCATGAGGCCGAGGGCCGGCAGCGCCGTTTGGCATACGGCCTGCGGCGTAGCTCCAACGATGGTCGGTGCGCGGCCGCCGGCGATTGTAGAAGTCGATCCGACGCCGATACCGGGCGCTATTTGCGTCGCCAGCGGCCGGACGCGTCCATGACGTATTCGCCCCGTCTGGCGCGTTGGATCAGCTTCTGACCGGCAAGCGCCTCGACCGCCTTCCGGCTCGCGCCCTGGGATTTGGCGATGCTGTCGTACTTGGCGCGGCGCTTGGCGTTGATCTCCTTCACCATCGATTTGACCGAAGCCGGCGCCGACGGATCGGCGATCCCGAGATAGCCGTCGGGGCGTTCGCCGATATAGCCCGCCGCCTTGGCGTCGCCGAGCGCGCCGGCGTGGGCGGCCGGCGCGAGTCCGAAGCCGAGGAACAGGGCCAGCAGAACGGCGCCGAGCCCGCGCGCGGACCGCGCGGTGAATGTGCTGCCCGCTTGCATCAGAACAGCTCCTCCTCTTGCGACAGCAGCGCATCGAGATCTTTCTCGATCTTGATGCGGACCTCCTGCTCGATCTTGATGTTGAGGTTGATGACGATCGGCTTGTCGGGCGGCTCGATCTTCACCGTGGGCGCGCAGGCGCCCACCAGCGCCAGCCCGGCGACCGCGAGAACGAGGCGCGCCGCCGTCATGACGTTTTCCACCCGGCGGCGCGGTTAGCCGCCGAATTGCTGGAGCCGTTTGCGGATTGAGTCCGGAACGCGATAGCCTTCGAGCCCGCGTTCGAGCATGGCGTCGAGCGCGCCGCTGATGGTGAGATTGAACTCGACCGGATAGCCGTCGTAGAAGGCCGGGTTGGAACCGCGCAGATGCAGCCCCGCCATCGCCTCGCCTTCGGCGCTCCTGTCGAGGGTGATGTAGAGGCTCTCATAGTGAAAGTTCTCCAGGGCGTTGAGCATCAGCGTAGCGGCTTCACCGCCCTGGCGCAACGCGGGCGGGATCGCATCGGGCGTATAGCGCAGCGCGCCGCCCCCGGGGGCGGCGTCGAGCCGACCGCCGTGGATGACGACGCCGTCGGCGCTTGCCGAGACGGGAACGCGGCCGCCGAGCCGACCGTCGGCGACGAGACCGTCGATCTCGGCGAGCTCGGCGATTTGCGCCATGTCGATGTCCGAGACCTCGAAGGTGACGTCGTAGCGGGTCGTCGCGGGATCGATCGTCAGCGCGCCGCCGCAAATCGTCCCGCCGGCCCAGTGCCATTCGGAGCGTTCGACCTCGATCCGGCCCTCGGGAGCGAGGTGAAAAGCGATGACCCCGTCGGTCAGCGGCAGACCGGGATCGAGCAGGCCGATCGCAACCTCCTGATCCGGCGGGGTCGAGGGCGGCCACAGGTTGTCGAGGCGCAGCACCGCGTTGACATGTTCGAACCGCAGCCGGTCGATCTCGCCCGAAACGTCGTCGATCAGCACGGTCGCGCCGCCGGTGAGTCCGGCATCGTTCCAGGCGAGCTCGCCTTCGGCGGCGACTTCGCCGTCGAGACTGACTTTCTTTTCCTTGAGCGCCGGACTCAGCTCGGCCGGCTGCAGGTCGCCCGGCGCGAAGCGCAGGTGCGGAAAGGTAAACGCCGCCCGGCCGGTCGCGGTCGAAAGGTCGTGATATCCGGAAACGTCGAACGCCGCGCGGTCTCCGGCGGCG
This sequence comes from Alphaproteobacteria bacterium, assembly GCA_046758065.1. Taxonomy (GTDB): domain Bacteria; phylum Pseudomonadota; class Alphaproteobacteria; order JAAXGF01; family JAAXGF01; genus JBHHZM01. The sequence goes on along the minus strand of JBHHZM010000087.1, from coordinate 11,301 downwards.
GTGGCGTGCAGCTCGAAGGCGAGGGTGCCGCCGTCGCGCGCGATCCGGCCGTCGAGCGCCAGAGGCGTGACCAGCGCCGGCGTGCCGGTATGGCGCAGCGTGCCTACGGTCAGCTCGGCGAGCGGGCCGTCCTCCGCATCCGACGCGCCGAAGCGCAGCGTCGCGGCGACGCCTTCGGCGGCGAACTCGTAAGCGGGGAGGGCGAAGCGGCCGTCGCGCAGCCCGACGCGCCCCGCGTAGGTTCCTGCGGGCCAGGCGGACTCGCCGTCGATCTCGATGCCCGCCGCTTCGACCGCGACCTCCGTCGTCCGCTCTTCGACGGTCAGCACGCCCCGCAACGGCGCCAGTGAAAGCCGCGCGCGGTGGCGCAGGACGCCGCCGCCGCCGGCCGCGAACGTCGCCTCGAGCAGCGGTTCGGTTCCGGGCGCGAGGCGCAGTTCGACCGGCGCCCTGGCGGCGAAGCTGTCGGCGAGACGGAAATCCCCGACGCTGAGGCGGCCGCTCCGCGCGGTGACGGTAAGGCGTCGGTCGTCGAACGCGACGTCGCCGGCGAGATCGATTTGCACGTCGCTTGCGGCGAGCGGCGAAACGGCGGCGGCGTCGGACGCGAGCCGCAGTTCGAACCCGCCCTCGAACGCTGCCGGCGCGCCGGCGAGGTCGAGCCGCAGGCTATCGACCGCAACCGCGGTGCCCGCGATCTCGATGCCGTGCGCCGCCAAATCGAGACGCGAAACGACGAACTCGCCGAGCGTGCCCGCCGGGTCGAAATCGGCCGAAGCCTCGATCCCGGCGTCGACCCGGGCGCCTCCTTCGGCGACGAGACGGGCTTCGGCGTTGACGTAGGCCGAGACCGCGCCGTCATCGCTTGTCAGGTAGACGAAGGGTGGCATCCGCCCGGCGCCGCCGATGTCGAACGTCACCGGGCCGGAGAACGCCGGGCGCGTATCGGGCGGCAGACCGAGGGCGTCGAACAGCGCGGGATCGAGCCGGGTCGCCGCAAGGCGAACGGACTCGTCGCTGGTGAGCGTGAGCGCGCCCGCGGCGAGGTCGAACGCGATCGCGCCGGAAACCGCAAGTCCCGTGGCGGCGTCGGGAATGTCGATGCCGTCGAAGTCCAACGCCAAGCGACCGGCGGCCTCAGCGGCGGCAAGCGCATCCCGGATCGGCATTTGCGCGATCGCCGGCAGGGTGCCCGAGGCGGAGACCCGAACCCGCCCCCGCCCTGCGGTCGCCGGCAGCGGCGGCAGCGCTTCACCGAATGCCCGTGGATCGGTGGCGGCGATCTCGGCATCGAGCGCGAACCGGGGCGCCCCGCCGAGGCCCTCGATTCTGGCTTCACCCCCGATCCTGAGTGCGTCGTCGGCCGAACGTGATACGAAAGCGGCAGTGAGGCGGTCGTCGCCGTAGGAGAGATCGAGCGTGGCGCCGCGCAGGGTGAGACCGGGCAGCGCGGTTTCGTCCGCCGTAAGATGCGCTTCAAACCGTTCGAGCGCGCCGGATGATCCTTGAGCGTCGATACGTCCGCCAAGCCCGCTCGCGACGGCCTTTCCGAATTTGGCATGACCGTCCGCGAGGGCGAAGGTCGCTTCGAGCTCACCGCCGGGCGAAATTCGCACCGTCAACCGCCCGGAGACCGAAGCCGCAGTTGTCGCCATGACGACCCCGGCCGCCGCCTCGAGACCACCGTCGTCGCCCTTGGTGATGGCGATTGCGCGAGAGGTGACGGTGAGCGGCCCGGCGGGCGTGGCGATCTCGACGACGACGTCGTCGAGACTCACGGCGCCGACCGGGATTTCGCGCCCCGGCCCCGCGCCCGTCGCGAGCAGCGGATCGAGCCCGCCGAGGCTCACGCCGTTCGCATCGATCGCGACGCGCAGTCGCAGACCCGTGGCGTCCACACGCGCCAGCCGGCCCGCGGCGAGGTCGGCAGGTTCGTAGAACACCTCGATCCGCGAAACCGTGAGCGCGCCCGCGGCGCCGAGACGCACATCGCCGATCTCGGCCGAGCGCCAGCCGATGCGGCGCACCGACAGCTCGGCATGGTCTATTCCGGCGGCGGAGAGGGCATCGAGCAGACGGCGCTCGGCGAGGCCGGGCAGGGCGAACGCAACGGCGAGGGCGACGAGCGCGGCGAAGCCGAGCGCGGCGAGCCCGAACCTCAACGCGGCGCGCCCTCGCTTGCCTTTGGCCATCGCCGGGTCTTCGTCTCCTCCCTGTTGTCGGCGCCGCGTCTTTCCCCCACGCGACGTGATCGCTTCAGGTCCGGGGTCTGCCGATCAGCCTCCAGGCGAAGGGCAGCACCGCCGCAGCAAGCAGAAGCTTGAGCGCATCGCCGAGGAGGAACGGCAAAAGGCCGAACTCGACGGCCTTGGCGTAGCCGATCAGCGCCCCGAGCACCAGGAGACCCGGCAGATAGATCGCGACGTTGCCGGCCAGCATGGCGAGCGCGGTCGTTGCGATGGTGCGGTCCCAGCCATGCTCGGCAAGCCAGCCGACGAGCGTCGCGGCGAGCGCGAATCCGATCAGGTATCCACCGGTCTTGCCGATCAGCACCGCCAGTCCGCCCGCGCCGCCGGCGAACACCGGAAGGCCGACCGCGCCCTCCGCAAGGTAAAGCAGCACGGTGGCCGCGCCCAGTCGCCAGCCGTAGGCCATGCCGATGACGAGCACGGCGAAGGTCTGCATGGTGATGGGCACGGGTTCGAGCGGCACCCGGACCTGCGCCGACAGTGCGAGGAGAGCCGAGCCGGCGACCATCAGGATGATCGCGCGCAGGGCTGCGGAACCCTTGCCTGTTGGCCAGAGGGCGGCGGCGAGCGTGGACTGCAACGGGCCGGATATCGACATCGGGATCTCCACTTGAACTTTCCTGAGGCGCCGGGACCGTTTCGGGTGGTCCGGTTTCGCAGAGTACCGGTGCCTCACGTCCGCGGCAATCTCCGAAACGCAACGCCCGTCCCGCCACCGCCTTGACCTGGATCAAGCCGTCCGCTCGCGATTGCGACGATGATCGGGCATTGCGGAAGGAAGCCTGCGGCCGTTTCGGCGGCGGCGCGGCCGGGGAACCGTATCTCGATCAGTCGCGCGGAGGACGCCGGATGAGCGCGCTCGATACGCGGGCGACCTATCAGCGTATAGCCCCGTTCTACGACCTGCTCGATTTTCCATTCGAATATGGTCGCTACCGGCGTCTCAGGGCGCGCGTGTTCGACGGGCTTTCGGGCGCCGTGCTCGACGCCGGTGTCGGCACCGGACGTAACATGCCGTTCTACCCCGAGGACTGTCAAATCACCGGCATCGACCTGAGTAGCGCCATGCTGACCCGCGCGGCGCGCCGACGCGCCCGCTTCGCAGGGGAGATCACGCTCGCCTGCATGGACGTTTGCCGGACCGCTTTCGCCGACCACCGGTTCGACGGCGTCGTCGCGACGTTCCTGTTCTGTGTCTTGTCCGAAGACGCGCAGTTGTCCGCACTCGGGGAACTCGCGCGGGTGTGCAAGCCGGAAGGCGAGATCCGCATCCTCGAGTACGTGGAATCGGGAAATCGGAGGCGCCGGTTCGTCATGCGCCTGTTGGCGCCTTGGGCCGGCTGGGCCTACGGTGCGGCGTTCGACCGGCACACCGAACGATACCTCTCCGAGGCCGGCCTCGCACTCGTCGAAACGCGATTCGTCTACGACGATGTCATCAAGCTGATCATCGCACGCCCTGCGGCGCCGATGTCGCCGGGGTACCGGCGGCGCGAAACCCGGCGGGATCGGTCCCGTAGAACGCCTTGAAAGCGCGCGAGAAATAGCTGCGGCTCGCATAACCCACCGAATTCGCCACCGCCTTCACCGGCAGGTTGGAGCTGCACAGCAATCGGGCGGCATGGCGAAGGCGTATTTCCCTGAGGAAGTCCATCGGCGGCCGGTCGAAGACCTCGGCGAAGCGCTGGGCGAAGGCCGAGCGGCTCATGCCGGCGATATCGGCGAGGCGCTCGACGGTGAAGGGCGAAGCGGGTGCTTCGAGCATCGCCGCCACGGCGGCGGCGAGCCGGGCGTCCTCGAGCGCCGAAAGCCACGCTACCCGGCATTCGCCGCTGGCGCAGTGACGCCGCAGCAGCAGCACCAGACACTGTTTCATCAGTGCTTCGCTGAGTGCGGCGGCGCCGGGCTGGGGCGCCGCAAGCTCGGCGAGTAACGACTCGAACGCGCCGCGGATGGGATCGTCGTCGGCGAAGTTCTCGACGATCGGCTCGCGCAGGTAATCGAACAGCCCGTGGACTCCGCGAAAGATCGCGCGAATTTTGCCGCAGGCCAGGACGACGCCGTGATCGCCGGTGCCCGCCGCGAGGCGTTCGAGCCCGTCGGCGAGCGGCTCGCATGTCGTCGCCGGCAGCGGTTCGCCGGCGCCGCCGGCGAGCGGCTCGATCCGCTGGTGCAGCCCCGGGGGGATGACCATGAAGGTGTGGCGGGGGGCGGCGGTTGCGCGGTTCCCGACGTAAACGACACCCGCGCCCGCGAGTGTGTAGTGAACCGTCGCGTCCTCGCTGGGACCGAAAGCGAGATGCGCATCGCCGCGCACGTCGCAGACCGCGAACGGCTCGACGGTCACCTCGAGTCCCGCGAGCAGCTTCTCTAGAAGGATCACGCCGGCATCTTCGCACCGCTCCCCGGAAACGGTCAATCCGGACGATAGGGCACATCGTGAATGCCAAAAGGCACATGGTTCGGCGCACTGTTCGCATACGGGGGAAATTCAGCGAGGAGGAAAGCCAATGTGTCAGGACCATGATCACGGCGGCGTCGACCGTCGCTCTTTCATGAAAACGGGTGCTGCCGGCGTGGCCGCGACCGTCGCGGTAGCCGCCGTGGCGGCCAAGGGTGCGAAAGCGCAAACGGCCGATCCTTACGCGCCGCCCGAGAAGGGCGCCCTGCCACTCACCGACGTGACGCTCGATCTCGAACGCGCGGCGCTGGTAATCACCGACCCGCAGATCGATTTTTTGAGTCCCAACGGCGTGACCTGGGGCGTGGTCGGCAAGAGTGTCGAGCGCAACCACACGGTAGCCAATATCGGCCGGCTCTTCGCCGCGGCCAAGAAAGCGGGCATCACCGTGGCGATCTCGCCGCATTACTATTATCCGACCGATCACGGCTGGAAGTTCGGCGGCCCGCTCGAAAAGCTGATGCACAAGATCGGCATGTTCGACCGGCCGAGCGCCTACACCATGAAGGGTTTCGAGGGTTCCGGCGCCGACTTCATGCCCGAGTACAAGAAATACATTTTCGACGGCAAGACGATCATCGCGTCGCCGCACAAGGTGTATGGACCGGAGAACAACGACCTCCTCCTGCAACTGCGCAAGCAGCGCGTCGAGCAAGTCATACTCGCCGGCATGTCGGCCAATCTGTGCACGGAATCGCATATGCGCGAGATGCTCGAACGGGGTTTCGAGGTCGCCGTGGTCAAGGACGCCACCGCCGGCGCGATGCTCCCCGAAGGCGACGGCTATCTCGCGGCGCTCATCAATTTCCGCTACATGGCCGACGCCTTGTGGACGACCGACGAGGCGGTGGCCCGACTTTCCGCCTGAGTTTTCGGGAGGGAGGACACGCCGCGAAACGGCGGCGGCCGCAAGCCGTGCGGCCGCCGTCCTCTTCTTAACCGTAAGGGGCGGGCCGCCCGCCGCATCACGACACTTCACAACTCGGTCAGGGGGACTGTCCCTGGGCCGCGCGCGTGCCTATCTCAGTCGCAATGCCCGTCGGAGCGCCGACCGGTGCGGGCTGTTCCGGCGTATGAGGTGCGGTCCTGGTGCTCTCGTGCTAGGCTGCGGATTGGCCAGGGTACGGGCGCGCGAGATCGGACATGACGTCGAACGAGGGCGGTTCATCCAACGGGAAAAGCTCGACGGTGAGGCAACTCTGGCCGGCCGTCGCGTTGGTCGTCGTGGTGCTCGGGTTCTTTCTGTTCGGCCCCGACAATCAGGTGGTCTTTGAGACGCTGCGCGCGCATCGCGGCGCGCTTCTCCGCTTCGTCGAAGCGAACGTCGTCGCGTCCTGGGCCATCTATTTCGTCATCTATGTCGTCGTCGTCGCCTTTTCGCTGCCGGGCGGGGCGATGATGACGGTGGCGGGGGGCTTTCTCTTCGGACCGGTGCGCGCCGCCATTTACGTCGTGTTCGCGGCGACGCTTGGGGCGACGCTGCTGTTCCTGATCGCGCGCAGCGCCGTGGGCGACCGGCTTGAGGCGCGGGCCGGGCCGTGGCTGGTCCGCATGGAGAAAGGTTTCAGGGAGAATGCACTCAGCTATCTCCTGGTGCTGAGGCTCATTCCGCTGTTTCCCTTCTTCGTCGTCAATCTGGTGCCGGCGTTCCTCGGCGTCGGGTTGCGCACCTACGTCGTCGCCACCTTTTTCGGCATCATCCCCGGCACCATCGTTTTCGCGCTCGCCGGCAGCGGGCTGGGCAGCGCGTTCGACGCCGGCGACGGGTTCGACATCGCCATGGTGTTGACGCCCGAGATCATCGCCGCACTCATCGGCCTCGGCCTGCTCGCGCTCATGCCCGTCGTCTACAAGAAACTGCACGCGCGCAGGCCGCGCGACGCGGAAGGGCCGGAGGACGCGTCGCGACTCGGCGACGCGCCGTCCGGCGGCGAATAGCCGATCTGCACGTCTCGACCATGAACCGCCGATTGCGTGTTGACGTTTGCGTCATAGGCGGCGGCTCGGGCGGCCTGACGGTGGCCGCCGGCGCGAGCCAGATGGGGGCCGAAACGGCGCTCGTCGAACGCGGCAGGATGGGCGGCGACTGCCTCAACTACGGCTGCGTGCCGTCGAAGTCGCTGCTCGCCGCCGCCCACGCCGCCGAACGCATGCGCCGCAGCGGCCGCTTCGGCGTCGTCGGCGCCGATCCCGCGGTCGACTTCACCAGGGTCCACGACCATGTGCGCGACGTCATCGACAGCATCGCGCCGCAGGATTCGGTCGAGCGCTTCGAAGGTCTTGGCGTACACGTCATCGCGGCGCAAGCGCGGTTCGTCGCGCCCGACGTCGTCGAGGCCGGCGAGACCTCGATCCGCGCCCGGCGCTTCGTCGTCGCCACCGGCAGCCGGCCGATGATCCCGCCGGTGCCGGGGCTCGACGGCGTGCCCTTTCTCACCAACGAGACCGTGTTCGACGCCACCGAAGCGCCCGGGCACCTGATCGTCATCGGCGGCGGGCCGATCGGCGTCGAGCTCGCCCAGGCCCATCGCCGCCTGGGACCCCGGGTCACGCTGATCGAAATGTTCACGCTGCTGCGCAACGACGATCCCGAGCTCGCCGCGGTGGTGCGCGGGCGCTTGCGCGCCGAGGGCGTCGCGATCGAGGAAGGCGCGCAGGTGGTGCGGGTGGAGCGCGACGGCAACGGCGTCGTCGTGATCGTTGCCGAGGAGGGCGCGGAGCGCCGCATCGAAGGCTCGCATCTTCTGATCGCGGTGGGCCGCGCCGCCAACGTCGACGATCTGGGTCTCGACGCGGCAGGCATCGCCCATACGCCCAAGGGCATCACGGTCGATGCCCGGTTGCGCACCACCAACCGGCGGGTGTTCGCCATCGGCGACGTGGCGGGCCCCTACGCCTTCACCCACACGGCGGGCTATCAGGCGGGGATCGTGCTGCGCAACGTCCTGTTCCGGCTACCGGCAAAGGTCGACTACCGGGCGCTGCCCTGGGTCACCTTCACCGATCCGGAGCTTGCCCAGGTCGGTCTGACCGAAGCGACGGCGCGCGAGGCGGCGGGCGATATCCGCGTGCTGCGCTGGCCCTTCGCCGAGAACGACCGCGCCCGGGCGGAACGAGAGACCGACGGTCTCGTCAAGGTGGTAACCACGGCGCGCGGGCGTATACTGGGGGCCGGCATCGTCGGACCCGGCGCCGGCGAGTTGATCCAGCCGTGGGAGCTGGCGATAAGATCGAAGCTGAAGATCGGCGCGCTTGCCGGACTGATCGTGCCGTATCCGACGTTCGCCGAAGTGAACAAGCGCGCGGCAGGAAGCTTCTACACGCCGAAGCTTTTCAGCGAGCGCACGCGCAAGCTGGTCCGGTTGCTCGCGCGGTTGGGTTGAGGGGAGGAAAGGCGGAGCTTGCACCCGGGCGGGCCCTCCTTTCGAGCTTGGGGTGGAATCGGCGCATGCTGCCGGCGAAGAACTTCTCGCTGCCGCCGCTGACGCGCAGCCTTTCGGTGCGCCTGCTGGTGCTGACCATCGCCTTCGTCATGCTCGGCGAGGTGCTGATCTACGTGCCGTCGATCTCCCGCTACCGCAAGGTCTACTTCGAGGCGCGGCTGGCCGCGGCGCATGAAGCGACGCTGGCGCTCGAAGCGGCGCCCGACGGCATGGTGACCCCTGAACTGCGCGCCCAGCTCCTGCGACATGCGCGGGTACGCTCGATCGCCCTGCGCACGCCCGACGCCGCGTACCTGATGCTGGGTACGCCGCCGGCGATCGACGCCGCCTTCGACCTCGCCAAGGCGAACCCCCCTATCTTCATTCGGGACGCGTTCGAGGCGCTGTTCCAGACGCATAACCGCGTGCTGCGGGTCACGGGGAAGTCGCGCATGGACCCCAAGGTCCTGGTCGACATCACCCTCGACGAGGCGCCGATGCGCGCCGAGATGATCGATTATTCGGGGCGCATCCTGATTCTTTCGATCGTGCTGTCGCTGTTGACCGCCTCGCTCGTCTATCTCAGCCTGCACTGGCTCATGGTACGGCCGATGCAACGCATGACCGAGGCGCTGGTCGCGTTCCGCGAGGCGCCCGAGGACGTCTCGACCGACATGGAGGTGAGCGGGCGCAGCGACGAGATCGGCGTCGCCGAGCGCGAGTTGGCCGAGATGCAGCGCGGCCTGCGCGGGGCGCTCCGGCAGCGCGCGCGGCTGGCCGCCCTCGGCGCCGCGGTGGGCAAGATCAACCACGACCTGCGCAACATCCTGTCGACCGCGGTTCTGGTCTCCGATCGCCTGGTTCACAGCGACGACCCCGAGGTCAAGCGCACGACCCCGGCGCTGATGCAGGCGATCGACCGCGCGCTGGGGTTGTGCGAGGACACCCTGCATTTCGCCCGCGCCGGCGGGCCGGAACCGCACCGCGTCGAGATCGATCTGGCGGCGCTGATCGACGAGGTCGGCGAAGCCCTGGCGTTGCCCGACGACGGCGCGATCCAGTGGCGCAACGACGTCGTCGAAGACTTCAGCGTCGCCGCCGACCGCGACCAGCTTTTCCGCGTCTTCCTCAACCTCGGCCGCAACGCCGTCGAGGCGCTCGACGGGGCCGGCGAGATCCGGGTGAGCGCGCAACGCAATGCCGGCATGGCGATCATCGACGTGGCCGATACCGGCCCCGGCATCCTGCCGCGGGCGCGGGCGCATCTGTTCGAGCCCTTCGTCGGATCGCTGCGCGAGGGAGGAACCGGACTGGGCCTGCCCATCGCCCGCGAAATCATGCACGCCCACGGCGGCGAAATCCGCCTCGATCGCAGCGACGAACGGGGAACCGTCTTTCGCCTCGTGCTGCCTTCCGGCTGAGCGGGCTGCGGCCGAGCGGCTACCCGCCGAGCTTTTCGAGCAGGGCTTCGGCGCCGGCGCGCTCGGAGAAGGCTGCGTCGTCCGAGAGAATTTTCCTGAGCACCCCGCGCGCTTCCGCTTCCTGACCGGTGGCGGAAAGCGCGCGCGCCCAGTGATAGCCGATGTCGCGGTTGGCCGGCAGGCGCTCCGCCGCCTGGTCGAGCAGGCGCAGCGCGCCAGCCGCCTCCCCGGTTTCGAGCAGCACGAGGCCGAGCGTATCCATCACCGCGGGGTTGTCGGGGGCCAACGCGCGCGCGCGCCGGGCGTGCGTGAGCGCCGCCTCCTTTTCGTCCAGACGCAGCAGCACCCAGGCGAGGTCGTTCTGCGCCGAAACGTTGTCGGGGGCTTTTTCGACGATCGTCGCAAGATTCGATCGGGCGTCCGCCAGGCGATCGAGCGTCAGATAATAGGCGCTGAGCTGAAGGCGTACAGCGAGATCGTCCGGAGCGCGTTTCAGCCAGTCCGTAAGCGTGGCGATGCCGGCCTCCCTATCGCCCGCTTGCCACTCGGCCACAGCGAGTCCCAGAGCCAATCCGCTCGCCGGCCGTTTCTCATACACATTTCGGTAATACGTAATCGCCTCGCGTGGCCGCCCCTCCAACAGGGCGAGCCGGCCTTCCAGTTCGATAACCTCCAGCCTGTCGGCAAAGTCCTTCTTCAGGTCATCCAGACGGGCGCGCGCCGCTTCGGCGTGGTGCTCGCGGATGTCGAGACGGGCAAGCGACACTTTGGACGGATAATGGCCGGGGTCGATCTCGAGGACCTTCTCCAGGGCATTCCGCATCCCGTCCCAATTCTTCATAGCCTCGTACGCTCCGGAGAGAAGAATGTAGGGCTCGATCGCGTTGGGGCGTGCGTCGGTGAGCACGCGCAAGGTCGCCAGCGCGTCCACGGGGCGCTGCGCCATGAGCTGCGCTCTGGCGACGATCATCAGCAGGTCGGGATCGCGCCGGTTGCGAGCCAGGGCTTCCTGGACGGTCGACATCGCGTTGACGTAATCTCCCAGCACCAGGTATGCCCGACCCAGAAGAACGCGTGCCTTGCGGTCCCCGGGATGCGCTTTCACGGCCTGTTCGAGGAGATCGAGCGTCCGGCGCGACCGGCCCGCCTTCGCTTCGAGGGCGGCCAGGCGCAAGAGCGTGCGAAGATGCGACGGGTCGTGCTCAAGGACCGCTTCAAGATATCCGCGCGCTTCATCGTCTCGCCCGCTGCGAAGCGCGATCGCCGCCAGGTTGTTGGACGCATCCGGGTCGCCCGGCTTGATCTCCAGTGCCCTGGAAAACGATGATTGCGCCTGCGCCGTGTCGCGCTTGCCGAGATAGGCGATGCCGGCGAGGGTGTATGTCCAGGCTGTTTCGGGCAGTCTTTCCTGGAGTTTTTTCGCGGCTTCGATCGCCTTGTCGTACTTGCCCGCGCGCAAATAATTGAACACGAGCGCGGCTTCCGTGCGGTCGTATTTGGGATCGATCTCAATGGCCTGCTCGAGATCCCGAATGCCCTGCTCCTGTTCGCCGAGGGCGATTCGCGTCAATCCGAGCTGCGCCCGCGTTCGGGCGTCGTTCGGATCGAGCGCGACCGCCTGCCCGAGATACTTCCTGCCCGAGACAAGGTCGCCCGACTGGACCTCCGCGGTCCCGATCAGGGCGAGCAGCGTGGCGTCGTCGCCGCCTTTTTCGACCAGCGGGTCGAGGACGGCGACGGCTTGCTTG
>JBHHZM010000086.1:0-13394 GCA_046758065.1 Alphaproteobacteria bacterium | reverse complement strand
ATGGGTGGTGGTGGGCGCAGCAGGATTCGAACCCGCGACCCGCTGATTAAGAGTCAGCTGCTCTACCACCTGAGCTATGCGCCCCGAAGCCGACCGGCGATATAGCAGAGCTTCCCGACCTTGTCGATAGCGTCCCGCGACCCTCAGTGGGCGCCGGCGCGCCGTGGAATGACGACGTCGCGGTGGATGTAGACACCGATCAGCAGGCCGAAGCTGACCAGCAGCGTCATCATCGCCGTGCCGCCGTACGAGACCAGCGGCAACGGCACGCCGACCACCGGGATGAGGCCGGTGACCATGGCGATGTTGATGAAAACATAGACGAAGAAGGTGGTGGTGAGCCCCATGCCGAGGAGCCGGCCGAACTGGCTCGCGCTGCGCAGGCTGATGGCGATGCCGTAGACCACGATGAGCGCATAAAGCGCGATGAGGCCGAGGGCGCCGATGAGACCGAATTCCTCGGCGAGCATGGTGAAGATGAAGTCGGTCTGCTTCTCGGGCAGGAAGTTGAGGTGGCTCTGGCTGCCGGCGAGGAAGCCCTTGCCGGCGAGGCCGCCGGCACCCAGCGCGATTTTCGACTGCAGGATGTGGTAGCCGGCACCCAGCGGGTCGCGCTCGGGACTGAGGAAGGTGAGAACGCGCTCCTTCTGGTAGACGTGGAGGAACTGCCAGCCCACCGGGATCGCCGCGAGCCCCGCGACCGCCGCGGTCGCGAATACCCAGAGCCGGACGCCGGCGAGGAAGAACAGCGTGCCCCCGGTGACCATCAGCAGGAGCGCCGTGCCGAGGTCGGGCTGGCGCAGCACCAGCGCGGCCGGCGTCAACACCAGCAGCAACGGTACGACCAGCGCCGTCGTCCGGCGCGTCTCCTCGACCGACAGGCCGTGGAAGTAGCGTGCCAGCGCCATCACCAGCGCGATCTTCATGACCTCGGAGGGCTGCAACTGAAACACCTGAAAATCGATCCAGCGCTGCGCCCCCATGCCCGTGAAGCCCATGGCTTCGACCAGCACGAGGAGCGCGAGCCCGACGCCGTACACGGCGTAGGCGTAACGCAGCCAGACCCGCACGTCGACCAGCGCGATCGCCAGCATCAGCACGAAGCCGACGCCGAAACGCACCATCTGGCGCCAGGCCCAGGGCTCGTAACTGCCGTTCGCCGCCGAATACAGCATGGCGAATCCGACGCAGGCCGTGAGCACGACGAGCGCCACCAGGCCCCAGGTGACCTGCCCGATCTTGTCGCCGAGCGACATCTCGCCGCCCCTGAGCCAGTTTGCGCGCGCCATCGTCCCCGTCCCGTCAGGCGTTCCCGGTGCCGTCGCTGCGCCCGGCGGAGCGTTCCGGACCGCCGTCGCGCGACCGATCGCGCCGCAGTGTCTCGCGCAGGACGTCACGGGCGATCGGCGCCGCCGCCCTCGAGCCCGAACCGCCGTGCTCGACGACCACGGCGATGGCGTAGCGCGGCTTGCGCACCGGGGCGAAGGCGACGAACAGCGCGTGGTCGCGCTCCTCCCAGGGTTTTTCTTCGTTCTTGAGCAATCCGGCGGCGCGTTCGCGTTTCGAGATGCGGCGCACTTGCGAGGTGCCGGTCTTGCCCGCCATCGCCATTTCGGGTTCCTTGATGCGCGCGCGACGCGCGGTGCCGTGCTGGCCGTTGACGACCCGGTCCATACCCTCGGTGACGACGGCGAGCGAAGCGGCCGAAATGCCCATCGGTTCGAACGGCGCATTGTCCTCTTCGACGGCGGCGTCCTCCCGACGCATGACGACGTGTGGCCTGATCGCCACCCCGCCGTTGGCGATGCGCGCCGCCATCACCGCGAGCTGCAGCGGCGTCGTCAGCATGTATCCTTGACCGATGCCGACGACCAGCGTTTCGCCCTGCTGCCAGGGCACCCCGAATCGCCCGAGTTTCCATTCCCGATCAGGCACCAGGCCGCCGCGCTCGCCGGTGAGATCGATGTCGGTGGGCGCGCCGAGGCCGAAGCGATGCGCCATCGCGGCGATGCGGTCGATGCCGACCCGCCGGGCGACGTCGTAGAAGTAGATGTCGCACGACTGCGCGATAGCTTCGATCATCGCGAGATCGCCGTGGCCGCCGCGCTTCCAGCAGTGGAAAATACGGTCACCGAAGCGAATCCGGCCCCGGCAGGTCACGCGGTGATTTTTGGTGAGCACGCCGGCCTCGAGCGCCGCCAACGCCACAACCATCTTGAACGTCGAGCCCGGTGGGTACTGCCCGGCGACGGCCTTGTTGACGAGCGGCTTAAGCGGGTGATTGACGAGCTCCCGCCACTGGGCGCTCGAAAGTCCCTGGTTGAAAGCGTTGGGGTCGAAGCTCGGGTTCGACACCAGCGCCCGCACCCCGCCGGTATGTACGTCGAGGACGGCGACCGCGGCGCTTTCGTCGCCGAGCCGGTCGGTGACGAAACGCTGCAGTCCGGCGTCGAGGGAAAGCGCCAGATCCTTGCCCGCCTGACCGTCCTGGCGGGCGAGCTCGCGGATTACCCGGCCGTAGGCGTTGACCTCGACCTGACTGTTGCCGGCGCTGCCCCTGAGCGCCTGGTCGTAAACCTTCTCGATGCCGCTCTTGCCGATGCGAAAATCCGGAAGTTCGAGCAACGGATCCCCGGTGAGATCGTCTTCGGCGACCGCGGCGACATAACCGACCACGTGGCTGGTGATCGTCGTCAGAGGATAATTGCGGCTCTGTCCTGCATCAATCATCACGCCGGGGAGATCCGGAGCATTGACCTCGACGCGCGAGACTTCGGGCCAGCTCAGGTTCTCGCGTACGGTGATCGGCACGAAACCGCGCTTGCGCCCGATATCGCGCAGCACCTTGCGGTACTCGTGCTCGCTGATCGGAATGATCCGGCCGAGGGCGTCGAGCGTCTCCGTGACGCTGCTCGCCTGCTCGGAGATCAGCACGACGCGATAGTTCAGGCGGTTGGTCGCCAGCGGCTCGCCCAGCCGGTCGAAGATGCGACCGCGCGGCGGCGGCAGCAGTCTGAGATTGATGCGGTTCTCGTCGGCCAGCATGGTGTAGCGGTTCGACTGCACGACCTGAAGGTAGTAGAGCCGCCCGACCAGCGCGCTCAATAGCGCCAGCTTGCCTCCGGCGAGCAGCGCCGTGCGGCGGCTGAACTTCTTGGCGCGCTCGAGGTCGCGGTGCTGCATGTCAGGCCGTTCGCAGCAGATAGTACTGGGCGCGGGCGAACACCCAGGTGAAACAGGGATATAAGGCAACCGTGAGGAGCAGCTGGAAGCCGAGCGGTCGCGGCGTGATGAGCGTGGCGAAATAGGCGGATGCGAGCATCCAGCTCACCAGTGTCGCGACCGGCGCGACCAGCATGAAGCCCCACCACTCCACGAGGAAGCTCTTGCCGTGGAAGAAGCGGCGCTGCGAAACCACGACGGCCTGCACCAGGAGCAGCACCAGGGAGGTCAGGCCGAGCGGCGTCCCGGCAAGCGCGTCCTGCACCAGGCCGATGACGAAGACGCCCGTGAGCGGCAGCAGATCGGGCCGGTAAATGCTCCAGTGATAGACGGCGATCAGCGCAACGACGGGGGTGACGGAGGAAAAGCCCGGCAGCCTCAGCGGCAGGACGCTCACCAGCACCAGCGCGAGCGTCAGCACGAGCGGCGTGAGGCTCCGCAGCCCGCGCTCGAATCGGCTCCACCACGCGCCGGTCTTCATCGCAGCGGCCCCGCGCGTCCCGCGGCGCGCGTCGAGGGCAGCACGCCCGGCAGCGCGTAATCGAGCACGCGCACATATTCGAGCGTGTTCCAGTCGACGAAGGGCTGCACACGGATCACGCCGTCCTCGACTGCGGCGACGACGCCGATCGGGAGGCCGGGCGGCAGCATTCCGCCCTGACCCGAGGTGACGACGCGTTCGCCGGGAGAGACATGGGCGTTCACCGGCACGAAGGTGAGTCGCGGCCGGTCGCTGTTGTCGCCCGCGAGGATGGCCGGCACGCGCGAGGACTCGATGACGACCGGCAGCCGCGCGTTGAGGTCGGTGATCAGCAGAATGCGGGCGCTGCGTTCGCCGGCCTCGACCACGCGGCCGGCGAGGCCTTCGCCCGTAACCGCCGCCTGACCGCTGCGCACGCCGTCGGCAGCGCCGGCGTTGAGCAACGCGGTCCGTACGAATGCGCCGCCGGAATCGCCGATGACACGCGCGGTGATGAAGGACGGACGGGGATCATCGACGAAATTGAGCAGCAAGCGGAAGGTGGCGTTCTCCTGTTCGAGCGTGCGCGCCACCGCCTGCCAGTGGCGCAAGCGTTCGTTTTCCTCGCGCAACCGCGCGTTCTCGCTGTGCAGGTGGATGAGCCGACGGCCGTACTCGACTCCGGCGGCGAAGCTGGCCACCGGCCGCGAAAGCACGTCGAGCACCGGCATCGTCACATCGGTAATTGCCACGCGGAGGCGTTCGACAAAGCGCGAATCGGCCTTGCCAAGCACCATCAGGCCGATTGCGGCGGCCACCAGAAGCACCAGGGCAAAGCGCTGGACCCAGCCCTTGAGGGGCACGGTCACGCGTTTCACCGAACCGCTCCGTAACCTCACGCCGCCCTCTCAATACTTTGCGTGGAAGTGCTGTCCCTCCGGGGCTCCGCGCGGCCGGTCCGCAGTCGCGTTTAGCTCTCGAACTGGTTGTACAGGACGTGCTTGAGCGTCTTCATCTCCTCGAGGCACCGTCCCGTGCCGAGCGCGACGCAGGAGAGCGGTTCGTCGGCGATCGAAACGGGGAGCCCCGTGGCGTGGCGTAGGACGAAATCGAGATTGCCGAGCAGCGCCCCGCCGCCGGTCAGCACGATGCCCTTGTCGACGATGTCCGCGGCGAGCTCGGGCGGGGTCTGTTCGAGCGCCACCTTGACCGCCTCGATGATCGCACCCACGGGCTCGGCCAGGCTCTCGGCGATCTGACGCTGGCTGATGATCAGCTCCTTGGGCACGCCGTTCATCAGGTCGCGGCCCTTGATCTCCATGACCTCGCCGTCGCCGTCCTCGGGCGGGCAGGCCGAACCGATCTGCTTCTTGATGCGCTCGGCGCTGCCCTCGCCGACCAGCAGATTATGGTTGCGCCGGATATAGCCGATGATCGCCTCGTCCATCTTGTCCCCGCCGACGCGGACCGAGCGCGAATACACGATGCCGCCCAGAGACAGCACTGCGACCTCGGTAGTGCCGCCGCCGACGTCGACCACCATCGAACCCGTCGGCTCGGTCACCGGCAACCCGGCCCCGATCGCCGCCGCCATCGGCTCCTCGATCAGGAAGACGCGCCGTGCTCCTGCGCTCTCCGCCGATTCCTGAATCGCGCGGCGCTCGACCGCGGTCGAGCCCGAGGGCACGCAGACGATGATCTGGGGACTAGCGAAGCTGCGCCGGTTATGCACCTTGCGGATGAAGTGCTTGATCATCTCCTCGGCGACCTCGAAATCGGCGATGACGCCGTCGCGCAATGGCCGGATCGCCTCGATGTTGCCTGGGGTGCGACCGAGCATCTGCTTGGCTTCGTCGCCGACGGCGAGCACCTGCTTCTTGCCGCGGGCGTTGACGATGGCGACCACCGACGGTTCGTTGAGAACGATACCGCGGCCCTTGACGTAGACCAGTGTGTTGGCCGTGCCGAGATCGATCGCCATGTCGGCGGACATCATACCGAGTAATCGCGAAAACATGCCTTCTCCGCTTCACTCCTCCAAATTACCGGGCCGCCGAGCGGAAACTGCACAGCGGCCCGGGATACGAGGCCACCCCGGCGCCCGGTTCAGATTGCGGTCATGCGCTGAGCGCCGCCGGCGCCGTCTTCTCGCGTTTCACCAGCAGCTTGTTCAGGGCATGGATATAGGCGCGGGTCGAGGCGACCAGGGTGTCGGTATCGGCGCCCTGGCCGTTGACGCTTCGGCCGTTTTCTTCGAGCCGCACCGTGACCTCGGCCTGGGCGTCGGTGCCGCCCGTCACCGCATGAACTTGGTAGAGATCGAGTCTTGCTTCGTGCGGAAACAGCGCGCCGATGGCGTTGAACGTGGCGTCGACGGGGCCGTTGCCTTCCGCCGTCGTCGAGCGTTCTTCGCCGTCGATTTCGAGCGCGAGCGTCGCGCGCTGCGGTCCGGTAGAGCCGCAGACGACCTTAAGCGAGACGAACCTGATGCGGCCGAGATCATGGCCGAGATCGTGCTCGACGAGAGCGGCAATGTCTTCGTCGAAGATGTCCTTTTTCTTGTCGGCGAGATCCTTGAAGCGCTGAAAAGCGTCCTCGAACGCGTTCTCGCCGATCTCGAAGCCCAGCTCTTCAATCTTGCGTTTGAAAGCATGGCGTCCCGAGTGCTTGCCCATCACCAGCGTCGACTTGACGAGACCGACCGATTCCGGAGTCATGATCTCGTAGGTTCCGGCGTGCTTGAGCATGCCGTCCTGGTGGATGCCGGCCTCGTGGGCGAAAGCATTGGCGCCGACGATCGCCTTGTTGGGCTGGACGTTGAAACCGGTGATCGCGGACAGCAGCCGCGATGCTCGGGTGATTTCCGCGCTCTTGACGCCGGTGGTGTAGGGCATGAGATCGTGGCGCGTGCGCAGCGCCATGACGATCTCCTCCATCGCGGCGTTCCCGGCGCGCTCGCCGATGCCGTTGATGGTGCATTCGACCTGCCGGGCGCCCGCGCCCACCGCCGCGAGCGAGTTGGCGACGGCAAGGCCGAGATCGTTGTGGCAATGAACCGAGACGATCGCCTTGTCGATGTTGGGCACGCGGTCGAACAGCATCGCGACGAGGGCGGCGAACTCCTCGGGCAGCGCATAGCCCACCGTGTCGGGAATGTTGATCGTGCCGGCGCCCGCCTTGATCGCCGATTCGATGGTGCGGCACAGGAAGTCGCGCTCGGTGCGCGAGCCGTCTTCGCAGCTCCATTCGACATCGTCGCACAGGTTGCGCGCATGGGTCACACTGTCGATCACCGCCTGATGCACCGCCGCAGGCTCCATCTGGAGCTTGTATTTCATGTGCAGCGGGCTGGTCGAGATAAAGGTGTGGATGCGTTTGCGCTCGGCCGGTTCGAGCGCCTCGGCGGCGCGGTCGATGTCCTTTTGCGAAGCGCGCGCGAGACTGCATACGGTCGCGCCCTTCACCGTCCTGGCGATCTCGTTGACCGCCTGGAAATCGCCGCGCGAGGCGATCGCGAAGCCGGCCTCGATGATGTCGACGCCCATGCGTTCGAGCACGGCGGCGACGCGCAGCTTTTCCTCGAGATTCATCGAGCAACCCGGCGACTGCTCGCCGTCGCGCAGGGTGGTGTCGAAGATGATGACTCGGTTGCTGTCTGTTGCCGTCGGCATGTGACTGGTCCTTCTCATTCGCATATCTGAAGCGGATTGCAGATCAGTCTCCCCTGAACAGATGCGAGCGTCGTGTCCCGCCGTTCAGGGGCAGATAAGTCGAAGGAGCCCATCACATGCGATGAGGACGGCAGGGCCACGGCGAATACCGACCGCGCAGGCGCCGACGCCGCACGCGGAGTCGCGCGCGGGCAGCCCGGCCTGAAGCTCGTTCGTTTTCGCCATCGCCTCGCCAAAAGGTTGGCCTGCCCTGGAGGAAAGTTAAGGGCCTGCCCGTGCAAAAACTACGCTTACGTGGTTAACAATAAATGAAATCACCGCGGCAAAGCCAGCGATATGTTGCTTTACCCGAAGTCCACCGGGGTCGCAATCGATTCCTCCGGGCCTGCCCGGAGGCCGCCGACGGCACCCGGGTGCGCGCCCGTCGCTTGCGATCCGGCCTCAGTTCTTGCTCTTGTCGACCAGACGACGCTCGGCGATCCACGGCATCATGGCGCGCAGGCGTTCGCCGACCGCTTCGAGTTCGTGCTCGGCGGCGCGCCGGCGCATCGCCTTGAAGCTGGTCTGTCCGGCCTGGTTCTCGAGCACCCATTCGCGGGCGAAACGACCCGACTGGATGTCGGCGAGCACCTTGCGCATCTGCTCGCGCACATGATCGTCGACGACCCGGGGACCGCGGGTGTAATCGCCGTACTCGGCGGTGTTCGAGACCGAATAGCGCATGTTGGCGATGCCGCCCTCGTAGATCAGATCGACGATCAGCTTGACCTCGTGGACGCATTCGAAATACGCCATCTCGGGCGCATAACCGGCCTCGACCAAAGTCTCGTAAGCGGTCTGGATGAGCGAGGTGAGCCCGCCGCAGAGCACCGACTGCTCGCCGAACAGATCGGTCTCGCACTCCTCGCGGAAAGTGGTTTCGATGACCCCGGCGCGGCCGCCGCCGATCGCCGCGGCATAGCTGAGGCCGAGCTCGTGCGCGCTGCCCGAGGCGTCCTGCTGGATCGCGAGCAGGCAGGGCACGCCGGCGCCGCGTTCGTATTCGGCACGCACGGTATGGCCCGGACCCTTGGGCGCGACCATGAACACGTCGAGATCGGGCCGCGGCTCGATCAGGTTGAAGTGGATACTGAGGCCATGGGCGAAGGCGAGCGCGGCGTTCTCCTTGAGGTTGTCGCGGAGATCGTTCGCATAGAGCGCGCTCTGCAATTCGTCGGGCGCGAGCACCATGACCACGTCGGCCCATTTCGCGGCGTCGGCCGGGGTCTTGACCTCGAAACCGGCGGCTTCGGCCTTGGGCCGGCTGCCCGAGCCCGGGCGCAGCGCCACCACCACCTCGTCGACACCGCTGTCACGCAGGTTGTTGGCGTGGGCGTGGCCCTGACTGCCGTAGCCGATCACGGCCACCTTTTTCGATTTAATCAGATTGAGATCGGCGTCACGGTCGTAATAGGCACGCATGCTCTGTCCTCCCGGAAAATCTTCCGCTTGCTCTAGAGCGGGTTCGCACCGCGCGAGATGGCGACGATGCCGGTGCGTGAAACATCCACCAGCCCCAGCGGCATCATCAGGTTGATGAAGGCGTTGAGCTTGTCGGTGGTTCCCGTCATCTCGAAGACGAAGGACTCGTTCGTACTGTCGACCACCCTGGCGCGGAAAATATCGGCGATTCGCAAGGATTCGACCCGCTTGTCTCCGCTGCCGGCAACCTTGATGAGCGCGAGCTCGCGTTCGACGCAGGGGCCGTTGATGGTGAGGTCGCTCACCTTGTGCACCGGTACCAGCCGCTCGAGCTGCGCCTTGATCTGCTCGATCACCATCGGCGGGCCCGACGTGGCGATGGTGATGCGCGACAGCGTCGCCGCGGCGTCGACCTCGGCGACGGTGAGGCTGTCGATGTTGTAGCCGCGCCCCGAAAACAGGCCGATAACGCGGGCGAGCACGCCGGCTTCGTTATCGACGAGAACCGCGATGGTGTGGATTCTGCTCTCCGGCTGTTTCACAATACCGCCTTACGTTGCCGTCAGGCGTGCGCGACGGCGCACCCGTTTGCTCCTCTTGTTCCGCAGCGGCATGACGCGCTCTAGACGAGCACCATACCGTCTTCGGGCTGCTGCTCGATCTCCTCTTCGGGGCCGAGTTTCATATCGTAGTGGGCGGCGCCCGCGGGAATCATCGGATAGACGTTTTCCGCCGGATCGACGACCACGTCAACGATGACCGGCTTCCCGACCTCCAGCATCTTCTCGATGACTCCGTCGACTTCGTCGGGCTTGGTGGCGCGCAGGCCCACCGCGCCGAAGGACTCGGCAAGGCGCACGAAGTCGGGCAGCGCGTTCATGTAGCTCTCGGCGTAGCGACCGCCGTGGAAGAGTTCCTGCCACTGGCGCACCATGCCCATGTACTGGTTGTTGAGGATGAACACCTTCACCGGCAGCCCGTACTGCGCCACCGTCGACATCTCCTGAATGTGCATCAGGATCGACGCCTCGCCGGCAACGTCGATGACCAGAGCGTCGGGATGCGCGAGTTGCACGCCGACCGCCGCCGGCAGCCCGTAGCCCATGGTGCCGAGCCCGCCCGAGGTCATCCAGTGGTTAGGTTTCTCGAAGTGCAGGTACTGGGCGGCCCACATCTGGTGCTGGCCCACTTCGGTGGTGAAATAGGCGTCGCGGCCCTTGGTGTGCTCGTAGAGACGCTGCAGCGCGTACTGCGGCTTGATGACCTCCTGCGAGTTCCGGTAGCGCAGGCTGTCGCGCTTGCGCCATTTGTCGATCTGCCGCCACCAGGCATCGAGCGCCTTGGCGTCGGGTCGGCACAGCTTGGCCTTCCAGTACTTGATCATGTCCTCGAGCACGTAGGCGCAGTCGCCGATGATGCCCAGTTCGACGCCGACGTTCTTGTTGATCGACGACGGGTCGATGTCGATGTGGATCTTCTTCGAGCCCTTGGAGAACTCGTCGAGCTTTCCCGTCACCCGGTCGTCGAAGCGGGCGCCGATGGCGACCATCACGTCGCACTCGGACATCGCCATGTTGGCCTCGTAGGTGCCGTGCATCCCGAGCATGCCGAGAAACTGCTTGTCGGACGCCGGGAACGCCCCGAGTCCCATCAGCGTCAGCGTCACCGGAGCGCCGGAGAGATGGGCGAAGTTGGTCAGCAATTGCGCCGCCGACGGTCCCGCGTTGATCACGCCGCCGCCGGCGTAGATGACCGGCCGCTTGGCCGCGGCCAGCAGCGCCACCGCCTCCTCGATACGCTCGGGATCGCCTTTGGTCCGGGGATTGTACGACTTGTGACGCGCGTTGTTCGGCCCCGAATACGCGGTGCTGACGTCCACGGCGACGTCCTTGGGAATGTCGACGACCACCGGACCGGGCCGGCCGGTGCGCGCCACGTAGAAGGCCTCATGGATGACGGTGGCCAGATCGTCAACCCGCTTGACCAGATAATTGTGCTTGGTGCAGGGCCGGGTGATGCCGACGGTGTCGGCCTCCTGAAAGGCGTCGTTGCCGATCAGATGGGTCGGCACCTGGCCGGTGAGACAAATGATCGGCACGCTGTCCATGAGCGCATCAGAAAGACCGGTGACGCAGTTGGTCGCGCCGGGGCCCGATGTGACGAGAACCACCCCGACCTTGCCGGTGGAGCGCGCGTAGCCTTCCGCCGCATGCACCGCCGCGGCTTCGTGGCGGACCAGGACGTGACGCAAGCGGTTCTGCTTGAACAGCGCATCGTATATGGGAAGCACCGCGCCGCCGGGGTACCCGAAGATGGTATCGACGCCCTGGTCGACGAGGGCCTTGATGACGGTCTCCGCGCCCGTCAACTCCTTGCTGACCACTTCCCGCGTCCTCCTCTTGGACCCCTCTGCTGCGGCGCACAGGTGGCGGAACCGGATGCCCGAAAATCGGGGGCACACGCCGCCCTTGGCGCCGGCGAAGGCGTCTTTGGAATGTTGGCAAACTAGACGCTCACCCGGAGGCGGTCAACAGAAACCGGCGGGTTTCCTCCAGGATTCGCCGCGACAGTTCCTTTGTATACAGCGACTTGCAGGTCCGGGCATCGGCCATCCGATGGCGGAACCAGGTGAGCTGGCGCTTGGCATAGTTGCGCGTCGCCTGCTGCACTGCAGCAACGGCGGTCTCGAGCGTAATCTCGCCGGCGAGGTGGCGGGCGAATTCGCGCACCCCGAGCGCCTTCATCGCCGGCAGATCGGGGTCGAGCCCGAGAGCGACCAGCGCCGCCACCTCGTCGAGCGCGCCGTGCGCCAGCATGTCGGTCACGCGCGCGTCGCAGGCGGCGTAGAGCGCGTCGCGCGGCGGCGCGAGGACCAGCTTGAACGGCGGCGCATCGAGCCCGCCGCCCGACGCCTCTCGGCGCTGCCATTCGGCGAGCGAGACGCCGGTCGCTTCGATCACTTCCCAGGCACGGATCAGGCGCTGAGAGTCGCCGGCGGCGAGCCGCGCCGCCATTCCCGGGTCGCGGCGGGCGAGTTCGGCGCGGAATGCTTCGCCGCCGAGGTGGGCATGGCGCGCGCGCGCCTCGACACGTATTTCGGGTGGAATTTCGGGCACCGGCGCGATGCCTTCGGTGAGCGCCTGAAAGTAGAGGCCGGTGCCGCCGACGAGCACGGGCAAGCGGCCCGCTTCGCGCGCCGCGGCGATTTCGGCGAGCGCCATGTCGCGCCAGCGCGCCGCGGTGCAGGCCTCGGCCGCCGGCAGCACGCCGTAGAGCCGGTGCGGCGCGCGCGCCGTTTCGGCCGCGCCGGGACGCGCGGTGAGGATCGAGAATTCGCGGTAGACCTGCATGCTGTCGGCGTTGATGACGACGCCGTCGAGGGCTTCGGCGAGATCGACCGCGAGCGCCGATTTTCCGCTCGCCGTCGCGCCCGCGATGATGACCGCGCCGCCGTTCACCGCCCGCCCGTCCGGCTTGCCATCGCCGCCCGCCGTCCATACTGTCCGGCCATGTCCAACGTCCTCACCGTGATCGCCGATCCCGCCGGTCCCGCGATCGACGATAACACGGTCGCGACGGTGCATGCGGCGCTCGACGCCTGCGGCGCCGAACCCGAGGACGCCCCGCGCTGGCTGCGGCGCGGCGGCGCCTGCGACCTCCTTTTCGGCCGCGGCGATCCGATCGACATCCAAAAGCGCCTGCGCGAACGCCTCGGCGGAGCGCCGTTCGACGTGGTCGCCCAACCGCGCGCCGGACGGCGCCGCAGGCTGCTCGTCGCCGACATGGAATCGACGATCATCGCCAACGAATTCGTCGATGAACTCGCCGCCGAGGCCGGGGTCGGCGATGCGGTGGCGGCGATCACCGCCCGGGTGATGCGCGGCGAGCTCGAGTTCGCGGCCGCGCTCGAGGCGCGCGTTGCCCGGCTTGCCGGCCTGCCGGCCGCGGCGCTCGACCGCGTCTATGCGCGCGTCGCATTCACGCCCGGGGCGCGCGCACTGGTACGCACCATGCGCGCTTACGGCGCCTGCACCGCGCTGGTCTCGGGGGGATTCACCTGTTTCAGCGCGCGGGTGCGCGAAGCGCTGGGTTTCGACTACGATTTCGCCAACACCATCGAGATCGCGGACGGCCGGATCACCGGCAAGCTCGCGCATCCCGTTCTCGACCGCGCCGGGAAGAAAACGCGACTCACGGCGCTCGCCGCCGAACGGGGGATCGACTCCGCCGACACGCTGGCGGTAGGCGACGGGGCCAACGATCTCGACATGATCGAGGCCGCCGGCATGGGCGTCGCCTTTCACGGCAAACCCGTCCTCGCCGAGCGGGCGCGGGCGCGGATCGACCACGGCGATCTCACGGCGCTGCTTTATATCCAGGGATACCACGCCGAGGAGTTCCGCGGATAAAGCGGCGCTCAGGCCACCAGACCGTCCCATGCGAACGCGGCCAGGTCGTCAAGGTGGAAATCGGCCCGCGAAAAATCCATCGCCGCCGTCATCGCGTGCGGCCAGGCGATGACGGACAGACCGGCCGCCTTGGCCGCGGCGACGCCGGTGTCGGTGTCCTCGACGGCGAGA
>JBHHZM010000085.1:0-13519 GCA_046758065.1 Alphaproteobacteria bacterium | reverse complement strand
CAATTCAGCCTCACCCTGAGCTTGTCGAAGGGTGAGGGCGCCGGCTCGAATCGCGCCGGGCAGCCGCAAGCTTCATCAACGGATTCCCGGGACACCACACTAGGCCGTTCGCACGCGCTCGGGTTCGTCATTCGTCGTCTCGCCGGCGAGGTCGTCGAGGATGGGGCAATCGGGGCGCTCGTCGCCGTGGCAGCGCTCGACCAGGTGTCGAAGCGTATTGCGCATGGAGCGGAGCTCGGCGAGTTTTCGCTCAATCTCGTCCAAATGCCTGAGCGCCAGCGCCCGCACATCGGCGCTCGCCCGGTTCTTGTCGCGGTAGAGGGCGAGCAGGCGGGTGACGTCATCGACGCTGAAGCCGAGTCCGCGCGCCCGCCGGATGAAAAGCAGAAACGCCACGTCGGTGTCGTCATAGCTTCGATACCCGCCATCGGTGCGCGGCGCGGTCGCGATCAGCCCGATCGATTCGTAGTAACGGATGGTCTTGGCGCTCACGCCGGAGCGCGCCGCCGCCTCGCCGATGTTCATACCCGGTCTCCTGCGCCTTGCGCCTCGGCACGCCAGCGCCGCAGCAACAGCGCGTTGGTTACCACACTCACACTCGAGAACGCCATTGCCGCGCCGGCAAGCACCGGGGTCACCAGCCCGGCGGCGGCGAGCGGGATGCCCACCACGTTGTATATGAAAGCCCAGAACAGGTTCTGCAAGATCTTGCGGTAGGTGGCGCGTGACACCGATATCGCATCGCCGATCAGCTTCGGGGCGCCGCGCATGAGCGTCAGACCCGCTGCGTGCATGGCGACGTCGGTGCCGGTCCCCATGGCGATGCCGATGTCGGCCGCAGCGAGCGCCGGCGCATCGTTGATGCCGTCGCCCACCATGGCGACGAGGCGGCCGCCCGCGCGCAAGCGCGTTACCTCGTCGGCCTTGTTTTCGGGCAGCACTTCGGCGACCACCCGGTCGATCCCGACCTCGCCGGCGACGATCTCCGCCGTGCGCCGGTTGTCTCCGGTCAGCATCACCGTTTCGATGCCGAGCCGCTCGAGCCGGGCGATCGCCTGCGCCGCTCCGACCTTGACGCGATCGCGCACCGCGACGAGGCCAAGCAGCACGCTTCCCGGCCCGCTATCCTCCGCTGCGAGCCACATCACCGTCTTGCCCTCGTCTTCGAGTCTCGTGGCGACTTCCTCGCCGCTGATAACCTCGACCCCGGCGCCCGTCATGAGCCGCCGGTTGCCGAACCAGATGCGGCGTTTCTCAACGATTGCGCTCACCCCCTGCCCCGTCAGGCTCTTGAAGCCGGTCGATGCGGCCGGCGCGATGCCTTCGGTTTGCGCCCGTTCCAGAACGCCGCGGGCGAGCGGATGTTCGCTGCCGGCCTGGACCGCGGCGGCGAGAGCGAGAACTTCGCGCTCGCTCTCGGCGAGGCCGACGATGTCGGTGACGCTCGGCCGCCCTTCGGTCAGCGTCCCGGTCTTGTCGAGCACGACGACAGCGATCCTGTGCGCACGCTCAAGCGCCTCGGCGTCCTTGATTAGAATACCGGCGCGCGCCGCGACCCCGGTGCCGACCATGATCGCCGTCGGTGTCGCCAGTCCCAGGGCACAGGGACAGGCGATGACCAGCACCGTGACCGCCGTGACCAGCGCCGCCGCCGGCCCGGCTCCGGCGAGCCACCAGCCGAGGAAGGTTGCCGCTGCGATGGCCACGACAACGGGCACGAAAACCGCGGTGACCCGGTCGACGAGGCGCTGCACCGGCGCCTTGCTCGCCTGCGCGTTCTCGACCAGACGAATGATCCGGGAGAGCATCGATTCCGCGCCCACGCCGGTAAGACGCAGATGCAGCAGCCCCGCCCCGTTGACCGCGCCGCCGATTACCGTATCGCCGACGCGCTTGGGAACCGGCAGGCTTTCGCCGGTGATCAGCGCCTCGTCGACCTCGCTGTCGCCGCCGATGACCTCGCCGTCCGCCGGGATGCGTTCTCCGGGACGAACGACCGCCGTCTCACCGCCGATGAGGGCATCGACCGGCACTTCGATCTCAGCGCCGTCGCGCAATACCCGGGCGGTCGCCGGACGCAGCCGGGCAAGCGCGCGAATCGCCTCGCTGGTGCTGCGTTTGGCGCGGTGCTCGAGCCAGCGGCCGAGCCGCACCAGCACGATGATCACCGCCGCAGCCTCGAAGTAGAGGCCGCCGTCGCCGTATTCGGGCCAGATCGTCAAGGCAACGCTGAGGCCGTAGGCCGCCGACGTGCCGAGCGCGACGAGCAGGTCCATGTTGCCGGTAAGCGCCCTGATCCCTTTCCATGCCGCGGCGTAGAAACCCGCCCCGAGGACGAACTGCACCGGCGTCGCCAGGGTGAGTTGCAGCCAGGGCGAAAGCTTGAAATCGAGCCCGAGAAAGTCGGCAGCCATCTGCGCGACGAGCGGAAGGCTGAGGAACGCGGCGACGAGCACCATGTTGCGTTCGCGGGCAAGCCGGCGGCGCGCGGCGCTTTCCTCGTCCTCGGCTGCCGGGCGTTCGGCTTGCAGCGACGCGCAGTAGCCGGCCCGCTTCACCGCGTCGATCAACGCCGGAGCGTCGAGCGTTCCCGCGAGGCCGCTCACCCGGGCGCGCTCGTTGGCCAGGTTGACCACGGCGGCGCGGACGCCGGGGACCTTCGCCAATGCCCGCTCGACCCGGCTCACGCAGGAGGCGCATGTCATCCCTTCGATGGCGAGTTCAAAGGTTTCCTCGGGGACGCCGTAGCCTGCCTTCGCGATCGCCCCGGCGAGCGCCGCGAGGTTGGTCTCGGTCGGGTCGTAGCGCACCGCGGCGCGCTCGGTCGCCAGATTGACGGTCGCTTCCGCGACCCCCGGCGCCCGCAGAAGTGCGCGCTCGACGCGCG
Organism: Alphaproteobacteria bacterium; assembly: GCA_046758065.1. Taxonomy (GTDB): domain Bacteria; phylum Pseudomonadota; class Alphaproteobacteria; order JAAXGF01; family JAAXGF01; genus JBHHZM01. The sequence goes on along the minus strand of JBHHZM010000085.1, from coordinate 10,632 downwards.
CAACACAGGACGCGCAGGTCATGCCCTCGATGGCGAGCGTCACCCGGGACTCTGTGATGGCTTCGGCGCCCCCGCCGGCTTCGTCGAAGGTGGTTTGGGAAAGCGATACGGCGTTCATGGGACCTGCCGCCTCCTTGGCGAATGGGAACGAACCCGAGACAGATAAGGCTTCTAGTTACAGGAAGGTCAAGCATTTTTCTCGTAACGATCGCGGGTCCACCACGGCCGAATCCCATATTGCCCGCATACCCTCTTTCCGCTGTGCGCGCGGCGCCTGTTCCCTTCGCGCGCGCGGCGGGCTATGCTGGGATTCCCATGCTGATGTTCCGCGCGAAGAACGTTATGTTACTATATTGAAATGTTGCTACTAATTGACAATTACGATAGCTTCACCTACAACCTCATGCACTTCCTCGGGGAGCTCGGCGCAGAGGTCGAAGTGAAGCGCAACGACGCCATCACCGCCGACGAGGCGTTGGCGAAAGCGCGCGAGGCCATGGTGCTGTCTCCGGGACCCTGCGACCCCGATCAGGCCGGAATTTGCCTCGAGCTCGTGGTGCGAGCCGCCGCCGAAGGCGTGCCATTGCTCGGCGTCTGTCTCGGTCATCAGGCAATCGGACAGGCGTTCGGCGGACGGGTGGTGCGCGCCCCTTATGTGATGCACGGCAAGCTCAGCGTCATCCGTCATGACGGGCGCGGCGTGTTCGCCGGGCTACCCGACGGCTTCGAGGCGACGCGCTACCATTCGCTGGTGGTCGAGCGAGAGAGCCTGCCCGACTGCCTCGAAATCACCGCCGAGACCGACGACGGCGTGATCATGGGGCTCGAACATCGCGAACTGCCGATCTACGGCGTTCAGTTTCACCCCGAGAGCATCGCCTCGGAGCATGGTCACGCGCTGTTGCAGAACTTTCTCGACATTGCCCGAAAGATTGCGACCGGGGCGGGAGCGGTGAAAAGGGGCACGGCATGAGCGGCGAAGACTACGACATGAAAAAATTGATCAGAATCGTGGCGCGGGGCGAGCCGCTGAGCGTCGATCAGGCCCGCGCCGCTTTCGACATCATGATGTCGGGCGATGCGACTCCGGCCCAGATCGGCGGTTTTCTCATGGCGCTCAGGGTGCGCGGCGAGACCGTCGACGAAATCACCGGCGGGGCGCGGACGATGCGCGCCAAGGCGCTGACGATCGACGCGCCCGACGGCGCCATGGATATCGTCGGCACCGGCGGCGACGTGCTCGGCACCTACAACGTGTCGACGGCGACGGCGCTGGTCGTCGCCGGCGCCGGGGTGCCCATCGCCAAGCACGGCAACCGGGCGTCGTCGTCGAAGTCGGGCGCGGCCGACGCGCTTGCCGCGCTCGGCGTCGACCTCGACGCCGACATGACGCTGGTGCAGCGCGCGCTCACGGAGGGCGGCATCTGCTTCATGATGGCGCCGCGCCACCACGGCGCGATGCGCAACGTCGGTGGCCCGAGGGTCGAGCTCGGCACCCGGACGATCTTCAATCTGCTCGGTCCGATCTCCAACCCGGCGGGGGTCAAGCGCCTGCTCGTCGGGGTTTTCGATCGCGCTTGGGTCGAACCGATCGCGAAGGTGCTCGGCAAGCTCGGCGCCAAACGCGCCTGGGTCGTGCACGGCAGGGATGGCATGGACGAACTCAGCACCACCGGTCCGTCCTACGTCGCCGAACTCGCCGACGGCGAGGTCCGCAGCTTCGAGGTCGGTCCCGAGGAGGCGGGCATCGCCCTCGCGCAACTCGAGAATTTGAAGGGCGGCGACGCCGAAACCAACGCGGCGGCGATCCGCGCGCTGCTCGCCGGCGCTCCGGGGCCCTACCGCGACATCGTGCTCTACAACGCTGCGGCGGCGTTGGTCGTCGCCGGGCGCGCCGAGAACCTCAAGGCCGGCGCCGCCCACGCCGCCGATTCGATCGACAGCGGCGCGGCCCAAGCCAAGCTCGATACGCTGGTGCGCATCACCAACTCGGGCGACAAAGGCCCGGACGGCGACGGATGAGCGACACGCTCGCCCGTATCTGCGCCGACAAACGCGCCCATATCGCCCGGCGCAAGTCGGAACGTCCGTTGAGCGCGCTCGACGCGGCGGCCGGCGCCGCAGAGCGGCCGCGCGGTTTCGCTGAGGCTCTCGGACGCGCCGCCGAGAGCGAGGGGCTCGCGCTCATCGCCGAAATCAAGAAGGCGTCGCCGAGCCGGGGACTGATCCGCTCCGACTTCGATCCGCCGGCGCTGGCGCGCGCGTATCGCGCGGGCGGCGCGGCCTGCCTTTCGGTACTGACGGACGCGCCCTATTTCCAGGGCGACGATGCCGACCTCGCGGCCGCCCGCGATGCGGTCCCCCTCCCCTGCCTGCGCAAGGATTTCACTCTCGACCCCTACCAGGTCGTCGAGGCCCGCGCGCTGGGCGCCGACTGCATCCTGCTCATCATGGCGGCGCTCGACGACGACCAGGCGGCGGAGCTCGAAGCGGCGGCGAACGGGCTCGGCATGGACGTGCTCGTCGAGATCCACGACGAGACCGAACTCGACCGGGCGGCCAGGCTCGAAAGCCGCCTGATCGGCATCAACAACCGGAACCTCAAGACTCTCGCCGTCGATATCGCAACGACCGAGCGGCTCGCTCCGCTCGCGCCGGCAAACGCCGCGCTGGTCTGCGAGAGCGGACTTCGGACTCACGATGACCTCCTGCGCATGGCGCGCGCCGGGGTGCGGCGCTTCCTGGTCGGCGAATCGCTGATGCGCGAGGACGATGTCGCCGCGGCGACCGCCGCGCTGCTCGGCCGCGACGCCGCGGCGCGGGCGAGCGCCTGAAGAATCGACGACGCGCGATGGCCGGTTTCACCCACTTCGACGAGGACGGCAAGGCGGCGATGGTCGACGTCTCCGCCAAGGACGAGACCGAACGCACCGCGACCGCCGAAGGCAGCGTCTACATGCGGCGCGAGACCCTCGCGCTCATCCGGGAAGGGAGCGTCGCCAAGGGCGACGTGCTCGGCGTCGCACGCCTCGCCGGCATCATGGCCGCCAAGCGCACCCCTGATCTCGTGCCGCTCTGCCACCCGCTGCCGCTCACCTCGGTACGCGTCGATCTCGCCTGCGATGACAAGCGCAACGCCGTCGACATCACCGCGATCTGCAAGCTCAAGGGGCGCACCGGCGTCGAAATGGAGGCGCTGACCGCGGTCGCTGTGGCGGCGCTTACCGTCTACGACATGTGCAAGGCGGTCGACCGCGCCATGACGATCGGCGACATCCGTCTCGTCCACAAGGCCGGCGGCAAGTCCGGCACTTTCAGGCGCGAGGACTAAGCTGCGATGCTGCTGCCCGTCGCCGAGGCGCTCGCCCGGGTCAGCGCCGCGTTCACGCCGCTGCCGCCCGAGCAGGTGAGCCTCGCCGAAGCGAGTGGGCGCGTGCTCGCCGAGGACGTCGTCGCCCGGGTCACCCAGCCGCCGGTCGCGGTCTCGGCGATGGACGGCTACGCGGTGCGCGCCGCCGATGTCGCGCAAACCCCGGCCACGCTGCGCTGCCTGGGAGAAGCCCCGGCGGGCGGCGCCTACGAAGGCCGCATCGGAGTCGGCGAGGCGGTGCGCATCTTCACCGGCGGGCCGTTGCCGGAAGGCGCCGACGCGGTCGTTATCCAGGAGAATACGCAAACCGACGGCGACCGGGTCACCGTGCTGGAGAGCGTCGGCGAAGGACGATATGTCCGGCCCGCGGGACTCGATTTCTCGACCGGCGCCGTCGGCCTGCGCGCCGGGCGACGGCTCGACGCTCGCGCCGTCGGCCTCGCCGCGGCGATGAACGTTCCCTGGCTCGCGGTGCGCCGCCAGCCGCGCGTCGCCCTGCTCGCCACCGGCGACGAGATCGTGCGGCCGGGCGATCCGCTCGGTTCCCACCAGATCGTCAGCTCGAATACGCTGGCGCTCGCCGCGCTGGTGCGCCGGGCGGGCGGAGAACCGCTCGATCTCGGGGTCGCCCGCGACAACGCCGAATCGCTCCGCCGCATGGCGGCCGGCGCGGCGGGAGCCGACATTCTCGTCACCACCGGGGGCGCGTCGGTCGGCGAGCACGATCTGGTGCGGCGCGTCCTCGGCGAGGAAGGGCTCGACATCGATTTCTGGCGCGTCGCCATGCGGCCGGGCAAGCCGTTGATGTTCGGCCGTATCCGGGGCGTCCCGCTGCTCGGCCTGCCGGGCAATCCGGTGTCGTCCCTGGTCTGCGGCATGCTCTTCCTGCGCCCCGCCATCGATGTCATGCTTGGCGTCGAAACCCGCGAGTCCGAAGGAGAAACCGCCCGTCTCGGCTGCGATCTCGGCGCCAACGACGAGCGTCAGGACTATCTCAGGGCGCGCCTCGAACGGGCGGGCGACGGCGATCTGGTCGCCACGCCGTTCCCGAAACAGGACAGCTCGATGCTTTCGACCCTGGTGCACGCCGACTGCCTCGTCGTGCGACCGCCCCACGCCCCTCCCGCCAAGGCCGGAGACCGGGTCGAAATCGCCCGTTTCTAGATCGAGTTGCGTCACCGGGGCGAAACCGGGCAAGTTTCCTCTTGACGCCAAGCGTGAACGCAACTAGAACATGTGGCCAGGTTTTGCTTTTGTTCTAGATATTGGGGACGACGCATGCTGACCCGCAAGCAACATGAGCTGTTGATGTACGTCAACCAGCGTCTCAAGGCCGACGGCGTATCGCCGTCGTTCGACGAGATGAAGGACGCGCTCGGGCTGCGTTCGAAGTCCGGCATCCACCGCCTCATCACGGCGCTCGAGGAGCGCGGTTTCATCCGCCGGCTGCCCCATCGGGCGCGGGCCCTGGAAGTGCTCAAGCTGCCCGAATCGGTGGCCGCCACCGGCGGGTTCTCGCCCAACGTCATCCGCGGCGCCTTTCAGACCCAGCTTCACGGCCAACCGGTCGACACGGAGGCGCCCAGCGTGAGCGTCCCGCTCTACGGCCGCATCGCCGCGGGCACCCCGATCGAGGCGCTGCGCGACCACTCGAACACCATCGACGTACCGGCGAGCATTCTCGGCAGTGGCGAGCACTACGCCCTCGAAGTGGCAGGCGATTCAATGGAGGACGCAGGCATTCTCGACGGCGACACGGCGATCATCGAACGCTGCGATACCGCCGACAGCGGCGCCATCGTCGTGGCGCTGATCGACGAGAGCGAGGTCACCCTCAAGCGGCTGCGCCAGAAGGGCGGCTCGATCGCCCTCGAACCGGCCAACAAGGCCTACGAGACCCGCATTTTCCCGCCGCACCGCGTCAAGGTGCAGGGCCGCCTCGTCAGCCTGATGCGCAAGTATTAAGGACTTACTCGGCAGGCGACGGGACGGCCCGTCCAGGGCCGCATTCCGCGATGCGCGGCAACGGTGTCGAGGCGTACGCCGTCGTTTTCGAGGAAAACGGCATGGGCGCCGGCGCAGCGCAGGTCCGTACGGTCGATCACCGTCGTGGCCGACAGGCAGGGCCGGCGCAAGGGAAAGGCGGCGACGACGGTATCGACGACGCGGCAGTCTTCGGCGAACGCCCGCGGGTCGCGGACCAGAGCGACGACGTGGCCCTTGGCGCGGTAGATACAGCCCAGTAAATCACAGCGCAGACGCGGTGCGTTTCCCGGCCAGGGTGCGCTCTCGGCTTGGCCGTTGCGGCGCAGCCAGATGTCGCCGGCGAAGCGCGCCCGCGCCCGCGTTGACAGCGCCAGCTCGTCGTCCCCGGTGCGCACGGCAAACAGCCGGCCCGACCCGTCGATCAGCACGTCGGGTGCCGGCAGGAACGCGAAGGTCGCAACCGCGGCGGCGAGCACGACCGTACCGAGCCAGCGCCAGCGTCGTCGCCAGAGGCAGAGCCACAGACCGCCGCTCGCGGCGAGCACGAGGCCCGCAAGCGGCATGGCCGGCAGCAGCCATACCGCGCCGGGCCAGGCGGCCACCGTCCGGGCGACGGCGATCACCACCTCGATGCCCCAGCCCATCGGCGTGAGCGCCAAGCCTTCGAGACCAAGTGGCATCAGCGCCAGCGCGATGATGCCCCAGGGCATGATCCACAAGGCGGTCAGCGGCACCGCGATCAGGTTGGCGGCGAGTCCGTAGGCCGCGAGGCGGTTGAAGTGGTAGACGGCGAAAGGCGCGGTCGCGAGACTCGCGATTAGCGTTGCGAGCGCGACGCCGGCAAGATAGACGACCATGCGCTCCACCCTCCCTTGCCGTTCCCGTCGAATCCGCCGGTCGCGCACGCGCTCGTAGACTGCGACCAGCGCCGTGACCGCGGCGAACGACATCTGGAAGCTCGCGCTCGGCAGGCTTTCGGGCTCGATCAGCAGCACCGCGGTCGCGGCCCAGGCGACCGACCGCATCGAGACGCCCGTGCGGTCGAGCAGAATGGCCACGATCACCAGGCCGCTCATCAGGAAGGCGCGCTGCGTGGGGATCGTCGCGCCCGCCAGCGCGAGGTAGAAAAGCGTGCCGGCAAGCGCCGCGACGGCCGCCCATTTCTTGATCGGATAGCGCAAGGCCACCGGCTCGCAGAGCGCGAGAAGCGCCCGCACCATGAAGAACAGGATGGCGGCGACGAGGCCCAGATGGAGTCCGGAAATCGCCAGCAGATGCGCGAGCCCCGCATTGCGCATCGCCACGAGGACGTCGTCGTCGATGGCGCCGCGCTCGCCGGTCAGCAGGGCGGCCGCGACGGCGCCCGGTTGGCCGTCGAGACCGCTCAGGAGACGCAGCGTCACCGTCTGTCGCAAACGGCCGATGGCGGTGACCCAGCCGTTCCAGGGCGCCGGATCCCCCGGCACCGCAATTCGCTGCACCGGGCCCATGGCGAAGCCGACCGCGCCGAGCCGGTCGAAATAGGCCCGACGGGCGAAGTCGAAGGCGCCCGGCGCCGATGGTCCCGGCGGCGGCGACAGCCCGGCGCGCAGCCGCACCCATACGCCCGGAACCAAGGTTGGATCGGCATTCCGTAGCTTGACGCGCAGGTGTACCGGCGTCGCCTCGCGGGCGAGCCCGCGGATGGCGGCCCGGTCGAGCACGAGGCGAAGACCGCGGTCATGGATCGAAGCCTCGACGATCCGCCCCGTGACCAGCGCCGCTCGAAGCGGCTCGCCGAGCACGGGCGCGGCCACCCAGGTGCTGCGCAGTTGGGCGACCGCAAAGCCGCCGGCAACGACCATTGCGACCAGCGCCGCGATCCTTGCGCCCGGCCGGCCGCGGGCGAGCAGGACTGCCGCAAGCGCCAGTCCCGCGCAGACGAGGCCGAGCCAAAGCGCAGGCTCGACCGGAAGCGCAAAGTAGCAGGCAATGCCGGCGCCGAGGCCGACAGGGATCCATAACGGCCAGCGTTCGCGTTCGGCGAGGAGGGTCTCGGCGAAGCGGTGCGTAAAGGTACCGAGTTTCGCAGCCGTCCAATTGACCGACTGCGGATCCGCGACGCCCGCGCCGGCAAGAGGCTGGTCGGTCACGGCCCGGGTACGCGCGATGCGCGTCCTCGACGCTCGCAGATCACGTCCTGTTTCCGCTCTCCGGAGTTCGGGCCGATCCTATCCCGGCCGTACGACAAGGGCAATCGGGCGGCGACGCGCCCGGGCCGATCCGGCGCTGCATCGGACTCACCGATGTGTTAAACCCACGTCGCACTGTCCGCCCTTTACGAGGTTGCATGAGCGAAATCGTCACCCGGTTCGCCCCGTCGCCGACCGGATTCCTGCATATTGGCGGCGCCCGTACGGCGCTGTTCAACTGGCTCTACGCCCGTCGTCATGGCGGCCGCTTCCGCCTGCGCATCGAGGACACCGACCGCGCGCGCTCGACCAAGGAGGCGATCGACGCCATCCTCGACGGTCTTGCTTGGCTCGAACTCGACTGGGACGACGAGGTGGTGTATCAGTCGACCCGCGCCGAGCGCCACGTCGAAGTGGCGCAGCGTCTGCTCGCCGAGGGCAAGGCCTATTATTGCTTCTGCTCGCCCGACGAGCTTGCGGCGATGCGTGAAAAGGCGCGGGTCGAAGGCCGGCCCATGCGCTACGACGGACGCTGGCGCGATCGCGATCCCGCCGAAGCGCCGCCGGGGGTGCTACCGGTTGTCCGCTTCAAGGCGCCGCGTGACGGCGATACGGTCATCGACGACCGGGTGCAGGGGGCGGTGCGTATCGCCAACGCACAGCTCGACGATATGGTCCTGCTGCGCGCGGACGGCACACCGACTTACATGCATGCGGTCGTGGTCGACGATCACGACATGGGGGTCACCCACGTCATCCGCGGCGTCGATCACCTGACCAACGCGGCGCGCCAGAGCCAGCTTTTCCGGGCGCTCGGCTGGCCGCCGCCGACGTTCGCTCACGTTCCGCTGATTCACGGGCCCGACGGCGCCAAGCTGTCGAAGCGTCACGGCGCGCTCAGCGTGAGCGCCTACCGCGAAATGGGTTATCTGCCCGAAGCCATGAGAAACTATCTCTTGCGGCTCGGCTGGGCGCATGGCGACGACGAGGTGATTTCCACCGAGCAAGCGATCGCCTGGTTCGACCTTGGCGCGGTGGGGCGTTCGCCGGCGCGTTTCGACGTCGACAAGCTGGCGAGTCTGAACGCTCATTATCTGCGCGAGGCCGACGACGACCGCCTCGTCCGTCTGGTCGCCGACTGCCTCGCCCGTTCGCAGCAGCGGCCACTCTCGGAAGCCGCCCTCGCGCGTCTGCATCGGGGTATGGCGGGCCTGAAATCCCGCGCCAAGACCGTCGTCGCCCTCGCCGAAAGTGCGGTGTTTTATGTCACCGAGCGCCCGCTCGCACCGAACGCCAAGGCGAAAAAACTGCTTGCCGGTGACGGCGCCCGCCATCTGGCCGGGCTGGCGTCGCTTCTGGCGGACATCGAGCCATGGAATCCCGAGACGCTGGAGGCCCAAGTCCGCGATTACGCGGACAGCAAAGGTGTGAAGCTCGGCACCGTGGCGCAGCCGCTGCGCGCGGCGCTCACCGGATCGAACGTTTCGCCGCCGATCTTCGAGGTCATGGACGTTCTCGGGCGCGACGAATCGCTTGCCCGGATCGGCGACATAGAAGCGTAGCCGGATGCGCGGCGTCACGCCGCTAATTGCGCGACGACCGCTTCGGCTCTATGCTGTCCGCCGGCCCCCGAAGAAGGGACGACTGGGCGGGCGACAACAACCCGGTTCAATTCTCGAAATATGGAAAGGGGGAGAATGGCAGAGATTATCAATCCCAAAGAGACGATCGTCCCGACGCGGACGATCGCTCTGGTCGATGAAAGCGGCGCCGATTCGATTTCGACCGAGCTCGACGTTATCGAAGGATCCCTCGGTCCCAGCGTCATCGATGTCGGCAAGCTCTACAACGCAACCGGCTGCTTCACCTACGATCCCGGTTTCATGGCAACCGCGAGCTGTCGATCGGAGATCACCTACATCGACGGCGAGCAGGGCATGCTGCTCTACCGCGGCTATTCGATCGACGAACTCGCCGCACACAGCGATTTTATCGAGGTTTGTTATCTGCTGCTTTACGGCGAGTTGCCAACGGCGGAGCAGAAACGGAAGTTCGAATGCGACGTCACCCTACACACCATGGTACACGAGCAGCTCATCATGTTCTTCCGCGGGTTCCGCCGCGACGCCCATCCGATGGCGGTGATGGTCGGCGTCGTCGGCGCGTTGTCGGCATTCTATCACGACACCCTCGATCTCACCGATCCCCGCCAGCGGATGATCGCGTCGTTCCGGCTGATCGCCAAGGTGCCGACGATCGCCGCCATGGCGTACAAGTTCTCGATCGGCCAGCCGTTCATCTATCCGCGCAACGACCTGACTTACGCCGAGAATTTCCTGCACATGATGTTCGCGGTGCCGTGCGAGGAATACGACGTCAATCCGGTTCTGGCGCGCGCGCTCGACCGGATTTTCATCCTTCACGCCGACCACGAGCAGAACGCCTCGACATCGACGGTTCGGCTCGCCGGTTCGTCGGGCGCCAATCCCTACGCCTGCATCGCCGCAGGCATCGCGTGTCTGTGGGGGCCGGCGCATGGCGGCGCCAACGAGGCGGTGCTTAACATGCTCGACGAGATCGGAACGAGCGATCGCATTCCCGAGTTCATCGAACGCGCCAAGGACAAGGACGATCCCTTCCGTCTGATGGGCTTTGGACACCGCGTCTACAAGAACTACGATCCGCGCGCCAACGTGTTGCGCGAGAGCTGTTACGAAGTCCTCGAGGAACTCGGCATTTACGACGAACCACTGCTCAAGATCGCCATGGAGCTCGAGCGCATTGCGCTCAACGACGATTATTTCGTCGAACGCAAGCTCTATCCCAACGTCGACTTCTATTCGGGCCTGATCCTGCGGGCGATCGGGATTCCGTCGCATCTGTTCACGGTGATATTCGCGGTGGCGCGCACCGTCGGCTGGGTCGCCCAGTGGAACGAGATGATCGAGGATCCGTCTCAGAAGATCGGCCGGCCGCGCCAACTCTATACCGGCTACGGCCCCCGCCCTTATCTACCGATAGACGAACGCGGCTGACGGCGGCTGCGCCGCCCGCGCGATGCAGCACCGCTTGTGACTTTGTCGAGAATTCCGGTTTAACAGGCTG
>JBHHZM010000084.1:0-13645 GCA_046758065.1 Alphaproteobacteria bacterium | reverse complement strand
TCCCGCATCAGGGCTTCGCGCCGTCCTCTGCCGCCTTCCGCTTGCCCGCGGCGGCCTTGGCGGCGGCGTGGCCGCGGCGGCTCTGGGCTTCGATGAAGACCCGGGTGATCTCGGGGTAGGCGGCCTTGATCGCGCGCTCGAGCGCCGAGATTTCGCTTTCCACCGTTCCGGCGGAAAGGCCGTCGCTGAAGTCGAGACTGAGGTTCAAAAGCACGTCCTCGGGCGCGAGGTGCATGGTCAGCACTTCGTTGATCGCGATGACGGCGGGCCGTTGGCGGACCAGCGCGCGTACGCCGCCGACCAGGCGCGGCCGCGCGCTCTCGCCGATCAGCAGTCCCTTGCTCTCGTAGGCGAGCAGCGCCGCCGTGCCCGCCAGGATCGCCGCGATCCCGAGCGAGGCGACGCCGTCGAGCACCGGCATGTTCAGCCGATCGCCGAGCGCGATGCCGAGGAAGGCGACGACCAGTCCGAGCATCGCGGCCGAATCCTCGAACAGCACGGTGAAGATCGCCGGGTCCTTGCTGGCGCGGATCGCGTCGAGGTAGCCGCCGCGCCCTTTCGAGCGCCGGAATTGCTTGAATGCGATCCACCAGGCGGCGCCCTCGAAGACCAACGCCGCGGCCAGCACGATGTAGTTGACGTAGACGTCGCTCACCGGCTGGGGCGCGCGGATCTTCTGCACGCCCTCGTAGAACGAGACCCCGGCGCCGAGGCCGAATATCAGGATGGCGACGACGAACGACCAGAAGTAGACCTCCATGCCGTAGCCGAAGGGATGATTGTCGTCGGCCGGGTGCTTCGCGCGCCGGATGCCGTAAAGCAGGAGACCCTGGTTGCCGGTGTCGACCAGCGAGTGGATCGCCTCGCTCAGCATCGCCGAGCTGCCGGTAAAGGCGGCGGCGGCGAACTTGGTGGCGGCGATCAGCGAGTTGCCGGCGAGCGCGGCGAACACGACCTTCTTCGATGCGGCGGACATGGCGGGAGCATTCTCCGGAAATAGGGTCGGCGGGACCGGCGGTCGGCGGGGCCGGCGCCCCGTCAGCATAGCGCGACGGCGTGATTTTCCCAGTCTCCGCGATCGCTCCCGCGCGTCGGGCACCGGCCGGGCCCGGCATGTCAACGGTGGGGGCACTATGCGCCGGCACCCTGGCGGGCTATAGTCGACGACCGCGAGGGGCGTCCATCCCGGGGCGGCGCCCGCGGCGGCCGAGCGCGGCGAAAGGCGTGTCATGCAGGCGCGGAAAAAGTATTTCGACGAGAATGTCCCCGATGACGTGCAGGCGGTGCTCGACGTCTCGGCGCTCCTCGGTATCCCCGAGTTTCGCCTGTTCGACATCGCCTATCGTTTCTGGTACGGCGAGGGCGCGGACGAAAAGACGATCGAGCGCTATTTCATCCCCTACATGTTCCAGGACGTGGTGCCGCTGTGGGTGCGCCATTTCACGCACCATGTCCGCAGCCTCGGTCGCCAGGGCCGGCTCGACAAGACGGCCTTCGGCATCCAACGACGCGTCGCCACCAGCGAAAGCGTCCAACGCGGGCGCGTCTACGCCCTGACGCTGCTGACGGTGCTGGTGGTGCTCCTGTTGCTTGCCGAGCTCGCGGCCGACCAGTTCTGCCTGTTTCCGCCGTGTTACTAGAGCGAGATGAGCGGCGATCTCTTCGATTACGTCTTCGTCGCGGTAACCGGCTTCGTGGCCTTTCACGGGCTGACCTACCGCACCGAAGAGGGCGAGACCGAGTGGGTGCACCTGCTGTTCGGCTGTATCGCTCTGGTATTCTGCTTGCGGGGGATTTTCGTCGATATCCTCGGCCTGATCGAAGCCCCGTTCTAGTGCACGGATACAAACAAAAGATTCACGCGCTGATCCAACCCGTCATTCCGGCCGGAGCGAAGCGCAGAGCCGGAATCCAAGGGCCGCCGGACCCCCGCTTTCGCGGGGGTGACGGATGCGACTGAACCATCAGTATGCGCCGCTGCTCTGGGGCCCGAACCCGTTGCGGTCCGGACGCGCGCCGCGACGGCGCCCGGTGCGGGAAGCGCGCGGAATGACGCTCATTTTTCGTAGGGTCGCTGGGCCTGGTCGATCTCGGGCACGCGCAGTACGCGCTCGGATTCAGGCAACGCCATCTGCGCCCTGAGATAGCCCAACCGGTCGGCGACCGAGGGCGGCTTCTCGGGTTGATTGCGCATGAAGCGGGTGAGCCAGTTGGGACCCTCGGCGATTTCGGGGTCGAGCCTGAGCGCCGTCTCGTAGTCGGCCATCGCCTGCGCGTAGCGACCCATGCGGTCGTTGAGGATGCCGCGGTTGGCGTAGGTTGCGGCGACCTCGGGAGCCCGTGCGATCGCTTCGTCGAAGACGGCGAGCGCCTCGTCGTTGCGTCCCAGCATCATCAGGCTGCGGGCCAGGCCGCGCAGGGCGTGGATGTGGTCCGGCTTCTCGTCGAGCGCCGCGCGGTAGCTGTCGAGCGCCCGCTCGTAATGGCCGTCCTCGAACAGGGTGTTGCCGGCCAGATAGGCGTCGTCACCCGGCGCCTCGCGCAGCAGTGAATCGTACGCTTCCCAGCCCAGCCAGAGCACGGTGAAGACGATCGCGATGTTGCGCAGGATGCGGTAGGTGCGGTCGTCCATCAGCCGGGTGCGCCGATCAGGGTGTAGTTGAACAGCGCCGCGAACGGAACCACCGCGATGATGGCGATGAAACGCGCCCGGGTGCGCTGGCCGGCGAGTTCGCGCTCGGAAAGTTTGGTCCGGGTCTTGCGCTCTAAACGGCGCACGCTCACGACCAGGATCAGGCGCGAAACCGGAAAAAACAGAAGGAAGGCGAGAATTGCCGTCGTGACGACGTAGTAGAGCATGGTCGGTCGCGTTTCTCTCCCCGCGCGGGTCGTCCCCGTAATTCTAATCCAAAGCGGCCGAAAGGGAAAAAAAGAAGGCCGCCCGGTACCGCGGACGGCCTCATAGTGAGTGACAGGGAGACTTAGGCGCCCGGCGCGTCGACGTCGAGCCTGGCCTTGCCTTCCTGGAGGTCGCCGATGTCCTCGACGAGTGCTTCGACCTCGCGGTCGGGCACTTTGGACATCCCGATCTTGTAGGCCAGGAACCACATCATGAAGACGCCCAGCGCCCACCACAGGATCTGCCACGCCCAGATCGACGGCATGCCGAAGATCCAGGAAGCGGCGTCGTTCGGGTTGCCGAAGATCGTGTTGCCGATCACGGCGCCCGGACCGATGCCGAAGAAGAACCAGACGAGCGTGATGATCCACGCCGTCGGCACCAGCTTGCGGGTCTCGGGAGACAGGCTCGCATGTTCCTTGAGGAAGTTGTGGAACTTCATGCGATGTTCGAGCTGCTCCTTGCTCTGGGTGACCATGGAGACGAGGATGGCGCCGCCCAGATTGAAGAGGATGCCCCAGCCCGCCGAGTGGATCGTCAGCGGCCAGCGGCCCCAGGCGGTGATACCGAGCTGCTGACCGATGGTCTCGGTGGCGCTCACGGCGATCAAACCCAGAATCAGGCCGAACGTCACGCCCTGACGGGTGAGCCAGGGCCAGTAGCAGACGGCGATCAACGCCGGCCACATCTGGAAACCGTAAGCCACGGCGAGTCCGCCGAGCAGCACCAGCGCGTCTTTCGACGTGCTCGCCACCAGCAACGCGGCGAGCACGATGATGCCGACGCCGACGCGACCCCAGAACTTCTGGGCGTTGTGGCTGGCGTCGGGCATGACGAAGTGCTTGAGCAGGTCGCGCATCAGCATCCCGCCGGCGGTCGACATGTAGGCCGCCCCGGTCGACTGCATCGCCGCCAGCGCGCAGACCGACAGAAGGCCGACGAGCCACGGCGCCACGTCGCCCATCAGGTGGATGAGCTGCGGCACCAGCATGCCCTGCTTGCCGGCCGACTTCATGAGATCGACCAGCTCGCCCGGGCCGGTACCGGCCCGCAGACTGGCAAGTCCCTGCTCTATGGTCGACTGGATCTCGGCCGCCGAAAACTCCGGATGCGTGTCACGCAGCAAGCCCGCGAGCATCACCGGATTGGCGAGATCGGGATACTTCGCCAGGAAGTCGAGATCCGCGCCCAGCATATGGCCGCCGGTGCCCTGCATGGCGGTGAACACGAACAGGATCAGGCCGATGCCGAACGACGAGGCCCAGACCTGCTGCGGCGCGAAGGGCTTGGGGCTCTTGTTCGAGAACGCCCACATGCTGAACGCCGGGGCCGACTGAATGCCCATCAGCGCGAACATGTAGGTGAGGATCATGATGCCCGTCCAGGCGCCGCCCACCGCCTTCGGGCCGGAGCTGACGAACTGAATGACCCCCGGGATGGCGATGTAGTGGCTGTAATCGTCGGGCGTGCGCTTGGTGTCGATTTGCGAGAGTGCGGCGATGCCTTCGTTAAGCCGCTCCCAGCCGCCGACGTAGGAGACGGCGATGATGCCGATGGCGACGATGCCGGCGGCGAGCAGGATACATTGCAGCGTATCGACGTAGGCCACGGCGCGCAGCCCGCCCGAGGCGACGTAAATGAACACCACCGCCGACAGGAGCCACATGCCGACGTTGACGTCCAGTCCGCCGTCGGTCAGCACGTTGAACAGGAATCCGGAGGCGCGAAGCTGCAGTCCGAGGTAGGGCACCGAAAACACCAGGGCGACCAGGACCGTGAGAATCCTGATGCCGTCGCCCTGGAAATAGGTCGACAGCATTTCGCCCGGCGTCACGAAGCCGTAACGCTTACCCAGCATCCATTGGCGCTTGAGAAACAGCACCCCGGTGAACGGAATGGTGATCGCGTAGAACGATGCGTAGGCGTACTGGAACCCGTCACGGTACAACAGGCCGGGATGGCCCATGAAGGTCCAGCCGGAAAACGACGTCGCCGTCGCCGCGAGCACGAAGACCCAAACCGAGATGCTGCGACCGGCGATGAAGTAATCGCTGGCGGTGCGGGCGGAAAGCGCCCCCTTGATGCCCCAGAAGATGCAGTAACCCCAGTAGAGGATTACAAAGACGAAAAGCCAGATAATTTTAGCGTCCAATTCTACCTCCCGTGTTCAGTAGAACGTCCCGCCTGGCGAAGCCGATTATCTCATGCTTTTTCTCGTTGTTGCTACCGGCGGTTCGCTCGCGGCCGCTTCTTTGCAGGCGCCCCATGAATCCTGTCTGCGAGACGCAACGCCGACGCAGGGTTCATGCAGTCCCTTCAAGACGCAAAAAGTACCAGCTTGACGCCCGCCTGCCAAACGAAAACTTCTGCAATGCACCACAAAGTTAAAGCCCACACGAAACGAACGTGTATTTCACGGAACTTATTGAAATGCAAAGAATCTCCGCAATGCGATAGAAAAATACTGCGTTGCAAAAATTCGCTGCAGCGCGGTGGATATTGCATTGCAGCATCGATCGTGTCCGATCGAGGGCTGTCGGGATTTCAGATACGGGCACCGCCGGCCGGCAAGGTGAAAGCGAACCGAGCTCCGCCGCCTGCGGCGCTGTCGACCCAGATGCGGCCGCCGAAGTGCTCGACCGCCTGCTTGCTCAGCGCCAAGCCAAGGCCCGCGCCTTGGGGTTCGTCGCTGAGCGTGTCGTCGCATTCGAGATACTGCGCGAACACGATGCTTCGGCGCTCGGGCGCGATGCCCGGGCCGTCGTCGGAAACATTTACCTCGACCATGCGCCCGGCGGGCGCCGCGGCCACCGCTACCTGGCCCTTGCCGGCCTCGCTGAACTTCGCCGCGTTGGTGAGCAGGTTGCGGAGCACTTCGACCAGCCAGTCGCCGTCGGCGCGCACCGGGGGCAACCGTTCCGCCAGGGCAATGTCGAGCGCGACCACCTTGTCGCGGAACAGGGGCTCGGTGGCCGCCGTTGCGTCGGCCACCGCCTCGCACAGGTCGACGTCGACCACATGCCAGTCCATGCGGCCCGCCCGCATGCGGGCAAAGGCGACGACCTGCTCGATCATCCGGGTGAGTCGCCCGCTTTCCTTTATGACGATGTCGAGGAAGCTGTTGCGTTGGTCGAGCGGCAGCTCGGGATAGTCGCTGAGGATTTCCGAGAACGAGCAGATCGAGGTAAACGGCGACAGCAGTTTCGGCGACACCGTGGCGAGGAAGCCTTCGGGCAGCGAACGGACCTCGGCCTCGAGGTTCTCGCTTGCCGTTCCGAGCCCGGCCATCGCCGCCTCGAAGTCGCGCGATTTCCGCTCGAACTGACGACACCCCTCGATCAGCCTCGAGACCTCGCCGAGAAGTTCCCGAATTCCCGCCTGGGCGTCGCCGGAAGCCAGCCGGTTCGCCTTTCGGAGGGTCTCGACGTTCTTCCGGTGCCTGGCGAGGAGTTCGTCCCAGTCCGTACCGGATAGGACAACTCTGGTGGCCATCGTCACCCTTGATATTGCGGTTATTACGATCCGCGGGGACCCGTCCGGATATCCTTGGCCGAAGCCTACCGCCTCCGCGTGCGAATTGCTACAGGCATGCCTCATCCCGAGGCGGCCCGGGTTGCACGAACGGCGGTTTTGGGACGAGTATGGCGCGAGCGCCGGAACCCGACGGGAATACCGTGTCCCAGACAGCCGCATTCCGCCAGCTCGTGAGTGAACACATGCGTCGCAAGCCGGTGCTTCTGGCCTCGGGCGCGAGTTGCGCCGAGGCGGTGGCGCGCATGGTCGAGGCGGCGGCGGAAAGCCTCGTCGTCATCGGGCCGGAAGGCGGCATCCTGGGCATCGTCACCGAGCAGGACGTGACCCGCCGAATCGCCTTTCGCCGCGACGGTGCGGTGCCGATCGACGAGGCGATGAGCGCCCCCGTTCGGAGCGTCCGTGACCGGGATTACCTCTTCCACGCCATCGCCTACATGCGGCGCGCCCGACTGCGTCACATGCCCGTCGTCGACGCGGACGGGGCCGTCGTCGGCCTTCTCAACCTGCATGAGGCGCTGGCGGCGACGTCGAGTCAGCTCGTCGACCTAATCGACCGGTTGACTCACGAAGAGACACTCGACGGTCTCAAGGAGGTCAAGCGGGCGCAGGTCGAGGTCGCAGACGCCCTGTTCCGGGACAACGTACCGGCGCCCGAGATCCAGACACTGCTGAGCGACATCAATCTCGACATCAACCGCAGCGTCATCGCACAGAGCCTGAACGCCATGGCCGAGGCGGGTTGGGGCGCGCCGCCGGTTGCCTTCGCCGCGATCGTCATGGGCTCGGGCGGACGCGGCGAGAGCTATCTCTTTCCGGACCAGG
Organism: Alphaproteobacteria bacterium; assembly: GCA_046758065.1. Taxonomy (GTDB): domain Bacteria; phylum Pseudomonadota; class Alphaproteobacteria; order JAAXGF01; family JAAXGF01; genus JBHHZM01. Next base: position 6,390 of record JBHHZM010000084.1, on the reverse strand, counting down.
ACAACGGTTTCATTCTCGAGGACTACCCGGACGCCGAGCATGGCCGCATCGACGCCTTCTTCATCGAACTCGCCGAGCGCATGACACAGGCTCTCGACGCAATCGGCATTCCGTTGTGCCGCGGCAACGTTATGGCGACCAATCCGGTGTGGCGCAAAACGCTTTCCCAGTGGCGGGCGCAGATCGACCTGTGGATGCACAAGCGCAGCGCCGTGGCGCTCAGGCTCGCCGATATCTTCTTCGATTTCCGCATTACCCACGGCGCCGACCGTCTCGCCGAGGCGTTGCGCAGCGACGTCACACGGGTGCTGCCCGCCAACCCGATCTTTCTGCACGAGATGTACAGCCTGCAAGCCGACCACCGGGTGGCGCTCAGTCCGTTCGGGCGATTGCGCACCGAGCGCGATCCCGGGCGGCCGGGCCGCTGGATCAACCTCAAGTACAGCGGCACGCTGCCGCTCGTCGAGAGCGTCCGGCTGATCGCCCTGAGGTCCGGCGTGCCCGAGACCGCGACGCTCGCGCGGATTGCCGCGCTACACGCCCGCGGCGTGATCGACGCCAACGTCGGCGACTACCTCACCGGCGCCTTCCGCCTCATTACCGATTTGTTGCTGCGCCAGCAGATCGCCGATTTCAAGGTCGGTCGCGAAGTCGGCAACCTGGCGCCCATCGACGCGCTGTCGGCGCGCGAACGCGACATGCTGATCGATCACTTCGACGCCATCGCCAGCTTTCGCGACCGCGTCAAACACGATCTCACGGGCGCGCTTTTCTGACCGTCGGGTTATTCCGCAGCGTCGTCGGCAACCGCTCTGCCGCGGGCAAGCGGTACGGTGAACGAGAAGGCCGCGCCCTTGCCGGGAGCGCTTTTTACCCAGATGCGGCCTCCGAAATGCTCGATGATCTGGCGGCAGATCGGCAGACCGAGGCCGGTTCCCTGGGGCTTGTCGGTGAGGGTGTCGGCGACCTGCTGGAACTTCTCGAAAACGCCCGCCTGCTCTCTCCTGGCGAGGCCCGGGCCGTTGTCGATCACGCTAACGCGCAGGCCCTCGCGCGTCACCGTCGTGTGGACGCCGACGCGGCCGTTCTCGCGGTCGCAGAACTTGACCGCGTTGGAGAGCAGATTGAGCACCACCTGCATCAGCCGATCGAGATCCGCATGGACGGGGGGCAGTTTCTCGGGCAGATCGACTTCGAGGCGCACGCGGCGCTCCTTGAACAGCCCGCTGGTGGCCGCGAGCGCGTCGTCGATCACCTGCTTGGGGTCGATGTCGGCCATGCGCCACTCCATCCGGCCGGCCTCCATCTTGGCGAGATCGAGGATCTGGTTGATCAGTCGCGTCAGCCGTTCGCTTTCCTTGATGATGATGCCGAGAAATTCCTTGCGCTGGTCGGAATCGACATCGGGGTGGTCGTAGAGAATTTCGCCGAACGAGCGAATCGAGGTGAGCGGCGTGCGCAATTCGTGACTGATCGTCGAGATGAAATCGTCCTTGAGCCGGTCGAGCTCTTTGAGCTGCTCGTTGGCGGTGCGCAACTCCTCGGTGGCGGCCTCGAGCTCGCGCGATTTTTCCTCGAGACGGCGGCTGGATTCGATGACCTGCGAGGTTTCGTCGAGGATTTCCATCACCTCATCGATGCCGAGCGGCTCCTCCTTGACCACGGAGGAAACCATCACACGGGCCGAAGCGGCACCGATGGCGCCCGCGAGCTCGCGCTCGGCGAAGTCCACGAATTCGGCATCGGCGAAACCAGCCTGCGCGAGATCGAGTCCGCGCCGCTGGGCATGACCGGCAAAGGCGACGTCGGCGCGCTGCGGGCCGACGAAGCGTGCCACCAGCGCGTGCAGATCGTGGACCGCTGCGGTCCCCCGCCAGAAGCGCACGCCGCGCTGGCCGCGCTGAAAGACGTCCCCGAATGTCGCGGCCTGCGCCCGTTCGATGGCCGACTGTGTGGTCATCAGCGAGACTCCGATGTAACAGCCGAGGTTCGCCAACATGCTCCAGACAACCGAGTGCGAGACCTCGTCGAATCCGCTGAGCCCCAGCAACTCGTAGGGTTTCAGGAATGCGATGCCGAACGGTCCGGCGTCGATGAATCCGGCGGGAAGCCAGCCCGAGCGCGCGAACGAAGGCAGGAGCAGGGTATAACCCCACACCAGAAAACCGGCGAGCAGACCGGAAAACGCGCCCGATCGCGTCGCTCTCTTCCAGAACATGCCGCCGACGATCGCCGGCGCGAACTGGGCCGCCGCCGCGAACGATACCAGGCCGATGGTCACCAGGGTATAGGACTCGCCGATCAGTCGCACGTAGAGATAGCCGAGCACGAGAACCAGCACGATGGCGGTTCGCCGGATGCCGAGAAGCAGGTCGCCGAGGTCCTCGCGTTCGGCGAGTCGCAGCCAGCGCAGGCGCAGCAGGATCGGCATGACGAGGTCGTTGCACACCATGGTGCTGAGCGCGATCGTCGCGACGATGACCATCGCGGTCGCCGCCGACAGTCCGCCGATGAAGGCGAAGAGCGCGAGCGATTCCTTGCTTTCGACCATCGGCAGCGTGAGCACGAAGGTGTCGGGATCGACGTTGCCTTCGGGGAAGTGCAGAAGCCCGCCGAATGCGATCGGCAGCACGAAAATGTTGATGACGAGAAGATAGAGCGGGAACAGCCAGACCGCCGTTTGGAGGTGGCGTTCGTCGGTGTTTTCGACCACCGTGACTTGGAACTGACGCGGCAGGCATATGATCGCCGCCATGGAGAGCACGGTCAGCGTCGCCCACTGACCGTAGCCGCCGCCGCCCTCGATGCTGAACAGCCGGGCGACCGCCGGCGCTTGGGCGGCGCGCGCGAACAGGTCGCCGAAGCCATCGTAAAGACCGAAGGTGACGAAAACGCCGACGGCGAGAAAGGCGAACAGCTTGACGAGCGATTCGAAGGCGATCGCCGCCACCATGCCTTCGTGGTGCTCGGTGGCGTCGATATGCCGCGTACCGAAGAGAATCGAGAACCCCGCCATCGCCAGCGCCGCGTAGAAGGCCGTGTCGGAGAGCACCGGCACCCATCGCGGTTCGACCGGCATGACGATCTCGGGGTAATGCAGGAGCACGTTGAAGCTGGTCGACACGGCTTTGAGCTGCAGTGAGATGTACGGCATGATGCCAACCACCGCGATCACCGTGACCAGACCGCCCAAAAGCGTCGACTTGCCGTAGCGCGAGGCGATGAAGTCGGCGATCGAGGTGATGCGGTTGACCTTGCTGATGTGGATGATCTTGCGCAGTACGAACCACCAGAGCACGAAGGTCAGCGTCGGACCGATGTAGATCGGCAGGAAATTGACGCCGTCGATCGCGGCGCGACCGACCGAACCGTAAAACGTCCACGAGGTGCAATAGACGCCGATCGAAACCGAGTAGATATAGGGATTGCGAATCAGGCTGCGGCCCTCGTCGGCCCGCTTATCGCCATAGTAGGCGATGGCGAACAAGAGGCAGAGATACGCGAAAGCGACGAGGAGGATGACCCAGCCTTGCAGCATGTTCAGCGTCCTTCGTCGGCGTCGGGCGGCGCGGGCGGCGGTGCGCCGAACTCGACGTCTCGGGTGCGGCGGGCGCTCAGTCCCATCAGCGCGATCAGCACCGCCCAGGCGCCGAAGAGGTAGACGTAGAGCAGCGGAACGCCGAAAATCATCGGTCCGCCGCTGAAGATCATCAGAATCGGCGCGTTGAAAGCCAGCGCGCCCAGAAGGAAGAGCGCGGCTATGCGGTCTGCGGTAACGCGGGATCCGTTCATCGCTCCCCCTCCGCCCGCGCGCTCGTCACGGCTGTGCCCCGGATCATACGCCTGCGCCCTTTCGTTGCGCACGGCGCGCGGGCGTCTGCGCGCCTGATCCATTCCGAACGTGGTCCATTCTAGAACCGCGCCTGCCGTTTGCGCACTTCAATCATCGCGTTTGCCGCCTCGAGTGCCTGATCGAGCGTGCGAATGTCGCGGTCTTCCAGGAGGTCGATCATGGCGACGAAAATACCGGCCGTGGCCATGGCGTCTCCCAGCGCGGTGTGGCGGTCGCTCACTTCGACGCCGAAGCGCGCCGCGATCGCATCGAAACTGTGGTCCGGCGTGTGATCGTGGAGGAACGCCGAAAGCAGCAGCAGGTCGAGCACGGCGTTGTCGAAGCTGACGCCGCTCTCGCCTTCCTTGAGTGCGAGGAATTTCATGTCGAAGGCGGCGTTGTGCGCGACCAGCACGGCGTCGCCCGCGAAGGTCTTGAACTGGGGAAGCACGACGCGCGCCGGCGGCTTGTCCTTCACCATGTCGTCGGTGATGCCGTGGAAGCGCGTCGAGCGCGCCGGTATCGACCGTTCGGGATTGATCATGCGGTAGAAGGTTTCGCCGGTGAGGATGCGGCCGTTGACAATGCGCACGCCGGCGATCGAAACGATCTCGTCGCCGTCCGAGGGCCACAGGCCCGTGGTCTCGGTATCGAACGCCACATAGGTGGAATCGCGCAGAAGACGCTCGCCCGCCGCACCTGTCACCGCCGGTTGGTGGGCGAGATCGAAGTCGTAGAACTCGGGTCGGGGCGGCAACGCCTCGCGCGCCGGCTCGAACTGCGAGCGCAGCGGCGCGGGCAGGGGAATGCGCACCAGCGCCCGGTCCGCGCGCTCCGGCTGGCTCCATAGTTCGCCTTCGTGGCGCGCGAGTACGTCGCCGAGCGTCTGGGCGCCGAGTGCGCCTTCGATCGGGGATGGGAGCCATGAATCCAGAGTCTTCGCGGCGATCGGCGCGCCGCGCCAGATAACGTCGAGATAGACCCGATGGTCGCCGAGGCGCGCCTCGATGTCGAACTCGCGAACGCCGGTCTCGCCGTGAATACGTTCGATGATCTGGGCGAGCCCCAGCATCAGCGAGAGGCTGTCGCCGTGCAGCCACAGCGGCATGCCGATCATGGTGACGGCGAGTTCGGTTTCGCGTAGATGGCGGATGACGCAGTTGATCAGATCGACCGAGTATACGTCGGCGGTCGGCCAGTGCCCGCCCCGCAAAGCCCGGAAACCAGCGGCCAGCGCCTCGAGCCGTTCACTCAGCACCGCGCTCTCCGCATTGATCACCCGTTCGAAGTCGGCCCGTGAGTCGGCCTCGAGTTCGGGGTGCGCCGCCAGGGTCTCGGCCGCCGCGCAGAGGTTGGCGAGCGGCGCGCGCAGACCCTCGGTGGCCGCGCGAAGCAGCGAGTCCCGGCGCGCCAGCGCCTGGATCTCGTCGCTCACGTCGGCGAAGGTCAGCACGTAGCCGCTGGTTTGGCCGCCCGGGTCGCGGATCAGACTCATGCGCCCCTGCAACAACGTACTCGATCCCTCGCGGGCGCAGACGAAAGGCTCGATCAGCTCCTCCGGGCGCGCCCGGTTCTCGGCGGCGCGGTAGCTAAGCCGTTCGAGGGCGTGCAGGACCGGCGCCCGGGTGATCACCTCGAACAGCGGGCGGCCGAGGCCGAGCGTTTCGGGCGCACCGAGAATGCGCGCCGCCGTCTGGTTGTAGAGCAGCACCCGGTGGTCGAGGTTGCACTCCACCACGCCTTCGCTGAGATCGAGCAGTATGGCCTCGAGGCGGCTCTTGGTCTCTTCGACCCGCGCGGTCGCCTGGGCGACGGTCTTGCCCATCTCGCCGCGCGCCGCGCGCAACCGCTCGCTGAGCGCACGCACGCTGGCGACAAGCGAGCCCAGCGCGTGGGCCTCGGGCAGTTCGATCGCCCCTTCGGAATCGAGCCGGACGAGGATTTCGGCGCCCCGGGCGAGCCCGGCGAGCGGCCTCACCAGGCGCAGGTGAAAGAACAGCCAGGCCGCGCCGATGAGGGCGGCGAGCACGAGTCCCCCGAGGCCGCCCACGAGAACCGCTTCCGTCGCGGCGCTTTCGGCCGCTTCGGTCGGCGCGCGGGACGCCAGCCACAGCGCGCCTTCCAGGATCGCCAGGGCCGCCAGTCCCAGCGCGGCGAACACGACGGCGACGGTGACGCGGATATTCATCGTTCCGCGGTTCCGTTATGCCGCCGCCGTCAGCCTTCGGTGGTATCGACGTATTGACGCACGCGCTCCATCACCTCGCGGGTCGAAAACGGCTTGGTGATATAGTCGTCGGCACCGAGGGCGAGGCCCTTCTCGCGCTCGACGTCGCGGCCCTTGGCGGTCAGCATGATGATGCACACGTCCTTGAAGCGCGGATCGGCGCGCATCGTCTGGCAAACGTCGTAACCGTTGCGCTTGGGCATCATCACGTCGAGCAGAACGAGGTCGGGCGTTCGCTCCTCGATCGCCCTCAGCGCCTCCTCGCCGTTGCGCGCAACGCGCACGTCGTAGCCCGCCTGTTTCATCAGGAACTCGAGCGAGACGACGATAT
>JBHHZM010000083.1:0-13714 GCA_046758065.1 Alphaproteobacteria bacterium | reverse complement strand
ACGATCCGGGTATCGCCGTAGCGGCGTCCGGCGACGGCTGCGAAGCCGTCGGGCGGGTCGAAAACTTCCTTCGCCGCGAGTTCGACCACGGCGAGCGCGCCGGGCGCGAGCCAGCCCATACGCGCAAGCTCGGCGAGCGCCGGCGCGGCGAGTCCCGAGCGATAGGGCGGATCGAGAAAAACCAGCGCTGCGGGCGCCTCCGCCGGGCCGGGGCGGGTCGCGTCGCGTTGGAGCACGGCGACGGCGTCCTCTTCATCGAGCATGTGCGCGGTTCGGCTCAGGCCGCGCGCGGCCTCGGCATCGATTTCGAGGAAGACGACCCGCGCGGCGCCGCGCGACAGCGCCTCGAAGCCGAGCGCGCCCGAACCGGCGAAGGCGTCGACCACGCGCTGCCCGCGCGGCAGCGGTGCGCCCCCCGGCCCCCAGGGATTGTGGGCGAGCATGTCGAACAGCGCCTCGCGCACCCGCGCCCCCGTCGGCCGCACGGCGCGGCCCGGAGGCGCGGCGAGCCGGCGGCCGCGGTGCCTACCGGCGACGATACGCATGGTCCGGTTTCGGCGCCGCGGTCGCGGCGTCCGCGCGGTCCTCCAGTTCCGACGCCGGGACCTCGACGACCGCGCCGGGCGCGAGCGTGCCGAGCCGGAAGGGTCCGTAGGCGACGCGGATGAGGCGACTGACCGTGAGCCCCAGGTGCTCCATCACCCGGCGCACCTCGCGGTTGCGGCCCTCGCCGAGGCTCAGCGTGTACCAGGCGTTGCGCCCCTGCCGGCGATCGAGCCGCGCGGCGATCGGTCCGTAGGTCACGCCCGCGACGGCAACGCCCCCGGCCAGCGCCGCGAGCGCCTCGGGCGCGGCCTCGCCGTAGGCGCGCACCCGGTAGCACCTGAGCCAGCCGGTCGCCGGCAATTCGAGACGGCGAGCGAGCGCGCCGTCGTTGGTGAGCAGCAGGAGACCTTCCGAATCGATGTCGAGGCGGCCGACCGAGACCACGCGCGGCAGGTCAGGGGGAAGTGAGTCGAACACCGTCGGCCGTCCTTGCGGGTCGCGGCGGGTGCAGATCAGCCCGCGCGGCTTGTGATAGCGCCACAGACGCGTGGCCTCCGCCTTCGGCAGCGGCTTGCCGTCGACCGTGATCCGCGCGCCCGCGCCGACCACGACCGCGGGGCTCGTCAGCGTCTCGCCGTCGAGCGCGACCCGGCCGGCGGCGATCCAGCGCTCGGCCTCGCGGCGCGAGCACAGCCCGGCGCGCGCAAGACGTTTGGCGATGCGTTCGCCGCCGTCCGGCTTTTGCGGTTCTGCCATGCCCGCTCCGTTGATTATGTTCGCTTGCGGCGGCGCCTCAGTCCGCGCAGGCCGCGACGAAGGCGGCGAACAGCCGCCCGTCGCCCGCGCTGATCCCGTATTCGGGATGCCACTGCACGCCGACGAGAAAGCGCCGGGCCGGGTCTTCGATGCCTTCGATCACGCCGTCGGGCGCAACCGCGTCGACGACCAGCCCCGGCGCCAGGTCGCACACCGCCTGGTGGTGGGCGCTGTTGACCGCGAGTTCGTCGACGCCGACGATATCACGCAGCCGGGTCCCGGGTTCGATGCGCACGGTATGGCCCGGCTCGGTGCGCGGGTTGGGCTGCTCGTGGGAGAGCGCGCCTTCGATTTCGTCGGGGATGTGCTGGATCAGCGTGCCGCCGAGGGCGACGTTGAGAAGCTGCTGGCCGCCGCAGATGCCGAGCACGGGCAGGTCGCGTTCGACCGCGAGCCGCGTGGCGGCGAGTTCGAAGGCGGTGCGCTGGTCCTTGGTGGCGACCGTGGCGTGACGCGTCGTCGCGCCGAACAGCGCCGGATCGACGTCGAAGGCGCCGCCGGTGACGACCAGGCCGTCGATGCGGTCGAGGTAGGCGCCGGCGTCGGCGGTCTCGTGGGGCAGCGCCACCGGCAGGCCGCCGGCGCGCCGGACCGCGACGAAGTAGTTCTCGCGCAGCGCGTACCACGGCAGCTTCGAATAGCCCCCGGGGGATTCGGCGTCGAGGGTAAGACCGATGACGGGCATGGCGCGCATGGCCAAAATCTAGGATCGCAGCCGTGTCCGCGCAAGTGGCGCCACCGTCAACCCCCCGGGACTATTGCCTTTGCGCGCGTCGGCCCGGGCGAGACGCCGGTGGAAAATCCCGCATGCCGACCGCGGGAGAATTTGACGCGCCCCCGTCGGCGAACTTGCTAGACTGTCCCTTGCGAACAACCGCAGAATCGCAGCGACGTCGCCGAGGTGATCATGGGCATCCGCACAGCCAAGTTCAGCATCGGACAGATCGTCCGCCACCGTGTGTACCCTTTCCGCGGCGTCATCTTCGATGTCGATCCGGAATTCAGCAACACCGAGGCGTGGTGGCTGGCGATCCCCGAGGACGTCCGGCCGCACAAGGAGCAACCGTTCTACCACTTGCTCGCCGAAAACGCCGAGACGACCTATATCGCCTACGTCTCGGAACAGAACCTGCTGATCGACGAGTCGGGCGCGCCGGTCTCGCATCCCGAGGTCGATACGCTGTTCTCGGGCATCGAGGACGGGGTCTACGTGGCGCGTGCGCCGCAGACCAATTGATCGACCGCTCTTGACCCGGAGGACGCGAGGCAGCACCTTGAAAAGACGGCTCGCGCCCCGTTCACGGGACGCATCCGCATCCGGGAGACCACGGCATGAGCCGACGCGAGACCATCGAGGCCAAGATCGTCGCGGCGCTGGCGCCGGCGCATCTCGAAGTCATCGACGAGAGCCACATGCACAGCGTGCCGCCGGACGCCCAGTCGCACTTCAGGCTGGTGATCGTCTCGCAGGCCTTCGCGGACCAACCCCTCGTCCGCCGTCACCAGACGGTCAACCGGCTGCTCGCCGACGAGATCGCGGACGGCCTTCACGCGCTCTCGATGGAGACGCTGACGGCGGAGGAGTGGGCGCGCCGCGACCGCCGCGCGCGCGTCTCGCCACCCTGCCGCGGCGGCGGCAAAGCCGACGAATAGCGCCGCAGGCGGCGCACCGCCAACTCGAAAGGAGCAACCGTCATGATCCTGCGTTTCGGCATCGTCGCGGGCGCGCTGGCCGCGTTCGTGATGCCCTTCGCTCCCGCCCGCGCCGCGCCCCAGGTGCTCGCGCTCGTCGCCAGCAACGGGTCGGTGCCGCTGGTCTGCGACGGCGAGACCTGCGCCGCCGAGTTCACCGCCTTTTGCCTGCAGGAGACGCGGCCGCCGCCGCCGCGCGGCACCGTCTACCGCGCCGTGGGCGGCGCAGGCATCTCGGTCGCGGTGACCGCCGCCGACGGGCGGCGCTTTGCGCTGCCGGCCGATGACGTGCTGCGCATCGACACCGTGCGCGGCTATGCGGCGGTGCGGATCAGCCTGCCGGCGTCGCGTCTCCGCGCGCTGGGCGCGACCGGGGTGACGGTCGCGGTGGGCGAAGGCGTCTCGCTGGTTCCCGAACCGGTTGCGGGCGATCCCGACCCGCTCGACGCCGAAGAGATCGCCGCCACCACCGGTCCGCTGCGCGCCGCCGGCACGCGCCTCGTCGAACGGGACAACAGCGATGTCGGCGCCGCGCGGCTGACCGGCGTGCTGATCAATGCACTGCCCGCCGAGGACGGTGTGAGCGCCGAGGTCAGACGCGGACTGTGGCGCAACGCGGTCACGCCGACGCGCGAAGCGGCGGCGTCCCCCGAGGCGATCCGGCGGGCACGCGCCGCCTACGACCGCTGTAACGCCGCCATCGGCTGGCATACTTCGATGTTCGTGACCCTGCGCGACTGCCTCGGCTACGTGCACGACCATTTCATCGGCAGCCGCAACCGGATCTACTGGGAAGCGGTGCGCAGCACCAGCTAAGCCGGGGTTACCGGCGCAAAGACGCGGCGGCTACCAGTAGCGCAGCGCGTCGCCGTAAACCGCACCGAGCGCTTCCTCGGTCACCGCGCGCGGCGCGTTGTCGAGCAGACGCTTCTGGGGGAAAGCGCCGCGCGTGAGCGCGGGGATGTCGGCCTCGCCGTAGCCCACGCCGGCGATGCCGTTGGGAATCTTGGCCGCCTTCATCAGCTCGATGATCCGCCCCGCCACGACCTCGCCGGCGTCGTCGGGGCCGGCGTCGCGCAGTTCGGCGCCGAGAAATCCGGCGCCTTCCAGATGACGATCGGGACAGGCTTCGGCCGTGAAGCGAAACGACGCCGGAGCGTTGACGATGACCGACATGCCGTGGGGCACGATCGGCGCCTCCTCGGGATAGCCGTCGGGGCAAAAGTCGCGCACCAGCCCCGCGACCGAATACGACATGCCGTGCGGCAGGTGGCAGCCGGCGTTGCCGAAGGCGATGCCGGCGAGCGTCGCCGCCCACATCATCTGGCCGCGCGCCTCGCGATCGCTGGCATCGGCGACCGCGCGCACGAGGTGGCTTCCGGTGAGCCCGAGCGCCTCGCGGCAGCCGAGGTCGCTCCACGGGTTCGCGCCCTGGCTCATCGGTCTGAGACTGGGGCGCGCCGGCGCGCCACGCCGGGTGTAGGCGCGTGCGGTGTAGGATTCGAGGGCGTGGCTCAGCACGTCGAAACCGCTGGCGGCGACGACGTTCGCCGGCAGGGTATAGGTGGTCTCCGGGTCGATCAGCGCCATGCTCGGACGCAACCGGCGCGAGACGATGCCGGTTTTGGCTGCCATGGCGAGCAGATCGAAAACCGCGATGCCGGTGCATTCGCTGCCCGTGCCGGACGTCGTCGGGCAGGCGATGTGGGGCTTGAGCGGCCCCGGAACGGGCTCGCCGCCGCCGATCGGCGCGTTGACGTAGGTGAGGAATTCGGCCGGATGGGTGCTGTAAAGGTTGGCGGCCTTGCAGGTGTCGATGACCGAGCCGCCGCCGACCGAGACGAAGCCGTCGAATTCGCCCTCGGCGGCGAACCGCGCGGCGGCGAGAAACGATTCGTCGGTCGGCTCGACGCGCACCTCGTCGTAGAGGGCCGCGTCGACCCCCGCCCCGGCGAGCGCACGCCGCGCCACGGCGACGTGTTCGAGGGCGGCGAGGCGTTTGTCGGTGAACAGCGCCGCGCGCCGGATCCCGAGGGCGCGCGCGTGGTCGCCCACTTCGGCGAGGACGCCGGCGCCGAAGGTGATCGACGAGACGTCGACCGAGAAGGCGGCGTCGCCCGTCTCGGTCGGTGCGTAGTAATGACAGCATCCCATTGAAACGGTCCTCCCCTGTTCCAGCAGCCCTCGACGGCGCCCGGGACAGGATACGGCCGAACCGGCGCTTCTGTTAAGGACCGGGTTTACGCGGGCGGGGAACGGTCCTCCGAATGTCCGGCGCGGGAAGATGCCCGATAGAGAACGATCGTGAACAACGCGTAGACCGGCGCCGCGGCGACAAACCAGAAGATGCGCGTCGGCGGGTCGGCAAACTGCAGGGTCATCGCCGCGACGCCGTGGAGCAGACCGAGGACGACGTAAAGCCCGCTCACGCCCCGCTGGGAAACGCCCAGCCGGTTGAGAAGCTGATAGTGGTGCTCGCGATGGGCGGCAAAGACGTCCCGCCCCAGCCCCAGCCTGCGGAGCAGCGTGACGGCGACGTCGTAGAGGAACGGAAAGAACAGCATCGGCACGACGAATATGGAGATCTTGTTCGCTTGCGCGGTCGCACCGATGACTGCGAGACCGGCGAGGAGGAAGGCGATGAACTGACTGCCGGTGTCGCCGAGGAAGATGCGGCCGGCGGGAAAATTGAAGACGAGGAAACCGAGAATCGCGCCGGTCAGGCACAGACTGCTCAGATAGACGAACGGTGCGCCGGAGAGTTGGGCGACGAACCCGAGAAAGACGCCGGCGACGACCGCCCCGCCGCCGGCAAGGCCGTTGATCCCGTCCATGAAATTGAAGACGTTCATGAAAGCGACCAGCCAGAACACGGTGAGCGCATGCCCCCACGGGCCGAGCGCGACCGTGCCGACGCCCGGCAGGGTGACGAATTCGAGCTTGGCGACGAACAGCGAAAACAGCAGCGCCGCGACGATCTGGCAAGCGAGCTTGCCCGTGACCGGGAGGGTCCTGAGATCGTCGTAGAACGCGAAGGCGAGCACGAAGACCGAGAGCAGCAGCAGCGCGGCGAAGGCGGTCGGGCCAAATCCCGGATCGTCGTCCCACAGATAGCGCGCGACGACGCCGGCGCCGAACGTGACGGCGACCGCCAGCCCGCCGCCCTTGGGAACGGGACGGTCGTGCGACGAGCGGGCCGTCGGGAGGTCGGGGATGCCGACGCCGATCATCACGCGGGTGAGCGCCGCCGAGCATAGGAACAGGACGAGGACGACAACGCCGTCGAACAAGCCGCCCGGCGCCATCGCGCGCCGCTAGCGGTCCGCCCGGTGCGCCCGGAAACGGTGACAGGGCGACACAGGCGCGGTCCGGAACGTTTCCTCGGGGACGGCAGGTGGTTCCCAGTGGGGCATCGGCGGCGGCTCGTTTGGCGTGGCAGTCTTCTACCACAGGGAAGAGGGCGCGCGCGACCGTCGTGATCCGGGGGCCGACGGGTCCGGAACCGTATTCCGGGTCAGGGTCGGGGCGGCCGCGCGTCGCTCAGCAGGGAGCCGTGGATCCAGCCTTCGACGCCGCCGGCCTCTGGCACCCGCACCCGCACCCAGTCGCCATCCCGCGAAAGGACCCCGACCACCGTGTCGCGCGGGAGCTGACGGACGATCGCCGCCGCGGTCGATGCCGCCGCCCGCAAGTTGACGCCGTCGGCGGAGACCAACAGCACCGCCTCGCGCCCAGCGCGTGACGCCGATGACGCCACGTCGAGGCGTCCGAAGACCGAAGGAAACACCCATATGGTCAGCACCGAGAGAGCTATGGCGGCCGCGACGGCAGACAGGATTCTGCCGAGCCCCGGCGCCGCCGGCCGGGCCAGGTCCCGCAGCCGTTCGACCGGCGGACGTCGCGCCTCGCCGGAAGAAGACGCCGTTTCGTCCCCACTGCGCGGGGTGCCGTCGGCCGCCTCCGACCCCCGTTCCCGTTTCGCTTTCCATTTCGCCTCGACGGCTGCGAGGCGCCGCTGCTTCGCGGCGGCGCTGCGTGCCCTTTCCTCGGCCAGGCGGCGTTCCTCCTCGGCCTTGCGCTGCTCCTCGGCCGCAAGCTGCCGCTTGGCGTGGGCGATCGCCGCGGCCTTCCAGTCGGCCTGCATCCCGGCCCGCCGGATTTCCCGCTGCACACGTTGCTTGGCTTCGCGTTCCGCCGCAAGACGTTCGGCCTCGACGGCTTCAATCGCGGTCTCGACGGTGCGGCAGCGCTCTTCCTCGATTCTCGCGCGCGCCGCTTCGATCGCCCGGCTTTGCTCCTCCTCCGCCTTGCGCTGCGCCTCCTCGACGACGCGGAGTCTTTCCTCCTCGGCCTTGCGCTTCGTCTCCGCGATAGCGCGATGCTGCTCCGCCTCGATCTCCTTTCTGATTTTGTCGACTGCCCGGCGCTGCTCCGTCTCGCCTTTGAGTCGGGCCTCTTCGAGGATCCGGCGCTGCTCCTCCTCGACCTTGCGTTTCGCCTCCTCAATCGCCCGTTGCTGCTCCGCCTCGACCTTTTTTCGCACCGCTTCGACCGCGCGGCGCTGCTCCTCCTCGGCCTTGCGCATCGCCTCCTCGACGGCACGGCGGCGTTCTTCCTCGATTTTCGCCCGCACCGCCTCGATCGCCCAGCTTTGCTCCTCCTCGGCCTTGCGCCGCGCTTCTTCCACCGCGCGGGCCTGTTCTTCCGCAGCCCGACGCTTCGCCTTTTCGATAACCTGGCGCTGCTCTTCCTCGGCCTTGCGTTTCGCTTCTTCGATCGCCTGGCGCTGCTCCTCGTCGACCTTGCGCCGCGCCGCTTCGACTGCGACCCACTTCTCGATCTCTATTTTCTTGCGTGCTTCCTCGACCGCACGCAGCTGTTCCTCCTCGGTTCTCTTTCGCGCCTGCTCGATCGTGGCGCGCTGCTCTTCCTCGGCCTTGCGTTGCGCTTCCGCGATCAAACGTTTTTGTTCTTCTTCGATCTGCTGGCGCACCGCCGCCGCGGCGAGCCGCTGTTCGTCCTCGGCCTTGTGCCGCGTCTGTTCGATGGCGCGGCGCACCTCTTCTTCGGCCGTGCGTTTCGCCTCCTCGACGACGCGGAGTCTTTCCTCCTCGGCTTTGCGCTTGGCCTCCGCGATGACGCGATGCTGCTCCTTCTCCGCCTTGCGCTTCACGTCCTCGATCGCCTGACGGTGCTCCCGTTCGATCTTTTCCTTCACCGCCGCCAACGCGAGACGCTTTTGCGCTTCGATCTCCGTCTTCATCTCGACCGAGGAGCGTCGGCGTTTCTCGATCGCCTCGCGCTCCGTCGCCTCGATCACGCGACGCCGCTCCTCGGCGGCCCGGTTGCGCGCGTCCTCGATCGCCTGGCGACGCTCCCGTTCGATCTTTTCCTTCGCCGCCGCCAACGCGAGGCGCTCTTCCTCTTCGGCCTTGCGCCGCGCCGCGACCAAAGCCTCGCGTTCCTTTTCGGCGATCTGCCGCTTCGCTTCCTCGACCGCCTGGCGGCGTTCCTGTTCGGCCTGGCGGCGAGCATCTTCGACAATGCGGCGTTTTTCCTCTTCGGCCTGGCGGCGCGTCTCGTCGCGAATGCGGCGCTGTTCCTCCTCCGACTTTTGGCGCACCTCATCGAGAATGCGGCGCTGTTCCTCCTCGGCCTGGCGGCGCGCCTCCTCGACCGCCCGGATACTCTCCTCCTCGGCTCTGCGCCGCGCTTCCTCGAACGCCCTACGCTGTTCCTCGGCGGCCTTGCTCTTCGCCTTCTCGGTCGCCTCGAACTGCTCGGATTCGGCCATGCGACGCGCTTCTTTCACTGCCTGAACGCGCTCGGCCTCGACCTTGCCGCGCATCTCCTCAAGAATACGCCGCTGCTCTTCCTCGGTCTTGCGCCGCGCTTCCTCGACGACGCGGCGCTGCTCCTCTTCGGCCTTGCGCTTCGCCTCCTCGACCGCCCGGTGCTGTTCTGCTTCGGCCTTGCGCCTGGTCTCCTCGATAATCCGACGCTGTTCTTCGTCGGCCTTGCGGGCCGCTTCCTCGGCGATCCGGCGCTGTTCGTCGCTGGCCTGGCGACGCGTTGCTTCGATGACCTTGCGCTGCTCCTCCTCGACCTTGTGCCTCGCCTCCGCTACGGCCAGGCGCTGCGCCTCCTCGGCCTTGCGACGGGCCTCTTCGATGATGCGGCGCTGTTCTTCTGCGGCTTTACGCTGGACCTCCTCGAGAACCCGTTGATGTTCCTCTTGCGCCCTGCGGCGCGCCTCCTCGACGGCAAGGCGCTGTTCCTCCTCGGCCTTGCGCCGCGCTTGCTCGACGATGCGACGCTGATCCTCTTCGGCCTTGCGCCGCGCCGCCTCGACGACGCGCCGCTGTTCTTCTTCGGCCTTGCGCCGCGCCTCCTCGAGATAGCGCCGGCGTTCTTCCTCGGCTTGGCGCTGCGCCTCGGCCCCGCCGAGACGGCGTTCTTCCTCGGCCTGCCGCCAGGCCGCGCGGCGTTCCTCCTCGAGCCGCTCCAGGGTTTCGGCGCGCGCGTCGACGTCGACGTTGAAGTGGCCGACCGTGGTCGCGGTGTGCGAGCCGTCCATGGCGATGGCCAGCGCGCGGACCAGTAGCGCGTACTCGCCGTGCTCGCCCTCGGCCGGGATGAAGCTGAGGTTTTTGATCTCGTCGGCGGTCAGCGACCACGAACCGTTCCCCTTGTCGACCCCCGCAGAGAGCGCCGCGCCGGACGGCACGCCTTCGACCTTGAAGACATGCTTGACGCGATCGCCCAGCTCGCGCATCTGGGGAACGCCGTGAATCTGATTGATATCGATGTCCTCGAGCGGCCCGACGAGGTCGATCGGAACGCCGATCGGCCCACCAACCGCTTCGATATCGCGGTGGGCGTCCGGCGCACCGGCACCGGCGTCGGCAGACGTGGGCTCATCATCGCTCCCGTCTGTGCTCGGGATCACAAAAAGCTGGTCGACCATGGCCTCGTCAATAGCTCGGCGCCGTGCTCCGAGGGGCCTGCCTCGCACGTCGTCTGACGGCCGGACACCGCCGGTTTTGAGCGCGTCTAGACGAACTCCGACTCGCCCGGTTTATTAGAACTGTTTGACGTTATTAATGAATTAACGGTGGGATAAGCCGGGCGCCGCGCGGAACAGGCTCGCGTCAGCGACCGAAGGTCCGACCGCGTTTCTCGAGGTATTGCTGGTGATATGCCTCGGCGCGCCAGAATCGGCCTGCCGGCGCGATTTCAGTGACGATCGGGCGGGCGAAGCGGCCCGACGCCTCGAGCCTTTCCTTGGCGGCGCGCGCCGCAGTTTCCTGTTCGGGCGTATGGCAAAAGATCGCCGAGCGGTACTGTTCTCCGACGTCAGGGCCCTGACGGTTGAGCAAGGTCGGATCGTGAATCTGCCAGAAAACGTCGAGCAGCCGTTCGTAGGTGACCCGTGCGGGATCGAACTCGACCTCGACCACTTCGGCGTGACCGGTGCGTCCCGAACAGACATCGCGGTAGCTCGGATCGTCGAGCGTGCCGCCGGAATAGCCTACGACGGTCGCGACCACACCCTCGACCCGGCGGAAGGCCGCCTCAACGCCCCAGAAGCACCCCGCCGCGAATGTCGCCTTTTCCATGCTCATACCCTTTCGATTCGTTACCGGACACTGTCATGCGCCCGGTGGTGAGCCCGGCCTTCATAGATTGATCGAACGACGGGCCATGGCATCGCGCCATTTGTGCTTGTTGTCGCCGCCGAACACCAAGGTGTCGTCGGCCGGAACGGTAATCCAGCCGCCTTCGGCGATTTCGGCCTCAAGCTGACCCGGACTCCAGCCCGCGTAGCCGAAAACGAAGAGGCTTTGCTTCGGCCCGACACCGGCGGCGATGTCGCGCACGATCTCGGGGTCGGCGGTCAGCGCCAGGCCATCGGGCACCACCCGCGTGCCCTTGCCGACGTAATCGGGCGAGTGCAGCACGAAGCCCTGACCGTTCTCGACCGGGCCGCCGTAATAGAGGCGGATGTCGCCGCCGACGGCCTGGCCTTCGATGTTCAGTCCCTTGAGCAACTCGGCGAGGGGCAGCGTGCCCATCGGCCGGTTGATGACCAGCCCCATCGCCCCTGTCGAATCGTGCTCGACGAGGTAGATCACGGTCTCGGCAAAGCGCGGATCGGGCATTTCGGGAAGCGCGACCAGGAGTCGGCCGGCAAGGCTCTCCGGCTCGGAAAGCGTCTGAGCCCCACCGACGTCCGCACAAGCCAGCGAAGCGGCAAGCACGAGGGCGGCGACAACCGTCCGCAGGGCCCGCGAGGGCGCCCCGTTGGATGCGCCCCCCATGGATCCAGCCGTCATCCCGGTGTCTCCCGGCCGCTTTTGCCCGGCGCTTAGCCCCCGAGTATAATTGAATACGGGGTGTACGGTGAACCCTTAGTCCGGATTTCCCCCCAAAGTCACGAGCGGCGTCGCGTCATTCCGGCAGGGTGATAAGCGGCGAGCGTCACCACTTCGGCGGCGGTGATCTTTGCGGCGTTGCGATTCGTCGGGCGGAGCGGCGGAACGAATTCGACGACCGTGCGTCTTCGGCATTCGCGCGCGATCGCCGCGCGCAACAATTCGCAAAGCGCATCGACGTTGCGCCGCGCCGCCGCGTTGGAAGCGCGACGGGCATTGCGGGCGATCACGGCCCCGTCCCACCGTCGCCGCGCGCCAGACGGCGAATGATCCGCGCCCACAGCGATCCGGACCCCGGCTGCCGGGCGGCCGCATCCGTGTCGCCGAAGGATTTGGCGCCGAACCAGTCGGCTTCGGCGCAGCATTCGCGGCGAACGCCGAGGGGGACGCCGGCGACGAGTGGCGGCTGCCGGTCCGGAATAGGCGAAACCACTTCGTGGAGGGGGCGGCGTAACGGCTCTGGATATCCCGGCATTGGTCCTTGTTCCGACCGCCGCGGGCGTCCGCGGCGGCCCACGCTTTGCGGCAATGACCCCGCCATCATTGCCGGAAGCGGCTTAACGCCCGGTTAACCTGGAATTTTTACCAGGGTCGTATCCGCGATGCGGCGGCGCCGCGACCGCGGTGAGAAATCCGGGTTACGCTCCCAGCGTCTCGGAGAGACGCGCGAGACCTTCGCCGGTGGTCGCGAAGTCGTGGACCAGCGCGACGCGGATATAAGGCGCGCCGACGGTCTCGGAGCCGGGGATGTCGCGCGTCATGAAGGCCCCGGGCATGACCTTGACCCCGGCCTCGGACCACAGCCGACGCGCCGCAGTCACCCCGTCGCCGACATCGAGCCACAGGAACATGCCGCCGTCGGGCCGGTAGAAGCCGAAACGGTTGCCGAGAATGCGCGCGGCGGCGTCGACGTTGCGAATGTAAAAGGCGCGGGTCTCCGCGACATGCGCGGCGTCGCGCCAGAGCGCGGCCGAGGCCGCCTGCACCGGAAGCGGCATGGCGACGGCGCCGTAGTTCCGCAGCTTGAGATACTGACTCAGGATATCGGGGTCGCCGGCGACGAAGCCCGAGCGAAGGCCGGGCAGATTCGAACGCTTCGACAGCGAGTGGAACACCAGCAGATTGCTCAGATTGCCGCCGAGGCGCGCGCAGGCTTCGAGTGCGCCGGCGGGTCGCGCGCCGGTGTAGAGTTCGGCGTAGCACTCGTCGACGACGAGGACGAAATCGCGCGCGCGGGCGAGCTCGATGAGACGACAAAGATAATCGATGTCGGCGGCGACGCCCTGCGGGTTGGCCGGCGAGCACAGATAGGCCATCGCCGCGCGCGCCAGCGTTGCCTCGTCGAGGCCCGCAAAATCGGGCAGAAACCGGTTCTCCGCCGACGCGTTGACGAACACCGCCTCGGCGCGCGCCCCGACCGCCGCGCCGGCGTAAGGATGATAGAACGGATTGGGGATCAGCACGGCGGGCGCCGCTCCGGCCTTGCGCTCGGGCACGACGGCGAGGGCGATCAGGAACATGCCTTCCTTGAGCCCGGCGACCGGCAGGACATGGCGCTCGGGGTCGATCATGCCTTCGGGCAGGCCGTAGTGCCGCCCGATCCAGTCACCGACCGCGGCGCGAAATTCGGGCGTTCCCCGGGGCGACGCGTAACGGCCGAACAGCGCCCGCTGCTCGTAAAGGATGTCGCCGGCGATCGCGGGCGGCGGGTTGCGCGGATCGCCGACCGACATGTCGATGACCTCGATCGCGGCGGGCGGCGCAACTCCGTCCGTCAGCGCGTCGAGGCGCATGAAGGCCGACGGCGGAAGGGTTGCGATCCGTGGGTTGAGCATCGATCTGCGCCGTCCGATCCGGTCTTAAACGTTCGCCGCCGCGCGGCTCAGTTCGTAGCCGCGAGTGCGACGATCTTTTCCGGAAGCGTCAGGTCCATTCGGAGCTCCTACGGTGACGGTCTTCTCACGGACAGTCTAGAGCGAGATGTGATGAGATTGGATCGATTCTGTTTCTCGGGCGGCGAGGCGATCCGCCAGGAGGCGCGCGCGGCGCGATGCGGGAACATCGGGCAAGCGCGCCGACACCGCGGGCGTCCGCCGCCCGGAAACCCGAAGGGACGGGCGCATTGGCGCCAAATCCTGCGGGCTTTGGCTGGCCCGTACCTCCTGGTATGGGCGGCGCCAAACCCCTTGACCTTGTCGCAAATGCGCTCCGTCAGAATGGTTCTA
>JBHHZM010000082.1:0-13938 GCA_046758065.1 Alphaproteobacteria bacterium | reverse complement strand
TCCAGTTGAGCTCGAGCTGGCCGGGCGCGTCCTCGTGGTCGCCCTGGATCATGTCGAGGCCCATCGCCTGCGAGTATTCGATCGCCTTCATGAACACCGGGCGCAGGGATTCGAACTGGTCGATATGGTAGCAGTTGGGTTTGGAAAATCCGCCGTCGGGAAGGCCGTCTTCGCCTTTCTTGAGCCACATCATCTCGGGTTCGGCGCCGTGACGCAGATGCAGCCCGTCGTGCTTGTCCTTGAACCAGGCGTGGATGCGCTTGAGATTGCCTCGGCAGTCCGAGGTCAGGTGGCCGCCGGGATTGACCTGTTCCTCGCGATTGCGGAAACAGGTGCAGAAGACGCGAGCGACGCGCTTGTCCCAGGGTAGCTGGCAGAACGTCTCGGGGTCGGGAATGCCGATCAGCTCCCACGCCTCGGGACCGTAGCCGATGTAGTTGCCGTGGCGATCGATGAACAGGTTGGCGGTCGAACCGTAGACGAGCTGAAAGCCGCGCTCGGCGATCCGTTCCCAGTGATCGGCCGGGATGCCCTTGCCGACGACGCGACCCGTAACAGAAATGAATTGGTAGTAGATATACGTGATGCCAAGCTCGTTGATCTTGGCGCGCACTTGTTTGACGAGTTCGTCGCGACCTTCCGCGCGTACGGTTGCTTCAACGTCCATCATCGTTATGCCTCCCTTGGTTCTCGATTCGGCGGTGGTTGTGCTGCCGACTGGCGGTTATGCGTTTGCATCGCTGGCTCTAGCTCCACGGGAAGGGACTGTGCGACACCGGATGCAGCCTGCCCTCGGCATAGCGGGAAAACCGGAAGGAGTCGAGAATCCGGCTGGGCTCGCCCATGATTTCGCCGGCCACCAGCTTGCCGACGCCGATCATCTTGTAGCCGTGGTTCGAATCGGCGATGACGTGGCAGTTCTGGTGAAAGGTGTCGATGACCGGAAAGCTGTCCGGCGTGAAGCAGCCGATGCCCCCTGACGGCTCCTTTTTCCACTTGCCGATCTGGCCCGAGAAGCGCTTTTGGCAAAAGGCGAGCGCCGAGCACCACATGTGAGCGAACGCGCCGTCGACGACGAACTCGGGGGACTCGGGGCCGTAGGGATCGACCGCCACCTCCGCGGCGGGCTTTTCGACCTTGTACGGCATTCCGCCCCCCTGGATGCCGCCGAAATTGAAGTCGGGCTTGTAGTAGATGCCCCACATCTCGTCGGTGATCAGCGAGCCGTCGACGTCGGAATAAAGCGGCGCGTCGGAATCGACATGGATCACCGGCGGCATCCGCCCGTCGTTGGTCCGTTGCAGGCCGGGATCGACGCCGAGCGTGCCTTCCTCGAGGCACCAGTAGCGCCACATGGCAATGTCCTCGTGGAGGGTCCCGCCCTGATCCCGGATGTCGATTGTGGCGGGCAGATCGAGCATCTCCCAGAGCACGGAAATCCACGGACCGGCGCCGATCACGACCTCGTCGCAGGCGATGGCGCCGCGATCGGTTTCGACCGCCTCGACGGCGCCGCCGGCGCGCCTGAATCCGGTCACGCGCACGCCGCCCAGGATCCGCACGCCTTGGTTCTCGGCTTTCGTCGCGAGACCATACATCGCGGCGGCGTTGTTGGCGTAGCCGCCTTTCTTCTCGTGCAGCACCGAGGTGATGCCCTGGGCCCGCCAGTCGTCGAACAGGCCCGTCATATAGGTCGCACAGTCGGCTGCGCCCTCGATGAACGTCGAATCGTAGCCGATCGCCTTCTGTTGCTCGTAGATGGCGGCGACGTCGGCGTGCATCGCCTCGGGGCTGATCTGCATGTAGCCCACGGGGTGGTAGCTGTACGCCTTGGGGTCGCTTTCCCAGACCTCGACGCACTGGGCCATGAGCTCGCGCATCGCCGGCTGGTAGTAGTTGTTGCGTACCACGCCGCAGGCGATTCCGCTGGCGCCGGCGGCAATGCCGGTCTTGTCGATGACGAGAATGTCGCGGCCGTCGCCCTTGCCCCGCGCCTTGAGTTCGAGCGCCAGATGGTAGGCGGTGCTCAGCCCGTGGACTCCGGCGCCGACGACGAGATAGCGGACGTGGCTGGGAAACGCCATACGGCCTTCTCCTGACTCGGTCTGCTGGCCCGCGGCCCGCGTCTTCTTGCGCGGCGCTCGGGTCAAGCTTGACGAAGTCGAAATTTGGTCCAACCATTCTGGACCAATGTTACTCCAATTCAACCCATTTCCCATATTCAAACCGCCAAATGTGAACCCTGTCAAGAGCCGGTCCGATGCCGACGCCGCGACGTCCGGTCCGTGAACGCCCGTTTGTCGACAGCGGCGGCGGAAACATGGCGAACCCGCCGGCCGTCGCTTTTCGGGATGCGCGAGAGGACCCGGTCGCCCGGCCGCGACGGCAGTCGCTTGAGTCGCCGCATCATGCTTCCGTTCGCGGTATCGCCGGGCGCTTCATGTTGTGCCGGGCGCGCGCGCCGCCTTCGCACGGCGCTTGCGCGTCCTTGATCAGGGCAGGCGCATCATCCGGCGCGTCGGCGGCGTCTGCGCGACGCCGGTTGCGCTTGGCTCGCCACCGGAACGGCATGGCTGATTTCAATCGCCCGGCACGCGCGGCGGGCCGCTCTTGGCGGGCGCGGCAACTATCCACGGAATCTGTGTATAACTTTGTTGGGAACTGCGCCGGACCAGGGCTGAAGCCCCATTAACCTTGGTCCGGGAGATCATTGCTCAAAAAATAGGCAGACTAAATAACTCGTTGTTTATAAAACAAAAAAATTAATCAATGAAAAAATGCATCGTCGTGTAACGGCTTGGGAACCGGGTGCTGACGAATCCCGTGGGGCTGCATCCATGCTGTGAACAAATTTCGCCTGCACACCGCCACGGATGCGCTTACACGAAAATGTGATCATCCCGCCCTAAACCGTTCGATTTCCACGCCAACGCTCGCGGCGTCGGCGATGGCATCGAGCTTTTCGACGCGCACGCGGGTGGCGATCACCCGCGAATCGGACAGGCAGAAGTCGGCAATCCGGTCGGCCAGCGTCTCGACGAGGTTGATGTGTCCGGCGTCGACGATGCGCTTCACGCCGGCGACGATGTCGTCGTACGAAATGACGTTGGCGATTCTGTCGTCGACCGGCTTGGCGTCGCGCACCGTCAGGTCGATGTTGACCCGCACCCTCTGGTCGGCGTCGCGTTCGTGACGGTGGATGCCGATCATGCAGTCGAGCATCAGGTCGCGGACGAACAGCCGGCGCGCGGCGGCGCCGGTCTCGGAGACGGGTACGGGGCGAAGGGGCGTGGGCTGGTTCATTATCGGTCGCTCCGTGTCGTCGGGCGCGCGGGTTTGGCTCATTCGCCGTCCGCCCAGGTGGGACGCACGAGGTGTTCGCCGCCGTCGAGGGCTATCATTTGCCCGGTCATCGCCGGCGCGGCAAGGATAAACCGCACCGCCTCGCAGATTTCCTCGGGCGTGGTGCCGCGGCCCAACGGCATGCGGGCGCAGTGCGCCGCGAACTGGGCCCGGGACTGGCGGCGGCTGGGCAGCGCCGGGCCCGGCCCGACGCCGTTGACGCGCACCGCCGGCGCGAGTTCCAGCGCGAGCGTCCGGGTCAGCGTCCACAGGCCGCATTTGCTCAGCGTATACGAGAGGAAATCCGGACCCGGGTTCCAGACCCGTTGGTCGAGCACGTTGATGACGTTGCCCTGCATCCCCGGCGGGAGTTGCGCCGCGAAGGCGCGGATCAGCACCAGCGGCGCGCGCAGGTTGACGTCGAGATGGGCGTCCCAGGATTCGCGTGTCGCCGTTTGCAATCGGTCGTTCTCGAACCGTGAAGCGTTGTTGATCAGACAACCGAGCGGTCCGAACTCGGCGGCGCAGCGCGGCACCAGTGTTTCGACCTGCGATTCGTCGGCGAGGTCGGCGGCGAAGGCGGCGGCGCGCCCACCCGCGGCGACGATCTCGCCGACCGTCTCGTCGGCCGCCTCGGCCGAGCCGCTGTAATGGACCGCCACGATCCAGCCGTGGCACGCGAGATCGAGCGCGATGGCGCGCCCGATACGCCGCGCGGCGCCGGTAACGAGAACGACGCCCGGGTTCCCGGTGCTCATGGTCATGCCGCCCGAAGCACCGGGGAGTCCTTACGCCCGGGCGTGGCGCGCCCGAGTGCCGCGCTCGATCGCCGCCGCCGACAGTCGGTCGATGTCGAGGCCGTGGCGGAGGAGTTCGAGGACGCGCAGTTCCGCCTGGTCGGCCACGAGGTCGGCGGCAACCACGTCGCAGGCGAGCGCGTAGGCGGTTTCGCGAAGATTTTCGGGCAGCGCTTCGGCAATGATGGCGATGGCCGTATCGAACCCCTGCTCGTCGGACAGGATCTCGGCGCAGTCGGCCGCCGCCTTGGTGAGCTGGTTGCGGTCGTAATCGGTGAACGCGGGAAGCGTCTGGACGATCTGGCCGATCGTCGTCAGCTCGGCGTCGGTCATCTCGCCGTCGGCGGCCGAGACGAGAACCATGGTGTAAATGAGCGCGGTATGGGGATTGACCATCGGGGTTCTGTGCTTCCTCTTGAAATCCGTAAAGAATGGGGTGCGACGGCGCTTCAATCTAGCCCGGATTTCTCACCGAAGTCACGAGCGCCGCCGCGACCTTGGTGGAAAATCCGGGCTCGGGCGGGGCGGGAGCTTTGTACAGTCTGCCCGGGTTCCCTTCAAGCGGCGAAAAAGGCGCGGGTTTGGGCGACGATCTCGGCGAGACCGGCGCGCGCCGGCACGGCGGCATCGGGGAATGCGCCGGCCAACCGCGAGGGAAAGGCCGCGTCCAGCAGCACGAAGACGCCGCGGTCGTCGGCGCGGCGGACCAGTCGTCCGTACGCCTGCTTGAGCCGCAGCCGCGCCAGCATGTCGTCGTAGGCATTGCCGCCGAACGCGTCGCGCCGGGCGCGGTGCAGCAGGTCGGGACGGGGCCAGGGGACGCGGTCGAAGACGATGAGCCGCAGGCTGCGTCCCGGCACGTCGACCCCGTCGCGCACCGCGTCGGTGCCGAGCAGGCAGGCGTTCTCCTCGGCGCGGAAGATGTCGACCAGCGTCGCCGTGTCGAGGGCGTCGACGTGCTGGGCGTAGAGTGCGAGGCCGGCATCCTCGAGCGCGGCGGCGAGACGCCGGTGCACGTCGCGCAGACGCGCGATCGCGGTGAACAGGCCGAGCGCGCCGCCGCCCGCGGCGAGGAACAGCTCGCGGTAGGCGGCGGCGACCTGTTGGGGCGCATCGCGGCGCACGTCGGTGACGACGAAGACGCGGGTCTGCCGGGCGTAATCGAACGGCGAAGGCACCTGGGCGCGCACCGCCGGCGCGGCCAGGTAATCGGCGCCGGTACGGACCTCGGCGGCGCGCCAGTCGGCTTCGTCGTCGCCGCTGCCGTCGCGCAGCGTCGCCGAGGTGACGAGGACGCCATGCGCCGGGCCGACCACGTATTGGGCGAACGGAATCGTCGGGTCGATCCAGTGGCGGTGCATGCCGACGTCGATTTCGCGCCGCTCGACGCGCTCGACGGCGAACCAGTCGACCAGGGCCTCGGGGGTTTCCCCCGCGAGGCTCGTCAGCATGTCGCGCCAGCCGGCGACGGTCAGGCCGCCGCGTCGTCTGAGCCCGCGACAGAGCGCCTCGATGCGCAGCCGGGTTGCGCTATCGAGCTCGGCCGCCGCGTCGTCGAGCTGCTTGGCGAGGCCGTCGGCGAGGGCGAGCAGCGGTCCGGCGAGGCGTTCGAGCGCGGCGTCGAGCGCGCCCGCCGCGGCGATCAGGCCGTCGACGGCGGGATGGGTCTCGGCCTCGAGGCTGTAGCCGTGGTCGCGGCCGGGGCTGCGCGCCAGCACTTGCCGGCGCAGGTGTGCGAGGAAGCTTTCCGCCGGTCCGCGCGGGGCATCGCCGGCGATGCGCGCGAGCCAGCCGGCGCCGGGCAACGCCCGCGCCGCGCGCAACGCCGCCTCGAGCGCGCGGGCCGCGTCGTCGTCGGCGACGAGATCGCCGATGCGCCGTTCGAGACCGCGTGCCCGACTGCGCCGGCCCGTCGTCTCGGCGCCCAGCACCCAGCGCCTGAGTTCCGCCGCTTCGATTCCCGTGAGCCGGGCCGAGAAGGCGCCGTCGGCGGCGTTGAAGACGTGGTGGCCTTCGTCGAACACGTAGCGGGTGGGCAGGTTCGGATCGTCGTCGCCGAGCGCGGCGTGCAGCGCCGCCTGGGTCATCACCAGCGCATGGTTGGCGATCACCATGTCGGCGCGCCGCGCCCGCCGGATGCCGCGCTCGATGAAGCATTTGCGATAATGCGGGCAGGCCGAATAGATGCACTCGCCGCGCCGGTCGGTGAGTCCGAACGTGCGGCCGCGTCCGACGAGATCGGCGAGCCAGGCGGGGAAGTCGCCGCCCGCCATGTCGCCGTCGCGGGTCGCCGCCGTCCAGCGCGCCATCAGGCCGAGCGCCACCGCGTCCGCCCGGCGGGCGGCGAGCGTCCGAACCGCGTCTTCCATGTTGAGCAGGCAAAGATAGTTCTCGCGCCCCTTGCGCACCACCACCTTGCGCGCCTTGAGACGCGGGCCGGGATAGAGCC
Source organism: Alphaproteobacteria bacterium (assembly GCA_046758065.1). Taxonomy (GTDB): domain Bacteria; phylum Pseudomonadota; class Alphaproteobacteria; order JAAXGF01; family JAAXGF01; genus JBHHZM01. The sequence continues at coordinate 7,350 of JBHHZM010000082.1, read as the reverse complement.
GGTCGAGTTCCTGGTCGATCTGGCGCTGCAGGTTCTTGGTGAAGGTCGAGAGCCAGACCGGGCCGCGGTTCTTCTCGGCCCAGAGGCTCGCGGGCGCGATATAGCCGAGCGTCTTGCCCACCCCGGTGCCGGCTTCGGCAAGCACCACCGCGCCTGCGCCCGGCGCCTCGCGGGGCTGGAAAGCGGCGCTCGCCGCCGAGGCGTAGTCGGCCTGCTGCGGCCGGGGCTCGGCGTCCGAGCCAAGCAGGGTCGCGAGCCGGGCGCGCGCTTCCGCCGGTTCGACCGCCTCATCGCCGGGTCGGGTGACGGGCGCGGTCTCGCTCCACTCGGGAAGCCGCTCCCAGACGTCGAGGCCGCCGGCGGCACTGCCCGACGTTCCCAGCGCGTCGAGCGTCGCGATGCCCCACGGCCAGTCCGCCCGGGCCAATGCCGCCGCGACCGGCGCGGCGGTTTCCCGGGCCGCATCGTCGGCGCGGGAGAGCGCTTCGAGCAAGGCCTGCGCGGCGCGGGCGAGGGTCTCGGCCTCGGCGGCGAGTCCTGCGGGCGCCGGCAGGCCGAGCGCGGCGGCGAGCCCGCGCGGCGTCGGTAGGCAGAACGCCGCCGGGCGCGCGAAGGCGAAGAGTTCGAGCACGTCGAGGGCGGCGAACGGCGCGCTCCCGAGCCGACGCGCGGTCGCCGGGGCATGGCACACGATCGGCGGCGGTCCCGACTTCGCCCGCGCCGTCGCCGCGGCGTGGTCGAGCGCTTCGCTCTTGCCGTCCGCGGATCGCCACAGCGCGTGCGCCGCGCCGGCGACCACCACCGGGACCTGCGCCAGGGCGTCGAGCGTCAACGCCGGATGGTCGGTGTCTTCCATGCCGCGACTATACAGATCAGGACCGCCGCGCGGGCACTCCAACCGTTGTCGGCGCCATTGACGGGGCCTTCGGTTTTGCGCATGGTCCGGCATCCTTGCAAAAGGACGAGGCATGACCACCGACCGCGAGTTGGCGCTCGCCAGCAACGCCTGGCCGTTTCAGGAGGCGCGCAAGATCGTGGCGCGCACCGGCGGCGGCGTGCCGGCCAAGGGCTATGTGCTGTTCGAGACCGGCTACGGGCCGTCCGGGCTGCCGCATATCGGCACCTTCGGCGAGGTCGCGCGGACCTCGATGGTGCGGCACGCCTTCTCGGTCCTGTCGGACGCGCCGACCCGGCTCTTCGCCTTTTCCGACGACATGGACGGGTTGCGCAAGGTGCCCGACAACCTGCCCCGGCCCGAGATGCTGCGCGCCCACCTCGGCAAGCCGCTCACCGCCGTCCCCGACCCGTTCGGCACCCACGAAAGCTTCGGCGCGCACAACAACGCCCGGCTCACGGCGTTCCTCGACGGCTTCGGCTTCGACTACGAGCTCAAGAGCGCGACCGAATGCTACAAATCGGGACTGTTCGATGCGGCGCTGATCGAGGTGCTGCGCCGTTTCGACGCGATCATGGCGCTGATGCTCCCCACCCTGCGCGAAGAACGGCGCCGCAGCTTCAGCCCCATCCTGCCGATCAGTCCGAAGACCGGGCGGGTGCTTCAGGTGCCGCTCGTCGCCCGCGACGCCGACGCCGGTACGGTGACCTTCGACGACGAGGACGGCGCCCGCACCGAAATCCCGGTGACCGGGGGCCGCTGCAAGCTCGGCTGGAAAACCGACTGGGCGATGCGCTGGCATGCGCTCGGCGTAGATTACGAGATGTCGGGCAAGGACCTGATCGATTCGGTCAAGCAGTCGGGCGCGATCTGCCGCATTCTCGGCGGTGTCCCACCCGAAGGCTTCAACTACGAGCTGTTCCTCGACGAGAACGGCGAGAAGATCTCGAAGTCGCGCGGCAACGGCCTCACCATCGACGAATGGCTGCGTTACGGCACGCGCGAAAGCCTGAGCCTCTTCATGTACAGCGCGCCGCGCAAGGCCAAGCGGCTCTACTTCGACGTCATCCCGCGTCAGGTCGACGACTACGCCGCGCATCTCGAAAAATATCGTGAGCAATCGCCCGAGCAGCGCCTCGCCAACCCGGTCTGGCACATCCATTCGGGCGCGCCGCCGGCGCCGAGCCAGCCGCTCTCCTACGCCATCCTGCTCAACCTCGCGAGCGCCTGCAACACCGAGGACAAGAGCGTGCTGTGGGGCTTCATCTCGCGTTACGTGACCGACGCGACGCCCGAAAACGCGCCGATGCTCGACGAGCTCGCCGGCTACGCGATCAACTACTACCGGGACTTCGTCAAGCCGGCGAAGCGCTACCGCGCGCCCGACGCCCGCGAGCGCGCCGCCCTCGCCGAGCTCGCCGAGTGGCTCCGCCGGGCCCCGGCGGAGGCGGACGCCGAGGCGATCCAGTACGAGGTCTACGAGATCGGCAAGCGCCACGGCTTCGCGCCGCTGCGGTCGTGGTTCCAGGCGCTCTACGAAACCCTGCTCGGCCAGTCGCGCGGGCCGCGCATGGGCTCGTTCATCGCGCTCTACGGCCGCGACGAAACGGTGGCGCTGATCGAGAAGGCGCTCGCCGGCGACCTCGCCGGCGCGGCGTGAGGGAGCGCTGTCAGTTGACCGCCGTGTCCGTGCCTTCGGTCCCTCGTGTCGCCCCGAAAATGCCGTCGTACAGATCTTCCCCGTAACTCGTTGCCAGCGGCGCGCCCTCGATCAATTTGAACGGACGCGTGCCGTCGGGAAGCCGCTCCGCTCGCAGAAACGCCACCGCCTCCATCTCTTTCCGGCAAAAACGGTGAGCGAATTCGTACAGGTGCGTGACGAACAGTATCTTGACGTCGTTCTCCAGCAAGGCGCGAATGATCTGGCTCGCGATTTCCGATCCTTCGCGTTCGTTGGTCGCCGCAAATGACTCGTTGAAAAGCACCGTCGAGCGCCGCGTAATGTGCTTGACGATCTCGCTCATCCTGCCAAGTTCTTCGTCCAGTTTTCCGCTCTTCATCGAGGGGTCTTCTTCGCGCTTGAAATGCGTGAACAGACCGTCGCACAAATTTCCGCGAAAGGACTCCGCCGGCGCGAACATCCCGGCTTGCATCATCAATTGCGCCAGGCCCACGCTGCGCAGGAACGTCGACTTTCCGCCGCGGTTCGCACCGGTGATGATCACGAGTCGCCTGTCGTCGGCGTTCACGTCGTTGCCCACCACGCGCTGCTCCGTGGTCAACGCAAGACACGCATCGTACAAGCCTTCGAAGGAAAGCCGGTGTTCCCCGGCAGGCGCGGGAACCGGAAAGCACGTCGGTGCGCCTCTCTTGCGGAGCCGCTCGTGCAAGTTCGTGCAACCGAGATAGAACGCCAGTTCGCGTCGCAACATGACGAAAAAACTGCGAATGTGATCCGTCGATCGGGCGAGCGCATTGGCGACCAGAACGATTCCCTGATCACGCAGATCCGAGAGGCATCGCGCGCCGCTCTCGTCGCGAGGATGGACGAAAAGCGTGTAGGAAGGCGGTTTCTTCGCGAAGAAACGCTCGATCCAGCCTGCCTTGGGACGTATTATTTTACGAAGTATGTAGTTCTTTCCTTTGTTTCCCGTTCCCAATTCGGCGCTTATCAGAACGCCGTCGTGGAATTTCAGCTCACGCAAATGTTCCTGCACGCATGAGAAATAAGCGTCGCTTAGCTCGTCCTCCAGCATTGCGAAGAACCGCGAAAAACCCGCCGATTCGAACTTGTGCGCGTGTTCGTCGGTGATCGCCCGGATCTGCCGCAGCACGTGCATGAAAATCTCCAATGCCTCTCTCGACCGGTTCAACCGGTGCGAGGGGTAGTCGAAAAACGATTTCCACACCTCCTTCTTCTCACGCTCGAGCGCCTCTCCGGCAAGGGCATAGAGGCGCGCCACTACCGCGTGGTTTTTCAGGCAGTCTTTCAGGACTTCCTGACGATAGCGGACCGTCGCGAGATCGCTTCCGAGCGAATGCAGCACGGTCTCCCGCGCGACATCGAACAGAAACCTGTCGCCGTCGGCCATGCCTTCGAAAAGCGTGTTCAACGCGAGGTCTTTTGTCAGATCGAGTACGTTGGGCGGCAGTTCGACCCCGGCGCCGAAATCGCGATCCGCGTACATCAGAAAGACCTTCATGGTCGCAGACGCTCCTTCAGCCGGTCGTAGGTCAGCCCGTATTTCTCGGCGATGGCCAAAGCGTAAGCAAGTCCGTCGGCGGGTCGCCGGGTGATTTTGTAGGTGCGGACGGTCGGATCGTCGGGGGCCACCGAACAGACCATGCTGACGGTTTTCTCGCCGTAGGAAGCGAGCTCGTCGATAAAGGTCACCCACACGCCCAATACGTTGCGTTCGACGAGCTTTTGCATGATTTTCGCACTCAGGAACACCGCGTCACGCAGCGTCGTCGAGGTGAATATCTCGTTCATGATGACGATGCTCCGCGGCGTGGCCGCGCTCAATATCCGGTGGATGCGAACGAGGTCGTCTTCGAGCTTTCCGCGCAGGGAATCGACCCGTTCCTCGCGCTCGAAATGGGTGAAGAGGTCGTCGAACAGGAGGAAACGAGCCTGCCCGCCCGGCACCGCGCAGCCGAGGCTCGCGAGATGGTGCAGCTGCCCGAAGGCGCGGGCGAAAGTCGTTTTGCCGCCCTGGTTCGGGCCGGTTACGACGATGATGCGCTCGTTGTTTTCGAGGTGAAAATCGTTGCAGACGACGGGCTGCGGCCGGTGAAGAAGATTGTACGCCAGCGCCAGGTCGAACCCGCCGCAGGAACAAACGTCTTTGCGCGTTTCGCTGACATCCGGATAGCAAAACGACAGACCGGCGCCTTCGATCATTTTCCTGTGTTCAAGGTAGGCGACGTAGAAATGAATTTCGCGATCGAACCGGGCGATCACATGATCCAGATATGCGTTGTTTCTGGTGTAATATGCGTCGAGTGAAGCGAAGGTATCCGGATATAACTTGGCAACGCGATCCAGCACGCCTGCCTCGATGTGGTTCATGCGCGCGTCCGAGGAAATTTCGAACTTGTAATCCTTGTCCGACCCTTCCTTGAACTTGGCGAAGATTCCGGCGATCTCCCGGCTGTAATCGGTCCCGGGTCCGGATTTGAAAACTTTGACGCTGTTGGCCTTGATCAGCAGGAAATACTTCACGTCGGCGAGCGCCGACTTGAGCGCTTTGGTTTCCGCCAGCAGCGACGTGAACGGTGCGGCGTTCGCGTACCGTATGAGATAGTCGCGGAAGGTCAGCAAACCGCGCGAGACGGGTTGCGAAGAAGTCAATGCGTCGGCGAGGTCGAGAATCGCCGTACAATAGATTTCGACCGCATCGAGGAACAATGCTTCTTTCTGAAACGTGTAGTAGAGCTTGTCCGCCTTCTCGAGGTGCGCGCGCATCGTGCTCATGCGTTCCGCGAAATGCTGGACGGCCCGGTACGTAGACGCATTTTCCAGATCGCGGAAGACTTCGTGGCGATAGGTGACGGAATCCGCGTCACGAAGGGAAACGTAGAAAAACGGTTTCAGGTTGTACGCATCGTAGTTGGCGGTGACCGTGTCGACGATCTGGTCGAGATTGAGATCGCGAAAGTAAGGCGGCGGGGCGTCGGGTTCCGTCGCCGGGCGATCCTCGGGTCGGGCGAAAAGGACGCTGGGGGAAGTCATGCGCGGCGCAAGCGCGAAGGATGACCGGCGTCCGCTTTTCGGCCGGGTCCGGCGACGCCGCGAGATGACGGACGCGGCCGCGCGTGTGCGGGCCTCGCGACGACACCCGCACGCGGATCGGACATTGCTGACGTGTCGGGAAGGACCATTCGGGACTCCCGCCCGCGATTGCTCACAGGAGTCATCGGCCCGAAGGCGGTTGTCGGCGAACTCCACCGCCGTTTCAAATATCTATTCGCCGACACGCGTGCGGTCAAGTGGCGCGCCCGCGCGAGAGAGACGCTAACGAGAGATGCTAACGCGTCGGCACCCGGAAGGGGGTCTCGCGGGCGAAGTCCCAGTAGAGCTCGCGCGCCTTGCGGTAGACCGGGCCGGGCTGGAGTTCGCGGTCCTCGATCCGCGTCACCGGCTTGACCTTGGCGTAGTTGCCGCTCGAGAACACCTCGTCGGCGGCGCGCACCTCGTCCCAGCTCACCGTCTTCTCGATCACCTCGACGCCGGCGGCGCGCAGCAGCTTGATCAGCCGCTGGCGGGTGATGCCGTTGAGGAAGGTGCCGTTGGCCGTGGGCGTGATCGCCGCGCCGTTCTTGGCGAGCCACAGGTTCGAGGTGGCGTACTCGGCCACCGCACCGTCGGGGTCGAGCACCACGGCGTTGTCGAAACCCTTGTCGATCGCTTCCTTGAGGGCGAAGCACATCTGCGGATACAGACACACCGCCTTGGCCGCGGTCGGCGCCTGGTCGGGCGCCGGGCGACGGTAACGCGACAGGCAGGCGGAGAAGCCGCCGGGGTCGGGCAGCGGCGCTTCGTGAACCGAAAGCATGAAGCGCGTCGTATCGGGGTCGATCGTGACGAAGTCGCCCTGCGGATAGAACAGGGGGCGGATGTAAAGTTCCGCGCCCGGGGCGAAGCGGGCGCAGCCATCGAGCGCGATGCCGACGATGTCCTCGACCGTCTGGGTGGGCTTCATGCCCATGTGCGCGGCCGAACGCAGCGCCCGCGCGCAGTGCCGGTCGAGGTCGGGGGCGAGGCCGTCGAAGGCGCGCGCGCCGTCGAAGATCCCGGTGGCGAACCAGAACGCCTGGTCCATGACGCCGAGCACCTTGGGGTTGCCTTCGATCCAGTCGCCGTCGATGTAGGTGATCGTCGTCATCGTTTTCGCCGCCTTTCCGCTGCCGTGATCAGGCGGAGCTTAGGCCGGCGCGGGCGCTTTTCCAAGCGCGCGGCTCAGAGCCTGTAAATGTATTGGGAATGACCTGCGCGACGGAATCAAAGGCTTGGGCCAGAAAGGCGTCGCGTCGCGATGCGGGGACATCGGCAAGGCGCGGCGACGACGCCCGGGAGCACGCAGGCGCGACGCAGGCCGTTTCCCAATACATTTACAGGCTCTCAGCGCAGCGGGTCGAGGAAGCCGTAGCGGCTGGTCAGCGGGCCGGCGGCGTCGGTCATGCGGGCGCGGGCGAAAATCGCCGCCTTGAGCTCGGCGGCGCGCCAGCCCGGGTTCGCCGCCAGCAGGCGCGCGGCGAGCGCGGCGACCCGCGGCGCGGCGAAGCTCGATCCCGAGGCGACCGTCTCCCGCCCGTGGAAATCGATCACCGGGATGCGTTCGCCCGGCACCAGCAGGTCGACCGTGTTCTTGCCCCAGTTCTCGCCCGGCGCCGGCCGGCCGAAGCCGTCGGCCGAGGTCACGACGATCATGTTGTCGAGGTTGAACGCCGCC
>JBHHZM010000081.1:0-14152 GCA_046758065.1 Alphaproteobacteria bacterium | reverse complement strand
GGTACTCTTGATCGCCCAGAAGAGGCCGAGCAGCCGTATTTATCGAGGTGCCCTATAGTCCGATAACCAAACGACCGCGCCGCTCTCTACGCCAAGGGCGCGAGCAAGCGTCGGGTCAAAGACTCGATAAGCTTCGACCAAGCTCCGGTCCATCCCAGCAAACCAATTTGCAAGCTGGACATCGTCCATGGACCGGAATGTATGGACTCAAGGCGCGATTTGCCACCGCTGACACTGTCCCGGACCTTGCTCCGACCGCACCACCCCCTTGACCCTCTGGTGGCGTAAGCACGCACCGACACGCTTGCCGATCAATCTGACCAGCCGCTTATCCGACGTATTCAACCCCCGCTCAGCCATGACGTGCTGGGCGATGTCGTGAGTCGGGCGCGCCCGAGGCGTCGGGCGGCAAGGTCTACGTGAGCGTCGGCATGACGTACTCGGCGCCCTTGCGGATGCCCGAAGGCCAGCGCGAGGTGACGTACTTCATCTTGGTGTAGAAGCGCACGCCCTCGGGTCCGTGCATGTGATGATCGCCGAACAGCGACCGCTTCCAGCCGCCGAAGCTGTGATAGGCGACCGGCACCGGGATCGGCACGTTGACCCCGATCATGCCGATGTTGGCGCGTTGCGAGAAGTCGCGCGCGGCGTCGCCGTCGCGGGTGAAGATCGCCGTGCCGTTGCCGAACTCGTGGGCGTTGACCATGCCGAGCGCCGATTCGTAATCGTCGGTCCGCACCACCGACAGAACCGGGCCGAAGATCTCCTCCTTGTAGATGCGCATGTCGGTGGTCACGCGGTCGAACAGGCAGCCGCCGACGAAATAGCCGTTCTCGTAGCCCTGGAGCGAGAAATCGCGGCCGTCGACCACGAGTTCGGCGCCTTCCTCGACGCCGAGGTCGATATAGCCGCGCACCTTGTCGAGATGCTGCTTGGTGACCAGCGGCCCCATCTCGGCGTCGGGGTCGTTGTAAGGGCCGATCCTGAGGCTTTCGATCCGTGGCCTGAGGCGGTCGATCAGCGCGTCGCCCACCTTGTCGCCGACCGCGACGGCGACCGAAATCGCCATGCAGCGCTCGCCCGCCGAACCGTAGCCCGCGCCCATCAGCGCGTCGGTCGCCTGATCGAGGTCGGCGTCGGGCATGACGATCATATGGTTCTTGGCGCCGCCCAGCGCCTGCACGCGTTTGTTGTGGCCGGTCCCGGTCTGGTAGATGTACTCGGCGATCGGGGTCGAGCCGACGAAACTGACGGCGGCGATGTCGGGATCGGCGAGCAGGGCGTCGACCGCCTCCTTGTCGCCGTTGACGACATTGAGCGCGCCCTTGGGAGCGCCCGCTTCTTCCATCAGCTCGGCGAGCCGAAGCCCGACCGAGGGGTCCTTCTCCGACGGCTTGAGCACGAAGGTGTTGCCGCAGGCCATCGCCATCGGGAACATCCACATCGGCACCATCGCCGGGAAGTTGAACGGCGTGATGCCGGCGCAGACGCCGAGCGGCAGGCGCATCGAGAAGCCGTCGACCCCGGTGCCCACGGCGGTGGTGAACTCGCCCTTGAGCAGGTGCGGGATGCCGGTGGCGAACTCGACCACCTCGATGCCGCGCTGCACCGAACCCTTGGCGTCGTTGAAGGTCTTGCCGTGCTCCGAGGCGGTGAGTTCGGCGAGCTCGTCGATATGCGCCTCGCACAGCTCCTTGAAGCGGAACATGACGCGGGCGCGCGCGATCGGCGTTTTCGCCGACCATTCGGACAACGCCGCCTTGGCGGCCGCGACCGCCTTGCCCACCTCGGCCGCGCTCGCGAACGGCACGCGCTTGGTGCGCTCGCCGGTGGCCGGGTTGAAGATCTCGCCGAAACGGCCGCTTTCGCCCGCGACGCGCGCGCCGTCGATGTAGTGGTGCAGGGTTTCCGTCATGATCGTCCTCCTCGTGCCGGCGGCCGCGTCCCGTGATCGTTGCGGGCCGGATTCTTGAGGCTAGAGTGGTTCCCGGTTGATAAGACCTATTTGACCGGGAACCGCTCTAATGAACAGGCCGGGCGGCCATTTCGCAAGCGCTTTCTTGGACCGCCGGGCGCGCCCTCGCTTGGACAAGTCCGCGCCGCATCCACGGCCCGTCCTCGACTACGACGGTCGGCCGGGATTTCTCACCGGGGTCGCGGCCGGCCACCGGGAAGCAAGGGAATCGGTTGTTTTCCTCGCCTGCGCCCGCGCCCGGATGAACCAAATTTTCGTGGACATGAATTTTTTAGCCAACTAAGTTCAAACAATTACGCACAGATTGTAGGGGAGAAAATCATGCGTTCGCTAAGGCCAATATTTGGAATTCTAGTGTTGCCGATCATCCTGATGGCCTTGGCTTCCGGAGCGTTCGCCAAGGAAAGCGTCAACATCGGGATCTGTGTCTCGTGGCCGGGTTATGCCATGTACGAAGTGGTGCGCCAGAAGAACCTGGCGCCGGACTACGAACTCAATCTGACCATCTTCGAGGATCCCATCGGCGGGCACTCGGCGCTGGCAGCAGGGCAGCTCGATATCTACGTTTGTACGGGCGACTATACGCCGTTGATCATCGATCGCGGCACCGACGTGGTGAATGTGACGCTCATGAACCCGTCCTACGGCGTCGATCACATTATCTTGGCGCCCAATATCACGGCCGGTGGCCTCAAGGGCAAGAAGGTCGCGGCACCTCAGGCCTATATTGGTCACCTACTGATGGGACTCTGGCTCGATAGCCAGGGCTACGGGCCCAAGGACGTGAAATGGGTAAATCTGAATGCCGACGAGGCGGTGGGCCCCATGCTGTCCGGCGACCTGGCTGCCGCCTACATGTACGAGCCTTGGATCAGCAAGGTGATGGAAGCGCAACCCGGCACCAAGAGCGTCGTCAACACGGCCGACCCGGATATGGCGAAGACCGGCCTCTTCATGGACGTGATGTACATGAACAAGAACTTCATCAAGAACCGCCGTAAGGCGGCGCTCGACTTGCTGCGTGCCCGTTGGCAGGCTGTCGGCTATTGGCATGCGCACACCGACGAGGTGAACGGGATACTGGCCGAATTTCTGAAGTGGCCAAAGGGCGACGTCGAAGCGGTTATCGGCACCAATGGCAAGAACGCCGATGGCGGCATCTACATGTACGACTTTGACGAGGCCGCACAGGTCTGCGGCGTCCTCGAGGGCGAGCCGCCTTTCGATATCGGCAACGGCTCGATGCCCGCCGTGGTAAAGCTCACCAACGAATGGTGGGTGAAGCTTGGCCTCATGCAGCAGGTTTACGACCCGGCACTTGGTATCGACTGCAGTCTGATGGCAGACTTGGTCAAGAGCGGGTATCGCCAGTCGTTCTCGGCCAAGCCGTAGCCCGTAACCGCGGGCGGAGTGCCGAGAGCGGCAGCAGGTGCCCCGACACACCGAGCAACCGGAGACGCCCGACACGGCAGACGACTTCCGGCAACGGCAGCGCTGGTTCGAGATCCGCAAGCCGATTTCCAGGCCGAGGGTTTGGGCATTGGGGATCGCTGTTTGGGTGATCTTCTTCATCGCCTGGGAAATCGCGGTCATGACCGGGGCGGTCAGGGAGTTGTTGCTGCCCGCGCCACAGAAAGTGCTGGCCACGCTTTGGAGCCTGATCGTCGAACGGGGGTTCGCGGCTGACATCGGCACCAGCATCCTGCGCATCCTCGGCAGCTTTCTCGCAGCATCCCTGGTCGCCGTGCCGCTCGGTGTGCTGATGGGCTCGTTCCGCGCCGCCGAGGCCTTCGTCAATCCCTTCGTATCGGCTTGGCGCTACCTGCCGGCACCGTCGTTCATTCCGGTGCTGCTAATGTGGTTCGGCACCGGCGAGGGTCCGAAGCTGGCGCTACTCTTCATCGGCGTTGTCTTCTTCCTGATCACGCTGATCATGGACCACACGCGCCAAGTGCGCAGCGAACTGATCGAAACCTCGATGACGCTCGGCGCGAGCCGCGCGCAGGTGCTGTGGACGGTCATCGTGCCCGCGGTCCTGCCTAACATCCTGGTGGCGATGCGACAGATGCTGGCGGTCAGCTGGACCTATCTGGTCATCGCGGAAATCGTCGCCTCGACCACCGGAATCGGCGCTATGATGATGCGCGCGAGGCGCTTTCTTCACACCGACGAGATCATGTCGGGCATTCTCGTCATCGGCGTTCTGGGGTTGCTCTTCGATCTTTCCTTCCGCTGGGCGCAACGGTTGTTTTTCCCTTATCTCGAAGGTCGCAACCAATGACCGAGAGCCCGGCCAAGCTCTCGTTGCGCGGCGTGAGCAAGACCTTCTGGCTGAGCCGCACAGAAACCGTCAACGCCATCGCCAACGTCTCCTTCGACGTGGCCGAGAACGAGATCTGCGTCATCGTCGGCCCCTCCGGCTGCGGCAAGTCGACGGTACTGCGTATGGTGGCGGGGCTGGAGGTGCCGACCAGCGGGCGGATCCTGCTCGATGGTCGAGAGATCGAGGGTACCGATCGCGAACGTGGCATGGTCTTCCAGGCCTACACCTCCTTCGACTGGCTGACGGTACAGCGGAACGTCGAGTACGGCATGCGCGTCAACCGGGTGTCGGCGCGCGAACGGCGCGAGCGCGCCGAACACTTCATCGAGCTGGTGCAGCTGAGCCGCTTTCGCAACGCCTATCCCAGCCAGCTCTCGGGGGGCATGAAGCAGCGCGTGGCGATCGCCCGCACGCTCGCCAACGATCCGGCCATCCTGCTGATGGACGAACCCTTCGGTGCCCTCGACGCGGAGACCCGATGGCACATGCAGGAACTGATGGTCTCCATCGCCGAATCGACCAAGACGACCGCGCTAATGGTGACACACGACATCGAGGAGGCGATCTTTCTTGCCGACCGCATGGTCTTCATGTCCCGCCAACCCGGCCGTGTGCTGGCCGACATCGTGCCTGAGTTCAAGGAAGGCCGCCGCTTCACCAACAAGGAGACGGTCGTCGGGCTCGACGGCTACAACGATCTGGAGCGCCGCATCATGCGACTGATGCGCGAGCAGGGGGCGAAGGAGACCGCGGCCTGAGGCCCTGGTGCGACGGGTGATAGCGACACATTTCGACTTCGAGAGCCAGAGGGTACTGGTCACAGGCGCCTTCCGAGGAATCGGCCATGGTGTCGCCAGGGCTTGCGCGCAGGCCGGCGCCGAGGTGCACATCCTGGCGAGCGGCGCCGACATCTAGCCCTGCCCACCGTCGGCGAACGCGGCTTCCATCTCGCGGCGAAACGCCACCGTCGGGTCCGCGGCGTCGAACGCGACGTCATCCCAGCGCAGGACGGCGCCTTCGGCGACCGCGTTTCGCAGCCTCACCCCGTGGGCGAGGCCGAGCGGGAGCGCGCCGAGGCCGAGTGAATCGGCCGCCGGCATCAGCCGACCCCAGACCGTGTAGCCGCCTTCGCCGTCGAGGGTGTCGCCCGGCGCGAGCGCGCGCTTGGCCACGGCGGCGACATCGGCGCGGAAGGCGCGGGGGCATCCCGTCGGCTCGCCGCGCAACGCAACCGCGGCAACGCTGATTCCGAGTTCGAGGCCGATCAGGTGGCCGGGCCGGTACATCGCCGCGTACCGGCCGCTATCGTCGGTCGCGAGCCCGTACTCGGCGAAGCAGCGGCGCACGTAGTCGTCGGCCGCCTCGAAAGCGACATAGACGCCCCAGCGCAGGTCGTGGGCGAGGGTCCGGCCGTCGCGCGTCTCGCTCGAGACGACCTCGACGGTCCCGCTGCGCTCAAGCGCGCCGCCGTCGCCGCGCGGCCGGCAGACGTTGGCGAGCTCGTCGGCGGCGGCCGGCGGAAAGCCGAGGCCGTGGACCTGGGGCGCGAGGCCGCAGGCGTTGGCCACCGCCGCCATTTCGAGCGCCGACTTGGTGCCGTCGAGGAAGGAGTTGAACATCTGCGGGTTCAGGCCGTCGGCGGCGGCGTCCTCGGCGCTCAGGCCGTAATGGTCCCAGACCGTCTCGGGCGTCGAGGCGTGGTATTCGGGCCGGTATTTCGTCCCCTTGCCGGCGCACACCACCTCGAAGCCCGCGGCCCGCGCCCAATCGACCAGCTCGCAGATCAGCGCCGGCTGGTCGCCGTAGGCGAGCGAGTAGACGACGCCGGCCTCGCGCGCCCGGCGGGCGAGCAGCGGACCGGCGAGCGCGTCGCCTTCGACCGTCACCATGACGACGTGACGGCACGCCGCGAAGGCGGCGAGCGCGTGCCCGATTCCCGCCGCCGGGTTTCCGGTCGCCTCGATCACCACGTCGAGACCGTCCGCCGCGATCAGCGCCGCCGCGTCCTCGGTGAGGTGCGCCGCGCCGCTCGCCCGGGCGGTCGCGAAATCCGCCGCCGCACAGACCTCTTCCGTCCAGCCGGCGCGGCGGCAGGCGTCGCGCGCGCGTTCAAGCGAGAGATCGGCGATCGCCATGACGTGGAGCCCCGGCGTCCGCGCCGCCTGGGCGAGGAACATGGCGCCGAACTTGCCGGCCCCGATCAGACCGATGCGCACCGGCTCGCCCGCTTCGGCGCGGGCGCGCAGCATGGCATGGAGGTTCATGCTCCAAACTCCGGCATGCGGTTTGACTGTGCCCCCAGCAATATCGCGGGAGCACGGCGAGGGCAATGGAAAGCACGGCAGCCGGGCGTCGTCGAGGAATCGAACAACCGGCGCGGGCTAATCCCGAATTTCGATCGGCGTGCCGTCGGCGATCGCGTACCAGACCGCGCGCATGGCGCGGGGCGGAAGCCCGATGCAGCCCTCGGTCCAGCCGCGCCGGCGCGGCGGCGTCGCGGTCCACGGCAAATCGCCCGACAGCGCGTGCAGCATGATGCCGCCGCCGGGATCGACGCCGGCGCGCGCGGCGCGGGCGCGGTCGGCGGGCGAGGGATAGGAAACGTGGATCGCCGGCCCGAGGACGGGACTCAGGCGCCGCCAGTCGAGTACGTAGCGGCCTTCGGGCGTACGCCCGTCGCCCTCGCGCTGCTTGGCGCCTTCGGGAACGCGCCCGAGCGCCACCGGATAGCGCCCGATGACCGTGCCGTCCCGGGTGAGCACGAGTTCTCCCCGTCGCTTGAGCACGAGGACCCGGTCGGCGGCGAGCGCCTCGCGCGGGGTAAAGGCGAGCGCGCCCCACAGCGCATGCGCGCGCCACAGGCCGAACGCGACCCATCCGGTTCCGCCGAGCAGGGCAATCCCCGATGCAACCAGCAAGACGCGAACGCCCGCGCCGCGGCGCGATTTTCGTATTCCGTGCGCCATGACGCCAAGCATGGCCGACGATTGCGGCGAATTTTCGGCGCCGCCTCAGTCGTCTTCGCGCCGCGCCATCAGATCGGCGAGCGCCTGCGAACCGGCATCCCCGGCCGCGCGCATGAGCGCGGCGAGCGCGCCGGGATCGGTCTCGGAGAAATGTTCGGGAACGTACATGTTATCCGGCCCGCCGCGGGGGCGGGAGCCTTACATCCGGCGTTCGACCATCTTCTTCTTGATCTCGGCGATCGACTTGGCCGGATTGAGCCCCTTGGGGCAGGTGCGCGTGCAGTTCATGATGGTGTGGCAGCGGTAGAGCCGGAACGGGTCCTCTAGGTCGTCGAGCCGTTCGCCGGTGTTCTCGTCGCGGCTGTCGGCGATCCAGCGGTAGGCCTGCAGGAGGATGGCCGGCCCCAGGTAACGCTTGTCGTTCCACCAGTAGCTCGGGCACGCCGTTGAGCAGCAGGCGCAGAGGATGCATTCGTAGAGCCCGTCGAGCTTGGCGCGATCGTCCCGCGATTGCAGTCTTTCGCGGTCGGGCGGCGGCGGCGTGCCGTTCTGTATCCACGGTTTGATCGAGGTATACTGGGCATAGAAGTTGTTGAGGTCGGGCACCAGGTCCTTGACCACCGGCAGGTGCGGCAGCGGATAGATCCTGACCTCGCCGCCCACCTCGTCGATCGGCTTGGTGCAGGCAAGCGTGTTGGTGCCGTCGATGTTCATGGCGCAGGAACCGCAGATGCCCTCGCGGCACGAACGTCGGAAGGTGAGCGTCGCATCGACCTCGTTCTTGATCTTGATGAGGGCGTCGAGAACCATCGGACCGCAGGTGTCGAGGTCGACCTCGTAGGTGTCGAGCCGCGGCGTCTCTCCGCCGTCCGGGTCCCAGCGGTAAATCCTGAAACGGCGCGGCGTCTTGGCCTGCGACGGCGCCGGATGGGTCTTGCCGGGGCGGACCTTCGAATTGGCGGGCAGGGTGAACTCGACCATGGTGTCCTCGATGGTTTGGTGACCGCGCCGTCTGCGTCTCAGTAGACCCGCGGCTTCGGCGGTATGGTTTCGACTTCGTCGGTCAACGGGCGGAGGTGGACCGGGCGATAATCGATGCGCGGCGCGCCGTCGTCGCCGAGCCGGACGAGGGTGTGCTTGAGCCAGTTCTCGTCGTCGCGATCGGGGTGGTCCTCGCGCGCGTGCCCGCCGCGGCTCTCGGTCCGGTTGCGCGCCGAATGAATCGTCACCACGGCCTGACGCAACAGGTTGTCGAGTTCGCAGGTCTCCATCAGGTCCGAGTTCCAGATCAGCGAGTGGTCGCTGACGCCGACGTCGGCGAAGGACCGCCAGACCTCGGCGAGCTTCTCGATGCCTTCGGCGAGGATCTCGTCGGTGCGGAAGACGGCGCAGTTGCTCTGCATCGTCTTCTGCATGGCGAGACGTATCTGCGCGGTGGGGGTCGCGCCGTTGGCGTGCCGCAGGTCGTCGAAGCGCGCCATCGTCGATTCGCCGGCACCGGCGGGCAGCGGCTTGTGGGGGCTGCCGGGGACGATCGTCTCGGCGGCGCGCAGCGCCGCGGCGCGGCCGAAGACCACGATGTCGAGCAGCGAATTGCAGCCCAGCCGGTTGGCGCCGTGAACCGAGACGCAGGCGGTCTCGCCGATCGCCATCAGCCCCGGACAGACCGCGTCGGGATCGTCCGCGGTCGGGCGCAGCACCTCGCCGTGATGATTGGTCGGGATGCCGCCCATGCAGTAATGCGCCGTCGGCAGCACCGGGATCGGCTCCTTGGTGACGTCGACCCCGGCGAAGACCTTGGAGGTTTCCGAAATCCCCGGCAGGCGCTCCTCGAGCAGGTCGGCGCCGAGGTGTTCGAGGTGCAGGTAGATGTAATCGCGCTCGGGACCGACGCCGCGGCCCTCGCGAATTTCGATCGTCATCGCCCGAGATACCACGTCGCGCGAGGCGAGGTCCTTGGCCGACGGCGCGTAGCGCTCCATGAAGCGTTCGCCCTCGGAATTGACCAGATAACCGCCCTCGCCGCGGGCCCCTTCGGTAATCAGACAACCGGCGCCGTAGATGCCGGTGGGATGGAACTGCAGGAATTCCATGTCCTGCAACGGCAGACCCGCGCGCAGCACCATGCCGTTGCCGTCGCCGGTGCAGGTATGCGCCGAGGTGCAGGAGAAATAGGTGCGTCCGTAGCCTCCGGTGGCCAGCACCACGGTATGGGCGCGAAAGCGGTGGATGCTGCCGTCGTCGAGGTTCCAGGCCATCACCCCGCGGCAGGCGCCGTCGTCGTCCATGATCAGGTCGAGAACGAAGTATTCGACGAAGAACTCGGCTTCGTGTTTCAGCGACTGCTGATAGAGGGTGTGAAGCAGCGCATGACCGGTGCGGTCGGCCACCGCGCAGGCCCGCGGCACCGGGGTTTCGCCGAAATTGCTCATATGCCCGCCGAACGGGCGCTGATAGATGGTGCCGTCCTCGGTGCGCGAGAACGGTACGCCGAAATGCTCGAGCTCGATAACCGCGGGCACCGCCTCGCGGCACATGTATTCGATGGCGTCCTGATCGCCGAGCCAATCGGAGCCCTTGACCGTGTCGTACATGTGCCAGCGCCAGTTGTCTTCGGTCAGATTGCCGAGGCTGGCGGCGATACCGCCCTGCGCCGCGACGGTATGGCTGCGGGTCGGAAACACCTTGGTGATGCAGGCGGTTTGGAGGCCGGCGACCGCCATGCCGAAGGTGGCGCGCAAGCCCGCGCCGCCGGCGCCGACGACGACGACGTCGTAAGTATGATCGATGATCGGATAGGCCGGGGGCACCGCCTAGCTCCCCAGCGCGATCTTGAGGACGGCGAAGATGCAGGCGACGGCGAGCGCAATGCTCGCCATCGTCAGCGCAGCCAGCGAGATTATCTTGACGCACTCGTGATGCACGTAATCCTCGATCACCACCTGAAGACCGAGCTTGAGGTGGTGAAAGCCGGCGACGATGAACAGCAACAAGGCGATCGCCGCCAGCGGGTTGCGGATCAGCGTCACGGCCTCGGCGTGTCCGGCGCCGCGGAACATCATCACGAGGGCGACGAAAACCAGGCTGAGCGGCGCCAGCGCCAGCGCCGTCAGGCGCTGCGCCCACCAGTGGCCGCTGCCCTCACGCGCGGCGCCGAGGCCGCGCACCTTGCCCAGCGGCGTGCGCAGGCTCATCTCAGCCCCCCGCGGCGAGGCCGATCGCCCAGGCGGCGACGGTGAGCGCGAGCGACGCGGCGAGCATCAGCCAGCCCGAACGGTAGACGCTGTCGATCTCGAGCCCGATGCCGGCGTCCCAGAACAGATGCCGGATGCCGTTGCACAGGTGATAGAACAGCGCATAGGAAAAACCCAACAGCACCAGCATCCCGAACCACGAGCCGAAGAACGCCTGCGCCGTGGCGAACGCCTCGGGTCCGCTCGCTGCGGCGAGCAGCCACCAGGTGAGCAGCAGGGCGCCGGCGGCGAGCGCGACGCCGGTAAGCCGGTGGAAGATGGAAAGAACCGATGTGAGCTGGGGTTTGTAGACCTGAAGGTGGGGCGAAAGCGGCCTTTCGACCTGGGCCATGGCAAACTCCCGTAACGACGCCGTGCCCTCTCGCGCGGCGCGCCGCGGTCATTCTAAGGCTCTGTACCGGCAAGTCAATCGCGCCGCGGCATGAGCACCGTGTAGTCGAGGTCGAGCACCACCACGGGGTCGTAGGCCCCGGACTCGTCGTGGAGCGGGAAGTCGTCGCAAACGTGGTCCTTGGCGGCGACCGTGCGCAGGCGCAGCGCGCCGACGTCGTCGCGGTCGTCGAGTGCGATGCGCTCGATCACTTCGCTCCAGGCGTAGACCGTGTCGCCGGCGAACAGCGGCGCGACGTGGCGCCCGCCGTTGATCGCGGCGATCCGGAAGGCGTTGGCCAGGCCGTTGAACGACAGTGCCCGCGCCAGGCTGATGACGTGGCCGCCGTAGATCAGCCGCCGGCCGAAACGGCTGGCGTGGGCGGCGAAGGCGTCGAAATGAACGCGCGCGGTGTTCTGGTAGAGCCGCGTCGCCATCATGTGTTCGGCTTCCTCGACGGTCATGCCGTCGGCGTGGTCGATGCG
The DNA here is from genome assembly GCA_046758065.1 of Alphaproteobacteria bacterium. Classification (GTDB taxonomy): domain Bacteria; phylum Pseudomonadota; class Alphaproteobacteria; order JAAXGF01; family JAAXGF01; genus JBHHZM01. Next base: position 2,779 of record JBHHZM010000081.1, on the reverse strand, counting down.
TTCGCCCGGGGCGTAGTCGTCCCATAAATGCGGCTCGCCGGCGAGGCCGGAATCGTAAGCGGCGAGGGCGAGGTCGGCCGGAACCTCGAGGTCGTCGGCGTCGACCGCTTCGGGAAGCCCGGGCACGACCGTTTCGGGCGCCGGCGCCGAGGCGTCGCGTTTGCGCACCATCACCCATCTCGCGTAGTCGAGCACCGTCTCGCCGCGCTGGTTGCGCCCGGTCGAACGCACGTAGACCGTGCCGGTCTTGCGGTTCGAGTTCTCGCGCAGGCCGATCACCTCGCTGGTCGCCTCGAGCGTGTCGCCGGGATAAACCGGCGCGCCGAAGCGGCAGTCGGCGTAGCCCAGGTTGGCGACCGCGTTGCGCGAGACGTCCGCGACCGTCTTGCCGAACACGACGTGGAAGACGAGCAGATCGTCGAGCGGGGCGCGCGGAAAACCGAGCGCGCGGGCGAACTCGTCGGAGGCGTGCAAGGGAAAGCGCGCCCCGGTGAGCGCGGTATAGAGCGCGGCGTCGCCTTCGGTGAGCGTCCGCGGCGTGGCGTGGCGCAGTTCCTGGCCGACGCGGAAGTCCTCAAAGAAATTCCCGCGCGCCGTTTTGGTCATGCCGCGGCTTCGGCTTCGAGTTCGGCGATGGCCTCGGCGAGCGCGACGATGCGGTGGGCGTTCTCGACGTGCAGGTTCTCGACCAGCCGGCCGTCGACCACCACCACGCCCTGGCCCCCGGCGCTCGCCTCGGCGTGCGCGGCGATGATCTTGTTCGACCAGGCGACCTCCTCGGCCGAAGGCGCGAAGGCCTGGTTGGCGGCGGCGATGGTCTTGGGATGGATCAGCGTCTTGCCGTCGAAGCCGAGCTCGACCCCCTGGCGGCAGACCTCGGCGAAACCCTCGTCGTCGGCGAGGTCGAGATGGACGCCGTCGAGAATGGCGATGCCGTGGCCGCGCGCCGCCAGCAGGCAGAGCCCGAGGCTGGTCAGCATCGGCAGGCGATCGCGGGTATGGCTCGCGTGCAGATCCTTGGCGAGGTCCGAGGTGCCCATCACCAGGCAGGCGACGCGGGGGTGCGCGCCGGCGATCTCCTCGGCGTGCAGCATGCCGAGCGGGGTTTCCATCATGCACCAGACGTCGAGCCCGTCGGGCGCCCCGTTGGCTTCGAGCGCGGCGACCGCCTGGGTGACCATGCCCGCGCTCTCGACCTTGGGAAGCAGCACCGCGTGCACGCCGCTGGTCGCCGCCGCCGTCAGATCGCCGTATCCCCACGGCGTGCCGAAGCCGTTGACGCGCAGGACGAGCTCGCGCTTGCCATAGCCTCCCGCCGCGACCGCTTCGCAGATCCGGGCGCGGGCGGATTCCTTGGCGTCGGGCGCGACCGCGTCCTCGAGGTCGAGGATCAGGCCGTCGGCCGGAAGCGTGCGGCCTTTTTCCAGCGCCCGGGCGTTCGAGCCGGGCATGTAGAGCACGCTGCGGCGCGGACGGATGGCGCGCGACATGGCGTATCCCCCCTTCCGGATTGCGGGTCCGCTAACCTACAATCCCGCCCGCGGCCGCGCAAATCCCTTTGCCGGCTTCGAACCCGGGGTGTGACGCGCGTGAAGCAGGTCCTCTCGATCAATTCCTCGGTCGCCTACGGCCACGTCGGCAACGCGGCCGCGGTGCCGGCGCTGCAACGGCTCGGGGTCGAGGTCTGGCCGCTCAACACGGTGACGCTCTCCAACCATACCGGACATGCAAGCTGGCGTGGACGGGCGGCGGAGGCGGGCGCGCTCGGCGGCCTTGTCGCCGGCCTCGACGCGCTCGGCGTGATCGCCGAATGCGATGCGCTGCTCACCGGTTACCTCGCGAACGCCGGACTGGCCGCAGTGGCGCGCGACGCCCTCGGGCGCCTGCGCGCGGCACGGCCGGACGCGCTCTATCTCTGCGATCCGGTCATGGGCAACGCGGCCAGGGGCTTTTACGTCGCCGACGGGCTGCCGGAATTCATCCGCGACCAGCTCGCGCCGCGCGCCGACATCGTCACCCCCAACGGGTTCGAACTCGCCGTTCTGACCGGGCTGCCGGTGAGCGGCGAGGACGAGGCGCGGGCGGCGGCGCGGGCGTTGCGGGAGCGCGGCCCCGATATCGTCGTCTGCACCTCGCTCGAAGCGTCGGACGGCGGGATGGCGACGCTCGCGGTGGCGGAGGACGGCGCCTTCCGCGTGATGACGCCGCGGATCGAGGCGCCGGCGAACGGCGCCGGCGACCTGTTCGCGGCGCTGTTTCTCGGTCACACGCTGGGCGGAGCGGATATGGCGACGGCCCTCTCGCTGGCCGTCTCGGGGGTCTATGCGACGCTCGCTATGACCGCCGCCGCACGCGGGCGCGAGCTTGCGCTGGTCGCCGCGCTCGACGCGCTCGCCGCGCCGCCAGAGGTCTTCAAGGCGGAGCCCTTGTGTTAGGGTTTGTACTCGTTAGGAGGTATGCGGTTAGGTGCCTTGGGGTTGCTTCCAAACATAGGAAGCTGCCCTGAGAAGGGTATACGTCGATCTTGACGAAACGGTTGCGGGCGATTGATGATGCGGCAACTATCGGTATTTATCACCGTCTGACAAGTCCGACCAATCAACGAAATTGCGAATTTGAACCTGCATAACGATCCGGTCCCAAATTCGATGACCACGCCCTGGCGAGGAAATGATGGCGATAGATCGTTGGCTCAATAAACGGCTTACCGTAGCAAGTCTGCACCTAGACGAAAAAAACCCCCGGCTCGGACGCGAGACTCATTCGCGAGCCCCGAGGG
>JBHHZM010000080.1:0-14225 GCA_046758065.1 Alphaproteobacteria bacterium | reverse complement strand
CTCGATGCTCTTCGCCATCGTCGTGTCGTCTTCGACCACAAGTACGCGCATGATTTCCTCGGGGAAAGATGGAGAATTGTGAAGTTCAGCGATGTTAACCTTACCGCCGGCCACGTAAAGAAAAAGTTAAACCCACCGGGGCCAACTGGAAAGCCCGGCGCTCGCCGAAAAGTCCGGTATTTACCGAACCTTAAGCCGGTCGACCCATGATCGTCGGCACCTGTAAGACATCCGGCCGGGACCTGACCGGCGGCAGTCCGTAAACGAAAACCGCGTTGACAACCTCACTCAGCAAGGCGCTCGCCGAGGTCGAACGGACCCCTTCGTACCGGCTTTACGGTCGCGTGACGGTGGTGCTCGGTCTGCTTGTCGAGTGCGCCGGATTGCAGCAGCGGCTCAGCGTCGGCCGGCGCTGTACGGTGCTCGCCCGGGACGGTCGCGGGGTGAGCTGCGAGGTCGTCGGCTTTCGCAACGACCGCACCCTGCTGATGCCGTTCGCGTCGGTCGAGGGCGTCGGTCTCGGCAGCAAGGTGCTGGTGGCCGAATCGGAACCCGTGGTCTATCCCAGCCACCGTTGGCTGGGTCGGGTAATCAACGCCTTCGGTGAACCACTCGATGGCAAGGGACCGCTGACCCGGGGGAGCGATGCCTACCCGCTCCGCAACCGGCCGCCGCCGGCCCACAGCCGCCGTCGCGTTCAGGGCAAGATCGATCTCGGGGTGCGGGCGATCAACACCTTCCTGACCTGTTGCCGCGGTCAGCGCATAGGCGTCTTCTCGGGCTCGGGCGTCGGCAAGTCCATGCTGCTGTCGATGCTGGCGCGTTACACGGGTTCCGACGTCAACGTCATCGGCCTGATCGGCGAGCGCGGTCGCGAGGTGCAGGAGTTCATCGAGGACGATCTCGGGTCCGATGGCCTCGCGCGCAGCGTCGTCGTCGTTGCCACCTCGGATGAATCGGCGCTGATGCGCCGTCAGGCCGCCCACCTGACGCTCAGCCTCGCCGAGTACTTCCGCGACCGCGACAAGGACGTTCTCTGCCTGATGGACAGCATCACCCGATTCGCCATGGCCCAGCGCGAGATCGGTCTTTCGGCGGGCGAACCGCCGACCACCAAGGGCTATACGCCCACCGTTTTCGTCGAGCTGCCGCAGCTTCTCGAACGCGCCGGACCGGGGGCCGGAGCGGGCACGATCACCGGGCTGTTCACGGTTCTCGTCGAGGGCGACGACCACAACGAACCCATCTCGGATGCCGTACGCGGCATTCTCGACGGACATATCGTGCTCGATCGCGCCATCGCCGAGCGCGGCCGCTTCCCGGCGATCAACGTCCAGCGCAGCATCTCGCGCACCATGCCGGACTGTAACAGCGCGGCCGAGAATGTCCTCGTCGAGCGCGCCCGGTCGCTGATGTCGACCTACGAGGACATGGCCGAGATGATTCGTCTTGGCGCATACCGGCAAGGTTCGGACCCGGCGGTCGACGAAGCGATCCGGTATCGCCGTGCGCTTGAGGACTTCCTCGCCCAGGACAAGGATGAGCCGTGCGATCTTGCCGCGGGCTACGCCCGGCTCGCCGAGATCCTCGGATCCGAAGACTCGTGAAAGCCCTCGCCACGCTGATCCGGCTGCACAAGCAACGTCTCGACGACGCCCGCCGACGATTGAACGAACTCGAAGAGGCGCGCGAACGGTTGTGCGAGGAGCAACGCCGGCTCGCCGCCGAGTTGGCGGCGGAGCGGCGCGCCGCGGCGGAATCGTTCGAGGCGGGGCGGACCTTGGCCGCCTACGCCGAGCGGATCGCTCGCGAGCAGGCCGCTCTCGGCGACCGGATTGCCGAATACGAGGCAAGCATCGCCCAAGCCGCCGAGGTTGTCGCCGCGGCGTTCCGGGAACTCAAAAAGTACGAAATCAGCCGAGACCGCCGCGCGGAACACGACAAGCGACTCGAGGGCCGGCGCGAACAGTCCCGGCTCGATGACATCGGCATCACCCGTTTTCGCCGCCGGAAGGCGACCTGATCCCGGGTCGGACGGTTGCCTCAGTCCGACCGCGCCGTCGCCAGCCGGGCGAGCAGCGACGGGTTGTCCCAGTTGGGTTGACGATCGTCGAGATCGACGGCGTGGTATCCGCCTTCGGGGTTGTCGGCCTTCAACGAGACATGGACCCAGCGGGGGATCAGCTCGTTGTTGACGTCGCCCAGAATGGTTGTCGCCAGCTCCTCGAGGCCGTCCCAGCTCGCTTCGCGCAGGACTTCGATATAAGCCGCGAACGCGGCCGGCCGCAGCACCACCCGGTCGGGGACGTAGCGCAGGGTGACGCCGACTTCGGCCGCCGGCTCCGGCGCCTCCATCATGCCCGCAAGCGTGACGACATAGTCGTTGCGCCGCCCCGGATTGGGCGCGGTGACGAGATGCCCGCGGCGTCGCGTGACGGCGCGTTCGCGCTTGCTCTCGAACGAGCCGTCGCCGGTCGGCGCGGCGTCAGACAAGCAGGCCATCACGCTCCTCCGCGATGATGTCGTCGAGCGGCGCGACCGGGAATTTTTCGGCGACCTGAAAGGCGAGGGTGCCGGTCAGCGCGGCGATGGCGAGGCCGTCGTCGAATATGGCGGCGATGTCCCGGCGCACGGTGGCGGAAAGCGCATCGCGACTGCGCAGGATCAGATCGAAGCGTTTCCGGTGGAGGAAACCGTCGAGCTGGAGTTCGCCGATCCGGCTGAGCTCGACCTCGACGACGAAACGGGTGCCGTCGTCGTCGCCTTCGCCGTCCTCGCGCTGCCGGCGTCGCATGAAAAAACGCAATTGCCTGAACGACTCGCCGTCGTGGAAAGGGATCAGCAACGATTGCCAATCGACCCCGGGACGTGAATCGGCGAAGCGGGCGATCCGGGCAAAGTCGCCGGCGACACGGCGCACCAGCTCGTCGCGGCCGCTGTCTTCGAGCGCGCGCAGCGTCTCGCGGCCGAGCCAGCCCGAAAGGTCGCCGCCGCGCAGCGCCGAAAGGAAGAACAGCGCGGTGTGGGCGAAGTGCGCGCCGGGGGTCGCGACAGTGTGCGCCACGACCTGTTTGGCCATCGCCGGGTTGACCTCGTGCAGCGCCCCGACCAGCTCACGCAGCGCCGGCCAGTCGCGGGCGAACGCCAGCAGCCTTCCGGCCCCGTCGGCGGCCGGCGCGGGCAACGGCGCCGCAAGGGGTTCGGGATCGAGGCGGACGACGCCGAGCTCGAGGGTCGAGCCGGCGGGAAGCGGCGCGGCGAGATCGAGGCGGAGAACGCCCAGCGGCGTCGCGACGAGAGGACGGCCGAAGGCATCGAATGCGTCGATCGGTGCAACGAAACCGGGTGTTCCCGCCGGGCTCGCCGGGCCTGCCGCCGGCGGCGCGGTGCCGGTAGGCGAAGCGGGCGCTTGTGTCGAGGCCGTGACGCGACCCGCCGCTCGTGCGGCCGACGCATTCCGGCCCGTACTCACCCGAGTCTGGACCCGTGGGTCGTTCACCGGCGGGCTCGTAGCGGTTGTCGTTGCGACCGGGATCGAGGCGGTTGTCGTTGCGGCCGGGATCGAGGCGGCCGGAACGGTGGCCGTCGTCGCCGCCGGCGTCGCGACCGAACCGGCGACGGTAGCCCGGGACGGTACGGCAGGCTTGCCCGGCGCGTTTGCGGCGGCGGGAGGCAGGGGCGCCGTCGTTTTCGCCGCCGTCGCCCGCGCGAATGCTGTCGGCGCCGGCGACCCGAAGGCTTGGCCCGGTGTTGCCGGCTCCGTCGCGACGCCGACGCGCGGCGCAGCCGGCACCGGTTGCGGGACCGCCTGGGTTGCTCGTGGTCCGCCTTCGGGCGCCGCGACGCCAGGCGTGACGGTGCCGGGCGAGGGCGGCGCGGTCGGTGCGACCGGCGCCGAGGGACGCGCCCTCGCGCCCGCGGCCGCCGCAAGGACGTCGGTGGCGCCGCCCTCGCCCGTCCTTCCCGGCTGTGCGGATGCGAGCGGGCGCGGCGATGCCGCGTCGGTTGGAAGACGGCTCGCGACGATCCGGAGGGTGAGGCGGCTGCCGGCGACGACCGCGAGCGCTTCGGTATCGCTGCCGGGCGGCTGCAACCCGCGCAGGACGTCGTTGGCATCGGCGGCCGGGGAAACGACGATCGCAGTGACAAGGCTGCCGGGAGCGGGCGCGGTGGGCGGAACCGGCGCCGGCAGTGCGGCGTCGGCTTGCCGCGGCGCTGCGTCCGCGGGCGGCGGCGCTGCCGGTGCAGCGGTGGAAACAGGCCCCGGCGGCGCCGGCACGCGACCGTCGACCGATTCGACCGTCGCGGTAAACTCCGGACCCGGCTGGACCCGGAGCGTCACCACGCTGCCCTGGGGCAGCTCGAGCCGCGTGGCCAGCGCCAGCATGCCGGCGTCGGTACGCAGCAGAACGTGGCCCGCTGCGTCGCGTCCGACGACGGTACCGCGGATCAGCGCGCCTTCCGGCAGTTCGGCGAGCGCCGGCGGCACACCGCTCGACGACGCCGGAACCGGCTGGCGCGATGGCGGCGTGGCCTGGACCGTCGGCGGCAGCACGGGGCGCTACCGTTCGCTCCGCAGCGCCGCGGCGATGCGTTCGACGTCGCCGGCGGCGGGACTGCCCGGGTGGCGGGTGAGCAGCGCGGTCTGGTTGCGGATGGCGTCCCTGACCCGATTGTCGCGGCGGACCGTCCCCGCCAGCGGCGGCGTGAACGAGAGGAAGTTCTCGCAGACCTTGCGCAGGGTGTTGTAGGTCCGCTCGCCTTCGGCTTTGCCGGCCGCCATGTTGACGATGACCCGAAGGTCGAGACCGGGACGTTCGAGCCGCATGATCTTGATGAAGGCATAGGCGTCGGTCAGCGCGGTCGGCTCGTCGGTGCAGACCACGAGACAGCGGCCGGCGTCGACCGTGAGAAGCTTCACGCTCTGCTCGAGACCGGCGCCGAGATCGACCACGACCGTATCGTAACCGGCGGCGAGGTCGAGGAGATCGTCGCGCAGCGCAGCGAGACGCATGGGATGCAGCGCGGACAGGTTGCCCGAACCCGAACGTCCGGCAACGAGGTCGAAGCCACCGTCGGCGAAGGGGATCACCGCGTTGGCGAGTCGCCGTCGGCCGGCAATGACGCTGCCCAGGTCGCGCTCGGGCGCCAGCCCAAGCTGGATATCGACGTTGGCCAACCCGAGGTCGGCGTCGAACAGCAGGGTCCGCGCGCCGGCGCGGGCGAGCGCGTGACTCAGCGTGATGGCGAGCCAGGTCTTGCCGACGCCGCCCTTGCCCGACGCGATGGTGACGATGTTCCGGCCCTTGCGGCGCGGCTCGGGACTGCGGACGGCGGATGTCGCAACGCTCATCTTGACGCCTCATCGGAAGGGCAAACCGGTTCGGCCTGCGGTTGGTGACAGAGCAGCAGGCGCGCCAGCGCCCGGGGATCGAGCGGGTGTAGACCGCGCGGGATATGTGGGCTCATGCTGGCGTCCGAAAACATCAGCTCGCCGCTGTCGGCGGCCGCGAGCAGCCCGCCGAGGCGGCGCGCCACGTCGAGACGGGTGGACAACATGCGACGGCAGCCGATGGCACCAAAGATCTCGCCGGTTTCCGCCGCATCGCCGGCGTCGCCGCCGCCCGCGATCGTAAGTACGGGCTCGGCGCCGATGGCGTCGACGAGCTCCGCAAGCCGAACGAGCGCGGGCGGATCGAACGGATTGACGCCCGCGGTATCGACGATGACGAGCGATTCGCCCGCGTCCGCCGCCGCGCGTTGCAGCTCGCGGGGCGAACCCGCGGTCGCGAGCCCGATATCGAGAACGCGGGTCAGTGCGGCGAGCTGCTCGACTCCGCCGGCCCGGAAATTGTCGGTCGTGACGACGCGCACCGGAAGCCGAGCCATGACGGCGCGCGCCGCGAGCTTGGCGGCGGCGACCGTCTTCCCTGCGCCCGGCGGGCCGACCAGCGCGATCGGTGTTCGGTCTCCGGCCCCGGCGAGCCATGCGAAACGGTATGTGTTCGCCAGCAGGGCGGCGAGCCGGGCAAGGGGATCGTCGGTCCCGTTCGCCGGTGCGCGGGTAAGCCGTTCGATCACGCGCCGAGGCGTCCGGTGGTAGCGAAGCGCCCGGACAATGGCTTCCTTCGCCGCTTCCGTCAATGCGGCGGAGCCGGCGACGGCGCGCGAATCCGTGCGTTCGGGCGCCGCCGCCGCAATCGCGCCGAGTTCCGTCTCTTCGGCGCACTCGATCGCCGCGGTGACGCGAACGCCCCGGTTTCCGTTGACCTGTTGCGTCGAAACGATGACCGCGTCGGTGCCGAACTCGACGCGAATCTGGCGCATGGCCTCTTTCATCGTCGGAGCGCTGAACGACTTTAGGCGCATGTCGCTTGACTCCGTCCCGACCTCAGACCTGACCCACCGTGCGGATCTTGGCCTTGGAATGGATCTCGTTTTGCGACATCACGACGGTCGCGGCGCGGAAGCGCTCGACGATCGAGCGCACGAAAGGACGGATCGCCGGGCTGGTAAGCAGCACCGGCGTTTCGCCCATCATGGCGTGACGCTCGAAGGTCTGGCGCACTGTGGTGATGAATTCCTGCAGTTTGCTCGGCGCCATCGAGAGCTGGCGCTCCTCGCCGCTGCCGACGATCGATTCGGCGAAACTCTGCTCCCACTCGGGCGACAGCGTGATCAGCGAGATGATGCCCTCGGCGTCGGCGTTGGCGTAGCAGAGCTGGCGCGCGAGCCGGGTGCGCACGTGCTCGGTGATCAGGGTGATGTTCTGGGTGTAGCCGACGGCCTCGGAGATGCCTTCGAGGATGGCCGGCAGGTCGCGAATCGAGATGCGCTCGGAGAGCAGGTTCTGAAGCACGCGCTGGATCGCGCTCACCGTGATCTGGGACGGCACGATATCGGCAACCAGCTTCTGGTGCTCCTGGCCGAGCTCGTCGAGCAGCTTCTGGGTCTCGCCGTACGACAACAGCTCCGCCGTATGGTCCTTGACGATCTCGGTGATGTGCGTGGTGATGACCGTCGGCGCGTCGACCACGGTGTAGCCGCGGAACGCCGCCTCCTCGCGGTGCGCTTCGTTGATCCACATGGCGGGCAGGCCGAAGGTCGGCTCGGTGGTCTCCTCGCCGGCGAGCGCGATCTTGTCGCCCTTGGGATCCATGATCAGCAGCATGTTGGGTCGCACGTCGCCGCGCCCCGCCTCGATGTCCTTGATGCGGATCACGTAGGAGTTGGCGGGAAGCTGCATGTTGTCCTGGATGCGCACCGAGGGCATGACGAAGCCCATTTCACCGGCGATCTGTCGGCGCAGCGCCTTGATCTGCTCGGTCAACCGCTGGCCCTGCTGGTTGTTGATCAGGGCCAGAAGGCCATAGCCCAGTTCGAGGCGTATCTGGTCGATGTGAAGCGCCGTCGCTATCGGCTCGTCGGCGGGCTGCGCCGGCGCTTGCGACTCGGCTTCGGCGTCGGCCTCGGCGGCCTCGCGCGCCCGACGTTCCGAGAGCCGCCAGGCGACCGTCCCGGAAACCCCCGCGAGCGCGAGGAAGGGCACTGCGGGAATGCCGGGCAGGATCGCCAACGTGGCGAGCATGGCGCTGCTCAGCCCGAAGGCGCGCGGATGGCGGCCGAGCTGGCCGAACACCGCCTTGTCGGCGGTGCCTTCGACGCCGGACTTCGAGACCAGGAGACCTGCGGCGGTCGAGACGATGAGCGCCGGGATCTGGGTCACCAGGCCGTCGCCGACGGTCAGCAGGGTGTAGGTATCGGCGGCCCGGGAGAACGGCAGTCCTTGCTGGGCGACGCCGATGATGATGCCGCCGATGATGTTGATGAAAGTGATGAGCAATCCGGCGATGGCGTCGCCGCGCACGAATTTGGCGGCGCCGTCCATGGCGCCGAAGAAGTTGCTCTCGTCCTCGAGTTTCTTGCGCCGCTCGCGGGCCTCGGTTTCGTCGATCAGGCCCGACGAGAGGTCGGCGTCGATCGCCATCTGCTTGCCCGGCATGGCGTCGAGACTGAAGCGCGCCGAGACTTCGGCGATGCGCCCCGAACCCTTGGTAATGACGATGAAATTAACGATCACCAGGATGGCGAAGACGATGATGCCGATAACGAAATTGCCGCCCATGACGAAGTTGCCGAACGCCTGGATCACGTCGCCGGCGGCGTGGGTGCCTTCGTGACCATGGGCGAGAATCAGCCGTGTCGACGCCATGTTGAGCGACAGACGCAGCATCGTGGCGATCAACAGCACCGTCGGGAACGAGCTGAAGTCGAGGGGCCGGCTGATGAACAGGGCGGTCAGCATGATCAGGCCGGAAAAGGAGATCGACAGGGCCAGCATGATGTCGAGCAGCCATTTCGGCATCGGCAGGATCAGGATCACCAGGATAAACATGACGCCGAGCGCCAGGGCGATGTCGCCCCGACGCATGGTTGCGCCGAAGCGGCCCAAGGGGTCCGTGGACGGCGCCTGCGTGGGGGTGGACTCGGACACCGGACCGGAACCCGAAAGAACCTAAAGCGCTGCGCGTTGCGTTTCGCCGGGGTGCGGCACCCGCGCCCCGTCGCCGGCGTACTGCTTCAGCTTGTTGCGCAGCGTGCGGATCGAAATGCCGAGAATGTTGGCGGTATGCGTGCGGTTGCCGAGGCAGTGGGTGAGCGTCTCGAGAATGAGGTCGCGCTCGACGTCGGCAACCGTACGGCCGACGAGGCTGCTTGTCGCGCGCGGCGCCGATTGGCCGCCGTGCTCGCCGCCGCCGGCGTTCGCCGGCTCGGGCGCGCCCGAACTCAGGGTGATGACCTCGGGGCCGATCTCGTCGCCGCTGGCAAGCAGCACCGCGCGATGAATGGTGTTTTCGAGCTCGCGCACGTTACCGCGCCAGTGATGGCGCATGAGGATGTCGCGCGCGTCGGTCGACAGCCGCCGTTCGGGCAGATCGTTGGCCTCGGAGTACTTCTTGATGAAGTGCTCGCTGAGCAGCGGAATGTCGGCCGGCCGGGCGCGCAACGGGGGAAGCTCCAGCGTTACGACGTTGAGGCGAAAGAAGAGATCCTCACGGAATCTGCCATTCGCCACGTCGGTCTGGATGTCGCGGTTGGTGGTGGCGAGACAGCGGATGTCGACTTTGATCGGCAACGTTCCGCCGACCCGGTCGATTTCGCGCTCCTGGAGCGCGCGCAGGAGCTTCGCCTGAAGACGCGTATCCATCTCGCTGATCTCGTCGAGCAGCAGGGTGCCGCCGCTGGCTTCCTCGAATTTGCCGATGCGGCGCGCCACGGCGCCGGTGAAGGCCCCTTTTTCGTGACCGAACAGCTCGGATTCGAGCAGGTTTTCCGGAATCGCCGCGCAGTTGACCGAGACCATGGGCTGCTTCGCCCGCCGGCTGTTGCGGTGCACGAACCGGGCGACGAGCTCTTTGCCGGCACCCGATTCGCCGGTTATCAGGACGCTGGCCTCGGACGGCGCGATCTGCTCGGCGAGACGCAGCACTTTGGCGATGGCGGGATCGCGGTAGATGATGGTGTGGTTTTCCTCGGCGACGGCCTCGATTACGGCGGCGATGAGCTCGGCCTGCGGCGGCAGCGGGATAAATTCGCGGGCGCCGGCGCGGATCGCCTTTACCGCCGTGTCCGCATCGGTATTGACGCCGCAGGCGACGACCGGAACACTGATGCGCTCCGACGCCAGGCAGCCGATGAGCCGGGCGATGTCGAGCTTGACGTCGACCATCAGCAGATCGGCGCCCTGGCCCGACCGCAGCGCTTCGAGCGCCGTCTCGATGTCGCCGGCGTGCGCCACCTTGGCGCCGCGCTCAAGGGCGATCTTGCCGGCCGTGCCGATTTCTCCGCCGAGCGAACCGACTATCAGTAACCGCATAAACCGTCTCCCAAAATAACCGTCAATCGACCCCGAGGGTCAGTCGAAGTAATGAACATGCTGCGCGGGCGGCAGCAGGGTGTTGAGGAGCATTTCCAGCCGCCGCGGGTTCTCCTGTCGCCCGATTGAAGTCACTCCCGCGATGTAGATCGTGTTGAGCAGGCGTTCATCGGCAGAGATGCGTTCGAGCTTGGTTGCCAGCGGCGAGAACACCATGTTGGACAGCATTGCGCCGTAAAACGTGGTGAGCAGGGCGACCGCCATGCTCGGCCCGATCGTCGACGGATCGTCGAGATTGCCGAGCATCTGGACCAGGCCGACCAGGGTGCCGATCAGGCCCATCGCCGGCGACACCTCGGCCGCCCGGCGGATGACGTTCACCGTTTTGGCGTGACGGTTCGCCATGGCCTCGACACGATGCTTCAACGACCGCTCGATCTCGTCGCTGTTCGACCCGTCGACCACCATCGAGATTCCCTCGTTGAGGAAGGCGAGCCGGGCGAGCTCGGATTGCACGCCTTGGAGCGCCAGCGCGCCCTTGCGCCGCGCCAGTTCCGAGAGCTCGATCATCTGGGTTGCGGCCCTATCGGCGTCGAGCATCGGGCGCGTCAGGGTCTTGAGAACCGCGGTGCCGGCGCGCATGACCTCGTCGAGCGAAAACGACATGGTGGTCACGGCGAAAGTGCCGCCGAAGACGATGAGCAGCGCCGGGACGTCGACAAAAGCGAGCGGCGCGCCGCCCAGCAGGATCGCCGTGCCGATCAATCCGAGGCCCGCCACCAGGCCGAATATTGTCGCGAAGTCCAGCATCCGGTTTTCCCAGTGCGACGTTCCCGTTTCCTCAGCGGTCGGTCTTGATGATTTCGGTCATCGTCACGCCGAGACGATCCTCGACGACGACGACCTCGCCGCGGGCGATCAGCCGGTCGTTGACGTAGATGTCGATGGCTTCGCCGACCTTGCGATCGAGTTCGACCACGGCGCCGCGACCGAGCTTGAGAAGCTGCGACACTTGCAGCCGCGCCTTGCCCAACACGGCCGACACCTGAACCGGCACGTCGTACACGGCCTCGAGGTCGGTGGCGGTGTGTGTCGTCTCCGCCTGTTTTTGCCCATCGTCCTCCGCCGCGTCGGCATCGGTCGCCGGAGCGTCCGTGTCGAGCTCGGTGAGGTCGAGCTCCTCCTTGTTCGACATTCCCTTCTCCTAACTCATTCAGTTGGGGACGGAGCGACGGGGGGGCTGACGGATGCCTCCGCGTCCGACCCCGTCGCTTCGGTCGGCGATGTTGCCGGCGCTGCCGTCTCGGGTCTTCCGAGACAAGCGCCGCTGCCCTCGGCCGGGGCGTCGAGCAGCCGGGCGATGCCGGCCTCGATCTCGCGCCAGACGGCCTCCGTGTCGCGCTCGACGCCACCGTCGGCCCACTCCATGCGACAGGCGCCGTCCGCGAGAGACTGGTCGGCCATCAGGATGACGCGACCCTCGAAGCCGGATGCCGCCGCAAGCTGGTCGATGTGCGTCTTGATCTCGTCGAGCAGGGCGTCGGGCAAACGGACGACAACACGCGGTTCGTCGATGAGTTGCGCCAGATGCTCGCCGATCAACGCCTCGATCTCGGCGAGCGGTGCGCGACGCATGAGCGCGGGCGCCACTTTCCGGGCGATGGCGAGCGACAACTGCACCGCGTCCCTGACCGTGCGTTCGATCTCGGCCGCCTGGGTCGCTGCGATAGTCTCGAGTCGCGCCGCAATCGCCGCCAGCGCGTCGGCGTACCGGCGCTCGATCGTGGCGCGTTCCCGGGCCACGCCGTCCTCGAAACCGGCCTGCCGGCTTTCTTCGCGCGCCGCCGCGAGTTCGCCGGCGGTAAAGCTGATGGGCCCGTTGTCATCGGCGAACGGGTCGTCGGCCTCGAACACCGACTCGAACATGAACTTGATGGGTTCGACCATTTCGCAGCGCCGTCTCAATACACCAGCTCGTCGTCGTCCTTGCCGTCGGCGATCACGATCTCGCCCGAATCGGCCAGGTCTTTCGCCGTCTTCACCAGCATCTGCTGGGCCTCGTCGACATCGCGGAGGCGGACCGGACCGAGCGCCTGCATGTCTTCGCGCAGTATCTTGCTGGCGCGCTCGGACATGTTGCTGAAGAACAGGTTACGCATCGCCTCCGAGGCGCCCTTGAGCGCGATCGCGAGCTTGGACTTGTCGATCTTGCGCAGCAGCGTCTGCACGCCGCTCGGGTCGAGCTTGATGAGATCCTCGAACGTGAACATCAACGCCCGGATGTGTTCGGCGGAATCCTGGTTGCGTTTCTCGAGAGCGCCGAGCAGGCGCGCCTCGGTCGAGCGGTCGAGGTTGTTGAAAATCTCGGCCATGTGCTCGAAGCTGTCGCGCTTGTTGGTGCGCGCCAGGTTGCTCATGAACTCGGTTCGCAGGGTCTTTTCAACGTCGTCGAGCACGCCCTTCTGCACCGCCTCCATACGCAGCATGCGCATTACCACTTCCATCGAGAAGTCCTCGGGCAGGGCGGCAAGGACGCGCGCGGCGTGGTCGGACCTGATCTTGGAAACGACGACGGCGACCGTCTGCGGGTACTCGTTCTTCAGGTAGTTCGCGAGCACCGTCTCGTTGACGTTGCCCAGCTTGTCCCACATGGTGCGGCCGGCCGGGCCTCGAATCTCCTCCATGATCAGTTCGACGCGCTCGGCATCCAGCGTCTTGGAGAGCAACCGCTCGACCGAGTCGTAGCTGCCGACGAGCGAACCGGTTTTGGTGATTTTTTCGGCGAAGTCGACGAACAGCCGTTCGACGGTTTCGCTGGGCACGTTCCCGAGCGTCGACATGCGTTGCGAGAGCTCGCGAATCTCTTCGTCGTCCATCAACGAGAACAACTGGCTCGCCTGCTCCTCGCTCAGCGAGAGCATGAAGATGGCGGCGCGGTCGGGGCCGCTTAGGGTACGGTAGTCCGGCACCGATGGCATGTCCGCGACTCCCGACTACGCTTCCTGATAGAGCCAGTTGCGGATGATGCCGAGAGCTTCGTCGGGGTGGTTGTCGACGATCTCGCCAACCTTCTTGATCGTCGAATGCTTGACCCGGCCCTCGACATTCTCGATATCGATATCGCTCTCCTCGCCCTCCGGCTGCGCGGCGATCTGTGCGGTCTCGCCCGCCGGCGGCAGCGCGGCCTGCGCGCCGCCCTCGCCAGCAAAGGCACCGCGCGAGGGCGGACTGAGCAGTTGGGTCGCTAACGGCCGCAAGACGAGCAGAATGACCAACAGGCCGACGATGAACAGCACGGCGATCTCGGCGATCTTGAAGTAATCGCCCTTGCCGAGGTTGAACAACGGCGGCGCAATCGGCTCCGGGGCCTCGACGGTGCTGAACTGCATGTTGGCGAGTTCAAGCGTATCGCCGCGCTTCTCGTCGAAACCGATGGCCGAGCGCACCAGAGCGGCGAGCTTCTGCATTTCCTGGTCGCCGCGCGGCTGGTAGGTGCGCTCGCCGTTGGCGTCGGTCGTGTAGACGCCGTCGACGAGGACCGCCACCGACAACCGTTTGATCGTACCGCTCTCGCGGATGTGGTTGCGGACCGTCTTGGAAATCTCGAAATTGGTCGTTTCTTCGGTGCGGGTGGTGCTGTTGGCGGCGCGTGCGCCGGGCGTTTGCGTCACGTTGGCGTCGGGCAGGCTGTTGGCGACGCTGACGTCGTTGGCCGCATCCTGTTCCGAACTCGAGCCTTCTTCCTCGACGCTCTGGATCGACCGCGCGACCTGACCGTCCGGATCGTAAATCTCCTCGACCGTGGTAATGTGATCGAAATCGACCTCGGCATTGACCTCGGCGCGGACCTTGCCGACACCGACCGAACGTTCGAGCAGTTCCTCGATCGTGTTCTTGAGGCGCGTTTCGATGGCCGCACGCCGGTCCTGGGCCTCGAGCGTCGCCAGCGCGGGGTCGTCCTCGCCATTGCCGCTGCGGGCCAGCAGCGTGCCGTCGTTGTCGACGATCGAAATGCGCGAAACCTTGAGCCCCGGCACCGCCGCGGCGACGAGGTTCTGAACCGCGATGACCTGGGCCTTGTTGAGCCGGCTTCCCGGTTCGTGGGTGACGACGATCGAGGCGCTCGGTTCGGTGCGGTCGCGATTGAACAGCGCGCGCTTCGGCAGCACCAGATGCACGCGCGCCGCGGCGATCGGCGAAAGCGCGCCGATGGTGCGCGCGAGTTCGCCTTCCAGTGCGCGCAGCAGGTTGATGTTCTGCATGGTGCGCGTCGCGCCGAGCGAATCGGTGTTGTCGAACACCTCGTAGCCGACCGATCCGCCGCGCGGCAGATTCTCGCCGGCCATCG
>JBHHZM010000079.1:0-14418 GCA_046758065.1 Alphaproteobacteria bacterium | reverse complement strand
AGCGAACTGCGGGCGCCGATATTCGAGGACAAGGTGATCGACTTTATCCTTGAGATGGCCCAGGTCGACGAAGAGAAGGTTCCGGTCGGGGAACTCCTGCGCGATCCGGAAACCGGGCCGCGCGCCAAGGCGAAGTCCAAGAAATCCGCCGGGAAGGCCGCCAGGAAACCGGCGAAGAAGGGTGCGGCGGGTGCGGGCAAGAAGCCTGCGAAGAAAGCCGCCAGGGGCGCCGCCGGCAAGGAGAAAGCGAAGGCGGGGTAAACCTTGAACACGGACCGCGCGACGGACCGGCCGCGATGAAAGTGACGGACATGCGAGACCCGATTGACACCCACATGAACTACCTGGTCCCCATGGTGGTCGAACAGACCTCGCGCGGGGAGCGGGCCTACGACATCTATTCGCGGCTGCTGAAGGAGCGCATCGTCTTCCTTACCGGCCCGGTCGACGACGGCGTCGCCAGCCTGGTGACGGCGCAACTCCTGTTCCTCGAGGCCGACAATCCGACCAAGGACATCTCGTTCTACATCAACTCGCCGGGGGGGATCGTGACCTCGGGCCTCGCGATCTACGATACCATGCAGTATATCCGGCCGAGCGTGCAGACGCTTTGCGTCGGTCAGGCGTCGTCGATGGCTTCGCTGCTGCTCGCCGCCGGCGCTCCCGAGCAACGGTTCGCGCTGCCGCATGCACGCATCATGATCCACCAGCCGTCGGGCGGCGCTCAGGGTCAAGCGACGGACATCGAGATTCACGCCCTGGAGATTCTGGCCATGCGCGCCCGGCTCAACGAGATCTATGTCAACCACACGGGTCAGCCGCTGTCGGTGATCGAAAGCAACATGGATCGCGACAAGTTCATGACCGCCGAGGAGGCCAAGGACTTCGGTCTCATCGACGAGGTCATCGTGAAACGGCCGCCAATTTCGGAAGATGAAAATAAAAAAGAAGAAAACGAGAACACTCCCGACTCCGGCAATTAACGCTTCTTTGATAGCGGAATCCTAGAATCCTTGCGATTCGGGACCAACAGGCAGCCGCCAACGCGGTTTCGGGTCCAAATGCGCCGCGCTGCACCGGCGTGCGTTTCAGATGTTGTGTTGTACCGCGCCGGTTGGCTAACATGTTGTTTGGCGTGACCAGTCGATTGATGGGGTAGCCATGAACAAGTCCAGTGGCGGCGATTCCAAGAACACCCTCTACTGCTCCTTCTGCGGTAAGAGCCAGCACGAGGTGCGCAAGCTGATCGCCGGGCCGACGGTGTTCATCTGCGATGAATGCGTCGAGCTGTGCATGGACATCATCCGCGAGGAGCACAAAAGCGCGCTCGTCAAGTCGCGCGACGGCGTGCCGTCGCCGTCCGACATCTGCCGGGTGCTCGACGACTACGTCATCGGTCAGACCTATGCCAAGCGCGTGCTTTCGGTCGCGGTTCACAACCATTACAAGCGTCTGAACCACGGCGCCAAGTCGAACGACGTCGAACTCGCCAAGTCGAACATTCTTCTGGTCGGTCCGACGGGCTGCGGCAAGACGCTTCTTGCGCAGACGCTTGCGCGCATCCTCGACGTGCCCTTCACCATGGCCGACGCGACGACGCTCACCGAGGCCGGCTATGTCGGCGAGGACGTCGAGAACATCATCCTCAAGCTGCTGCAGTCCGCCGACTACAACGTCGAGCGCGCCCAGCGCGGCATCGTCTACATCGACGAGGTCGACAAGATTTCGCGCAAATCAGACAATCCCTCGATCACCCGCGACGTTTCGGGCGAAGGGGTCCAGCAGGCGCTTCTGAAGATCATGGAGGGGACGGTCGCCTCGGTCCCACCGCAGGGCGGGCGCAAGCACCCGCAGCAGGAGTTTCTCCAGGTCGATACGACGGACATCCTGTTTATTTGCGGAGGCGCGTTCTCGGGTCTCGAAAAGATCATCTCGGGGCGCGGTCGTGGCACCGCGATCGGTTTCGGCGCCGACGTACGGGCGGCCGACGAGCGCCGGACCGGCAAAATCCTGCGCGGCATCGAGCCCGAAGACCTGCTGAAGTTCGGCCTGATCCCCGAGTTCGTCGGTCGACTGCCGGTGATCGCGACGCTCGAGGACCTCGACGAGGACGCGCTGGTCGAGATTCTCACCAAACCGAAGAACGCGCTGGTCAAGCAGTTCCAGCGCCTGTTCGAGATGGAAGACGTGGAGCTTACGTTCTCCGACGATGCGCTGCGCGAGATCGCCCGTAAGGCGATCGCCCGGAAAACCGGTGCCCGCGGCCTGCGTTCAATCCTCGAGAGCATTCTTCTCGATCCGATGTTCGAGTTGCCGAGCTACGACAGCGTCGAGGAGGTGGTCATCAACCGCGAGGTTGCCGAGGGCCGGGTGAAGCCGCTCCTGATCTATGCCGACCGGCGCGAGGAGCTGGGTTCCAACGCTTCCTGACGCCCTTGAACGGATGGCGCGTTTGCACCACCTCTACGGTGACCGCCGCCACGGCTCGTCTCTTTCGCATTCCGGTCCCGCCGGTTAAGACCTGAGGTGACGTTTTGACCACTGTACACGGTTCGCTCTACCCCGTTCTGCCGCTGCGCGACATCGTCGTTTTCCCACACATGATCGTGCCGCTGTTCGTCGGCCGTGAGAAGTCGGTGCGGGCGCTCGAGGATGTGATGAAGGACGACAAGCAGATCATGCTCGTCGCCCAGAAGGATGCGGCGCAGGACGACCCGAGCGTCGACGACATTTTCCGGGTGGGCACCGTGGGCACCGTGCTGCAGTTGCTCAAGCTCCCCGACGGCACGGTTAAGGTGCTGGTCGAAGGCGGGCCGCGGGCTCGTATCATCCACTTCACCGAGAACGCCGAATTTTTCCAGGCCTACGCCGAGCTGATGCTCGAGAAGGAGAGCGACACCCGCGAGCTCGAGGCGCTGGGGCGTTCGGTGATCACCCAGTTCGAGCAGTACGTAAAGCTCAACAAGAAGATTCCGCCCGAGGTGCTGGTCTCGATCAACCAGATCGACGATCCCAGCAAGCTCGCGGATACGGTCGCCTCGCACCTTACCGTGCGCGTCGCCGAAAAGCAGGATCTCCTCGAAATCGAATCGGTAGCCGAACGGCTCGAGCGCGTCTACTCGTTCATGGAAGGCGAGATCGGCGTGCTCCAGGTCGAGAAGAAAATCCGCAACCGGGTCAAGCGGCAGATGGAGAAGACCCAGCGCGAGTACTATCTCAACGAGCAGCTCAAGGCGATCCAGAAGGAACTCGGCGAAGGCGAAGACGGTCGCGACGAGGTCGGTGAGTACGAAGACCGCATCAAGAAGACCAAGCTCTCGAAGGAGGCGCGCGAGAAGGCGCTGGGCGAGGTCAAGAAGCTACGCAGCATGAGCCCGATGTCGGCCGAGTCGACGGTGGTGCGAAACTACCTCGACTGGATGTTGTCGATTCCCTGGAAGAAGCGTTCGCGGATCAAGAAAGACATTCGTGCCGCCCAGAAGGTGCTCGACGCCGATCATTATGGCCTCGAGAAAGTCAAGGAGCGGATCCTCGAATACCTCGCCGTTCAGCAGCGCCAGAGCAAGATGAAGGGGCCGATCCTCTGTTTCGTGGGCGCGCCCGGCGTGGGCAAGACGTCGCTCGGTAAGTCGATCGCACGCGCCACGGGGCGCAACTTCGTGCGCATGTCGCTCGGCGGCGTCCGCGACGAGGCCGAGATCCGTGGCCATCGCCGAACCTACATCGGTTCGATGCCGGGCAAGATCGTACAGTCGATGAAGAAGGCGAAATCGTCGAACCCGTTGTTTCTGCTCGACGAGGTCGACAAGATTGGTGCCGATTGGCGCGGTGATCCGGCTTCGGCGCTGCTCGAAGTGCTCGATCCCGAACAAAATATTGCCTTCAACGACCACTACCTCGAGGTCGACTACGATCTCTCCGACGTGATGTTCGTCACCACGGCAAATACACTGCGCATTCCACAGCCGCTGCTCGACCGCATGGAGGTCATCCGTCTTTCCGGATACACCGAGGACGAGAAGGTCGAGATCGCCAAACGGCACCTCATCCCCAAACAGGTTAAGGCGCACGGCCTGAAGAAAGGCGAGTGGTCGATCTCGAACGAGGCGTTGCGCGACCTGATCCGCTATTACACGCGCGAGGCGGGCGTGCGCAATCTCGAACGCGAACTGGCCAACCTGGCGCGCAAGGCGACTAAGGAAATCCTGCTGGATAAGGTCAAACGCATCAAGGTGACGCGGCGCAACCTCGAAAAGTACGCCGGAGTGACGCGTTACCGTTATGGCGAGGCCGAGCACGAGGATCTCATCGGCGTCACCACCGGGCTCGCCTGGACCGAGGTCGGCGGCGAGCTTCTGTCGATCGAGGCAGTCACCCTGCCGGGCAAGGGCAAAGTCATGATCACGGGCAAGCTCGGCGATGTGATGCGCGAATCGGTGCAGGCGTCCGACAGCTTCGTACGCTCGCGGGCGGCGCGATTCGGCGTCAAGCCGACAATCTTCGAAAAGACCGATATCCACGTGCACATCCCCGAGGGCGCGACGCCGAAGGACGGGCCGTCGGCAGGTGTTGCGATGTGCACCTCAATCGTCTCCGTGCTCACCGGCATTCCCGTGCGGGGCACGGTGGCGATGACCGGCGAGATCACGTTGCGTGGCCGTATCCTGCCGATCGGCGGCCTCAAGGAAAAATTGCTCGCCGCGTTGCGCGGGAATATCAAGACCGTGCTGATCCCGAAGGAAAACGAGAAGGATCTCGCCGAGATTCCGGACAACGTCAAACGCGGGCTCGAAATCATTTCGGTGGCGGAGGTCGACGAGGTGCTCCATCATGCGCTCGTGCGCGAACCGGAGGCGATAGAATGGCCCGAGGGCGAGGCAGTCGGGCAACTGTCCTCAGGTCCCGCCGAAGGGGAGATCGGCGGGATCGTCACGCACTGAGTTCAACTTTGCGTGATCCAAAGTACGGCGGTCATCGAAATTTTGTTGGAGAAGCGTTCCATACGTCGTGTACCGCCGCGAAGCGTTGATTTGCGCGCGCGAACCATTGACGCGGCCGCGCTGTCAGGCTTACACTTCCACCGCCTTTCAGCGTCGCCGCATACATAAACTGAATTTCAATTTCTCGGAGGGGGCGTCACTGTGAACAAGAACGATCTGATCGCGAAGGTTGCCGACACCGCCGGTTTGAGCAAAACCGATGCAAGCAAGGCGGTCGATGGCGTGTTCGACTCGATTACCACTTCGTTGGCGGGGGGCAACGAGGTTCGACTCGTCGGGTTCGGAACCTTCAGTGTTGCCCATCGCGCTGCGAGCCGGGGCCGCAACCCCCGTACTGGAGAGCCTATCCAGATCGCGGCTTCGAAACAGCCGAAGTTCAAGGCCGGCAAGGCCCTGAAGGAATCGGTGAACAGATAGCCGGTTCGCCGCCACAACGGTAATGCCGGCTGTCGGTGGATGGCCGGCATTATTCTGTGCTTGAATTTGTGACGACCGCGGGCGATTAGCTCAGTCGGGAGAGCGCCTCGTTTACACCGAGGAGGTCGGCGGTTCGAGCCCGTCATCGCCCACCACTGGGCGTTGTTTTGTTTGCCGAAAGCAGGACACAGAGGCTCCGGGGCGCACGGTTCCAAGCGCCTTGACACTCTTCAGACCGTGCAGTACACGGGGCCCGCCGGGGGTCGTGACCCGGGGGTGTAGCTCAGATTGGTTAGAGCGCCGGCCTGTCACGCCGGAGGTCGCGGGTTCGAGTCCCGTCACTCCCGCCACCGTCCGGGACCGGTTTGTCGCGGCGGGACTTGTCGGTCGGCATCGGGGCGCCGCACACGCGTTGGACTCGTCGCCGGGTAGTCCTATGTCTATTGTGATCGTCGGTCCCGGTAACGCGTTGACGAGTGGTCTGACGGTGCGAGGGTGTCATGGAATCGATGCTGGTTGAGTACCTGCCGATTCTCCTGTTTTTCGCCATCGCCGTGGCCATTGCCGTTGCCATTGTCGGCGCTTCTTACGTCATCGCGTCGCAGCGCCCCGACAACGAGAAGCTTTCCCCCTACGAATGCGGCTTCGACGCCTTCTCCGATACGCGCGGGCGTTTCGATGTGCGCTTTTATCTGGTGACGTTGCTGTTCATCATTTTCGATCTCGAAGTCGCCTTTCTCTTTCCCTGGGCGACGGTGCTCGGGGATATCGGGATATTCGGTTTCTGGTCGATGATGATTTTTCTCGCCGTGCTCACCATCGGCTTCATCTACGAGTGGAAGAAAGGCGCGCTCGAATGGGAGTGAAGGACGCGATGGTTGCCGGCTCGACGGCGCCACTCGCGCCGGGTCCCGATCAGGATGCGCTGCTGCGTTCCGTGAGCGACACGATCGCCGAAAAGGGGTTCATCGTCGCTCAGCTCGACAAGCTCGTGAATTGGGCGCGCACCGGTTCGCTCTGGCCGATGACCTTCGGCCTCGCCTGTTGCGCGGTCGAGATGATGCATACGGCGGCCAGCCGCTACGACCTCGACCGCTTCGGCATCATATTCCGGCCCAGTCCGCGCCAGTCCGACGTGATGATCGTCGCCGGCACGCTCTGCAATAAGATGGCGCCGGCGCTTCGCAAGGTCTACGACCAGATGCCCGAGCCACGCTGGGTGATCTCCATGGGAAGCTGCGCCAACGGCGGCGGCTATTATCATTACTCGTACTCCGTGGTCCGCGGCTGCGACCGTATCGTACCGGTCGACATCTACGTTCCCGGTTGCCCACCAACCGCCGAAGCGCTGCTCTACGGCATTCTGCAACTGCAGAAGAAGATCCGGCGCACCGGCACCATCACCCGCTGATCGTTCGAGTTGAACCGGTAACACCGTGTCGGAAGCGCTCAGGGAACTAGGCGATCACATTGCTGCGGCGCTGCCGGAGGATGTCGTCGATACCGAGATCGCGCACGGAGAGCTCGCCGTCCGCGTGCAGCGCAGTGCGATCGTCCGGGTGCTCTGCTTCCTGCGAGACGACGCGGGTTGCCAGTTCAAATGCCTGATGGACGTCTGCGGCGTCGATTACCCCGAACGGGAAGAGCGCTTCGAGGTCGTCTACAACCTCTTGAGCGTACAGCATAACCAGCGCGTTCGCGTCAAACTCACGACCGACGAGGAAGCGCCGGTTCCTTCGGTTACCGGGGTGTTCAACTCGGCCGGCTGGTGGGAGCGCGAGGCGTGGGATCTCTTCGGCATCTATTTTTCCGGCCATCCCGATCTGCGCCGCATTCTTACCGACTACGGCTTCGAGGGCCATCCGTTGCGCAAGGACTTCCCGCTCACCGGCTTCGTCGAGATGCGCTACGACGACGAGCAGAAGCGGGTGGTCTACGAGCCGGTCAAGCTGACCCAGGAATTCCGCAGTTTCGATTTTCTCAGTCCGTGGGAAGGCGCGCACTACGTTCTGCCCGGCGACGAGAAGGCGGAGCCCGGCGATGGCTGAGGTGCAGATCAGGAACCTCACCCTCAACTTCGGGCCGCAGCACCCGGCCGCGCACGGGGTATTGCGTCTCGTACTCGAGATGGACGGAGAGGTGATCGAACGGGCCGACCCGCATATCGGGCTTCTGCACCGCGGTACCGAGAAGCTGATCGAGCACAAGACCTACCTGCAAGCGCTGCCGTACTTCGACCGCCTCGATTACGTTTCCATGATGGCGCAGGAGCACTGCTACAGTCTTGCGGTCGAAAAGCTCCTGGGCTGCGAGGTGCCGTTGCGGGCGCAGTACATCCGCGTCATGTTCGCCGAGATCACGCGATTGCTCAATCATCTGCTGTGGCTGTCGACCCACGCCCTCGACGTCGGGGCGATGACGCCGTTCCTGTGGATGTTCGAGGACCGCGAAACACTGATGGAGTTTTACGAGGCGGCGTCGGGCGCGCGCATGCACGCCGCTTACATTCGCCCGGGCGGCGTTCACCAGGACATCCCCGCCGGTTTGGACGAACGCATTCGCGCCTTTCTCCCGACCTTCGCCGAGCGCCTCGACGAGATCGAAACCGTACTGACCGAGAACCGCATCTGGAAGCAGCGCACCGTCGACATCGGCGTCGTCACACCCGAGCAGGCCATGGACTGGGGCTTCAGCGGCCCCATGCTGCGCGGCTCGGGCATCGCCTGGGACCTGCGCAAGGCGCAGCCCTACGATGTTTACGATCGACTGGACTTCGATATTCCCGTGGGCAAGCAGGGCGACTGCTATTCCAGGTACCTTCAGCGGATCGAGGAGATGCGCCAGTCCCTGCGGATCATCGCGCAGTGCCTCGACGATATGCCCGGCGGTCCGGTCATCACCCACGACCGTAAGATCGCGCCGCCGCCACGCGCCGAAATGAAGCGCTCGATGGAGGCGCTGATCCACCATTTCAAGCTCTACACCGAGGGCTACCGCGTGCCGGAAGGCGAGACCTACACCGCAGTCGAGGCGCCCAAGGGCGAGTTCGGCGTTTATCTCGTCGCCGACGGCACCAACCGGCCGTACCGCTGCAAGATTCGCGCGCCCGGTTTCGCGCATTTGCAAGGGCTCGATTTCATGTCGCGGGGTCACATGCTGGCCGACGTGGTGACGATCATCGGCACCCAGGATATCGTTTTCGGGGAGATCGACCGGTGAGCGGTGCAAACGGCGCCGCCGGCCGCGATTTCGCCTTCACGGCCGAGAACGCCGCAAAGGCCAAGGCGATCGTCGCCAAATATCCCGAAGGACGCCAGGCGAGCGCGGTCCTGCCGCTGCTCGATCTCGCCCAGCGCCAGAACGCCGGCTGGCTGCCGCGCGCGGCGCTCGATCACGTGGCCGATCTGCTGGCGATGCCGCGTATTCGGGTCTACGAGGTCGCGACCTTCTACACCATGTTCAACCTGAAGCCGGTGGGCAAGTACCTGGTTCAGGTCTGCCGGACGACCCCGTGCTGGCTGCGTGGTTCGGACGAAATCCTCGCCGCCTGCCGCGAGGTTGCCGGCGTCGAGGTCGGCGGGACCAGCGAGGACGGCCTGTTTACGCTGGTCGAGGTCGAATGCCTCGGCGCGTGCTGCAATGCGCCGATGATTCAAATCAATGACGATTACTACGAAGATCTCGATGCTGACAGCACCCGGCGTCTGCTTGAGGCGTTGAAACGCGGCGAAACGCCTGCGACCGGCTCGCAGATCGGCCGCAGGAATTCGGAACCGGTTAGCGGGCCGACGACGCTCAAGACGCTCGACGACGTTGGACGCGAGGAGGGACCGTGATGCTGCGAGACGACGATCGCATCTTCACCAACCTCTACGGCCAGGACGACTGGCGCCTTGCGGCGGCGCGGCGGCGCGGCGACTGGGACGGCGCCAAGGACATCATGGCCAAGGGTCGCGACTGGATCGTCAACGAAATCAAGAACTCGGCGCTGCGCGGGCGCGGCGGCGCGGGGTTTCCGACCGGGCTCAAATGGTCGTTCATGCCGAAGGAATCCGACGGCCGACCGGCGTATCTCGTGATCAACGCCGACGAGAGCGAACCCGGCACCTGCAAAGACCGCGAGATCATGCGCAACGACCCGCAGAAGCTGGTCGAGGGCGCGTTGCTCGCCGGCTTCGCCATGGGTGCCTGCGCCGCGTACATCTATATCCGCGGCGAGTTCGTCGCCGAGGCGCGGCGGCTGCAGGCGGCGATCGACGAGGCTTATGAGGCCGGGCTGATCGGTCGCGACGCCTGCGGCTCGGGCTACGATTTCGACGTCTATCTTCATCGCGGCGCCGGCGCTTATATCTGCGGCGAGGAAACGGCGCTGATCGAAAGCCTCGAAGGCAAGAAAGGTCAGCCGCGCCTCAAGCCGCCGTTTCCGGCCGCCGCCGGGGTCTGGGGTTGTCCAACGACGGTCAACAACGTGGAGACGATCGCGGTCGCGCCGACGATACTGCGCCGCGGCGCGGTATGGTTCGGCGGTCTCGGACGTCCCAAGAACACCGGCACCAAGCTGTTCTGCATCTCCGGTCACGTCAACGCCCCGTGCAACGTCGAAGAGGAAATGGGCATCCCGCTGAAGGAGCTCATCGAGAAGCACGCGGGCGGCGTGCGCGGC
Source organism: Alphaproteobacteria bacterium (assembly GCA_046758065.1). GTDB lineage: Bacteria > Pseudomonadota > Alphaproteobacteria > JAAXGF01 > JAAXGF01 > JBHHZM01. Next base: position 4,338 of record JBHHZM010000079.1, on the reverse strand, counting down.
GGCTGGGATAACCTCCTGGCGGTGATCCCCGGCGGCTCGTCGGTGCCGCTGATCCCGAAGGCGATTTGCGACACCCAGCTCATGGACTTCGATTCGTTGATCGCGGTGAAGTCGGGCCTGGGAACGGCGGCGGTAATCGTCATGGACAAATCGACCGATATCGTCGCGGCGATCGCCCGACTTTCGCACTTTTACATGCATGAAAGCTGCGGCCAGTGCACGCCGTGCCGGGAAGGAACCGGCTGGATGTGGCGCATGATGGAGCGTCTGGTGCGCGGCGACGCCGACAAGGAAGATATCGACGTGTTGCTCGACGTCAGCACTCAGGTCGAGGGACATACGATCTGTGCGCTGGGCGACGCCGCCGCCTGGCCGATCCAGGGCCTCATCCGTCATTTCCGCCCCGAGCTCGAGCGCCGCATCGCCGAGCGCGCCGGCGCCTCGGAAGCGGCGTAGGGAAGCGCCATGCCGAAGCTGACGATCGACGGACGCGAGATCGAAGTCGAGTCCGGCCTCACGGTGCTCCAGGCCTGCGAACTCGCCGGCGTCGAGATCCCCCGTTTCTGTTATCACGAGCGCCTGGCGATCGCCGGCAACTGCCGCATGTGTCTGGTCGAGATGGAGCGCTCGCCCAAGCCGATCGCGTCCTGCGCCATGCCGGTGGGCGAGGGCATGGTGATCCGCACCGATACCCCGCAGGTCAGGAAGGCGCGCGAGGGCGTGATGGAGTTCCTGCTCATCAATCATCCGCTCGACTGCCCGATCTGCGATCAGGGCGGCGAGTGCGACCTGCAGGATCAGGCGATGGCCTATGGCCGGGGTCTCAACCGCTTCGCCGACAACAAGCGCGCGGTCAGGGAAAAGGACTTCGGACCGCTGGTCAAGACCCTGATGACGCGCTGCATCCACTGCACGCGTTGCATCCGCTTCATGGACGACGTCGCCGGCGTCCACGAGCTTGGTGCGGTTCATCGCGGCGAACGCATGGAAATCGACACCTATATCGAAAAGGGACTGAGCTCGGAGCTGTCGGGCAACATCATCGACCTCTGTCCGGTCGGCGCGCTGACGTCGAAGCCTTACGCCTTTCACGCCCGTCCCTGGGAACTCACGCGCACCGAATCGATCGACGTTCTCGACGCCGTCGGCAGCAACGTCCGGGTCGATGCGCGCGGCCCCATGGTGCTGCGCGTGCTGCCGCGCCTCAACGACGAGGTCAACGAGGAATGGATTTCCGACAAGACCCGGTTCGCCTGTGACGGTCTTCGCGTGCAGCGTCTCGATACGCCGATGCTGCGGCGCGAGGGCCGGCTCGAGCCGGTGGGCTGGGACGAAGCATTCACCGTAGTCGCCAAGCGTCTCGAAGCCGCCGCGGGCGAGCATATAGCCGCCATCGCCGGCGACCTGGCCGACGCCGAGGCGATGTGCGCACTGAAGGACCTGATGTCGGCGCTCGGTTCGCCGCACCTCGACTGCCGGCAGGACGGGGCGAAGCTCGACGCGGACTGCCGCGCCGGCTATCTGTTCAACACCACGATCGCCGGCATCGAGCGGGCCGACGCCTGCCTGATCGTTGGCAGCAATCCGCGCCGCGAGGCGCCGATCATCAACGCGCGGCTGCGCAAGCGCTATGTTGCGGGCGGCTTCAGGATCGGGGTCGTCGGGCCCGCGGCCGATCTCACCTACAAATACGAGCATCTCGGCGCCGGGCCCGAAACCCTCGCCGAAATCGCGGCGGGCGATCATTCCTTTGCCCGGACGCTCAAAGCGGCTGAACGGGCGATAATCATCGTCGGCATGGGCGCGCTCGCGCGGCCCGACGGCGCGGCGGTGCTTGCCGCCGCCCGGCGCATCGCCGAGGACTGCGGCATGCTGGGCGACGGCTGGAACGGCTTCAACGTGCTGCACACTGCGGCCGCGCGCGTCGCCGGGCTCGACCTCGGGCTGGTGCCGGAAACCGGGGGCAGGGATGTCGCCGGCATCGTCGCGGGCGCGCAGGCGGGCGAGATCGACGTGGTTTATCTGCTCGGCGCCGACGAGATCGACACCCGCCGTCTCGGCAACGCCTTCGTGATTTACCAGGGCCACCACGGCGACGCCGGGGCGCAGCGCGCCGACGTGATTCTGCCCGGCGCGGCCTATACCGAGAAAAACGCGACCTATGTCAACACCGAGGGCCGGACGCAGCAGACCCGGCGCGCCGTCTTTCCGCCCGGCGAGGCGCGCGAGGACTGGAAGATTTTGCGGGCGCTATCGGGCGCTCTGGACAGGGCGCTGCCTTACGATTCGATCGACGCGCTTCGCGAACGCATGGCCGAGATTGCGCCCCGCCTGCGCGAGATCGACACGCTGTCGCCGGCCGAGTGGGGAACGTTCGGCGCGCCCGGCGACATGGACCCGGCGCCGTTCACGAGCCCGGTCGCCAACTTCTACATGACCGATCCGATCAGCCGCGCCTCGCCGACGATGGCCGAGTGCACAGCCGCGTTCGTCAGTCCGCGCGGGGAGGCGACCGGCACCGATGGCTGACTTCTGGCAAGTTTACGTCTGGCCCACGGTGCTGATCGTCGCCGGCATCCTGGCGATCCTCGTGCCCCTTTTGCTCAGCGTCGCCTATCTCACCTACGCCGAGCGCAAGGTGATCGGCGCCATGCAGATTCGCAAGGGCCCCAACGTCGTCGGCCCGTTCGGGCTGTTGCAACCGATCGCCGATGCACTCAAGCTGCTGACCAAGGAAACCATCATCCCGACGGGCGCCAACAAGGTGGTGTTCCTCTTGGCGCCGGTCCTCACCTTCGTTCTCAGCCTCGTCGCCTGGGCGGTGATTCCGTTCGGCGACGGTCTCGTGCTCGCCGACATCAACGTCGGCATCCTTTATCTCTTCGCCATCTCGTCGCTCGGCGTCTACGGCATCATCATGGCGGGCTGGGCGAGCAATTCGCGCTACGCCTTCCTCGGCGCATTGCGTTCGGCGGCGCAGATGGTGTCGTACGAGATCTCGATGGGTTTCGTGATCGTCACGGTGCTGGTCTGCGTCGGATCGCTCAGGCTCAGCGACATTGTGCTGGCGCAGCGCGATCTGTGGTTCTTCATTCCGCTGTTTCCGATGTTCATCGTCTTTTTCGTATCGACGCTGGCCGAGACCAACCGTGCGCCGTTCGACCTGCCGGAGGCCGAGGCCGAGTTGGTCGCCGGCTACAACGTCGAGTATTCGGCGATGACCTTCGCGCTGTTCTTCCTCGGCGAGTACGCCAACATGATCCTGATGTGTGGCATGACGACGATCCTGTTCCTCGGCGGCTGGCTGCCGCCGCTGGATGTCGCGCCGCTCAACTGGATACCGGGGCCGATCTGGTTTTCGCTCAAGGTCTTCGCGCTGCTGTTCGTTTTCCTCTGGGTGCGCGCGACCTTTCCACGCTATCGCTACGATCAGCTCATGCGGCTCGGCTGGAAGGTGTTTCTGCCGATCTCGCTGGTCGCCGTCGTCGGTTATTCCGGCGCGCTGGTCGCCTTCGGCTGGCTGCCGCAATGATCACGCCCGGTGGAGGGGAGAGGTAAGGAGCGGCTCATGGCTTTTCTCGATCGCGCCGCGCGGACGCTGCTGCTCACCGAACTCGCTTCGGGCATGGCGGTGACGCTGCGCTATTTCTTCCGCCGCAAGGTCACGCTCAACTATCCTTACGAGAAAGGGCCGTTGAGCCCGCGCTTCCGCGGCGAGCACGCGCTGCGACGCTATCCCAACGGCGAGGAGCGCTGCATCGCCTGCAAGCTCTGCGAAGCGGTCTGTCCGGCGCTCGCCATCACCATCGAGGCGGAGCCGCGCGAGGACGGCAGCCGGCGGGCCACGCGCTATGACATCGACATGACCAAGTGCATCTACTGCGGCTACTGTCAGGAAGCCTGCCCGGTGGACGCCATCGTCGAGGGACCGAACTTCGAGTACGCCACCGAGACCCACGAGGAACTACTCTACGACAAGGAAAAGCTGCTCGACAACGGCGATCGCTGGGAGACCGAAATCGCCCGAAACCTCGAAGCCGACGCGCCCTACCGATGAAGACCGTAGTGAGGTGCACGAACACGACAACGGGCCGGGTGGCGCCATGATCGTCGCCACGCTCGCCTTTTACTTCTTCGCCGCCGTCACCATCGGCGCCGGCGTGCTGGTGATCGCCGCGCGCAACCCGGTGCACTCGGTGCTGTTCCTCATTCTTGCGTTCTTCAGCTCGGCCGGCCTGTTCGTCCTGCTGGGCGCCGAGTTCCTGGCGATGATCCTGGTGATCGTCTACGTCGGCGCGGTCGCGGTGCTGTTCCTCTTCGTCGTCATGATGCTCGACA
>JBHHZM010000078.1:0-14465 GCA_046758065.1 Alphaproteobacteria bacterium | reverse complement strand
TGACGCCGAGCCCGGCGAGCGCGTCGCAGGCGTGCGCCTCGATCTCGAACCAGATACGGTAGCGCGTCTCGGGCGCCCAGATCACGGCCATCTCGGGCCGGCTGTAGCGTGGAATCACCGGGATCTCCTCTCGCCGACGGAGCGGCGCAGCATAGCACAATGCACCCGCGGCCGATCCAGCATCACGGCCGGCCTGGGGATGGTGCTAGTACTTGGTTGCGTAAGTCCGCGTGTCACCCCCACCCAACCCTCCCCCATCAAGGGGGCGGGCCAGGAACTTGACATCCCGCCATAATTTGTCCCTCCCCTGGCGGGAGGGGGCAGGGGGAGGGGGACGAATAATGAGTCACTTTCCTTTGCAAGCAAGTGCCAGGTTAAATGACGAGGACGCTCGAACGCCGCGCTAGGAATTTCCGGCGGGATCGCGCGGCGGCGCGCCGGGCCAGGGGTTTTCGGCCCGCCACTCGGTAAGGCGCACGTGGTCATGCCCGGCCGCGAGCACGTCCGCCAGGCGCCGCACGCTCGCCATGTGACCCCCAAGCGCCTCGTAATCCTCGATCCTCAGCGTGAACTCGATCGGGGCGACCAGCGCCGGGGTCGGCACATGACCGAAGGAATTGTCGGGCATGCGAGTCACATCGACCATATAGGTGATGCCGCCCCCGGGCCAGACGTAGACCGGCGCGCCGCCCGAGGTGACGCGGGTCAGCGCCTCGCGGACCGAGCGGGTGAGGCGCACCGGGTTCTCGGTCACGCCGGCGCGCAAGGATCCCCCGGCGCCCGCCATGAACAGCACCGAGACCAGCGCCGGCTCACAGTTCTCGCCGATGCGCGCGACCACCCCGGCGAGCGCGTCGGGCATCATCGCGGGCGTCGGTTCCAGCTTCTCGTCGAGCACGAAGTACGCGGCGTCCTCGCCCGTCGTGCTGACCATGAGCAGGCGCAGGCCCGGATACGCCGCCTTCGGGTCGATGCGTTCGATGATGGTCAGCGGATCGTCGATGTCGGTGCCGCCCCAGCCCGAACCCGGCTCGGCCACCTGAAAATAGCGCCCCGGGGTCGAGCGCCGGCCGCGCACCCGCACGCCCGACGGCTTGATGTCGAGGAAACGGCCCGCCTGATGCTCGCTGAGCACTCCGGTAATGTGGTCGTCGACGACGATCACTTCGTCGGCCTGTCCGTGCCACTGCTTGGCGAACATGCCGATGGTCGCCGAACCGCAGCCCACCCGCATGCGCTCCTCCTCGACGCCGTCGATCACCGGCGGCCGGCCGGCCTGTACGGTGAGCGTTGCGCCGCCGTCGATGGCGAGATCGAGCGGTTGCTTGTTGCACAGCTCGAGCATGGTGCGGCAGGTGGCGTTGCCTTCCTTCTTCGAACCGCCGGTAAGATGACGCACGCCGCCGAGCGCCAGCATCTGCGAGCCGTACTCGGCGGTGGTCACGTGGCCGACCTGCTCGCCGTCGTGCCGCACCGCCGCCTGTTCGGGACCGATATAGCGGTCGGTGTCGATCTTCAGCTTGAGCCCGCAGTAGCTGAAGATGCCCTCGGTCACCACGGTGACCATGTCGACGCCCTCGTGCTCGCCGGCGACGATGAACGGGGCTGGCTTGTAGTCGGGATAGGTCGTGCCCGATCCGATGCCGGTGACGAAGGTCGGCGATTTGGAGATCAGTTCGCCGGCCCAGTCGTTGGCGAGAAAAGGCACCATCTCGCGGTTCTCGTCGATCGTCTTGCGCGCCAGCACCACCGGGTCGGTGCGCGCCAGCCTGCCGTCGACGTTGCCGTAACGGTCGCAGGCGCCGGTGCGCCCGGGCCGGATGCGGCACAGCACCGGACAGGCGTCGCAGACCACGATGCCGTCAGGCGGGGACTTGGCCGGGGCCTCAGCCACCGTCGCCGTCTCGTTGCGCCGCGAGCAGCGCCGCGAGCACCCGGTCGGGCGTCGCCGGCACCCGGCGCAGTCGCACGCCGGCGGCGTGTTCGATGGCGCCGAGGATCGCCGGCGCCGTCGGGACCAGGGCGGGCTCGCCGATGCCCTTGGCGCCGTAGGGGCCGAGCGGTTCGGGATCCTCGATCAGGATGCACGCGATCTCGGGCACGTCGCCGACGGTCGGGATCAGGTAGTCGTGCAGGTTCTCGGTTGCTCCCGGCACATACTCCTCCATCAGCGCCAGCCCGATTCCCTGCGCGACGCCGCCGTGAATCTGGCCCTCGACCTGAACCGGGTTGATCGCCCGGCCGACGTCGTGGGCGGCGACGATGCGCGTGACTTTCACCGTACCGAGCTCGACATCGACCGCGACCTCGGCGAGTTGCGCGGCGAAGCCGTAGGTGGCGTAGGGCACGCCCTGACCGTCGGCGTCGAGCGTCGTGGTCGGCGGGTCGAAATGGCCGCGGCCCACGAGCACGTCGCCGTTGCCGTCCTTGGGGAGATCGCCGAGATCGACCGACCGCACGCCGGCTTCGTCGCGCACCTCGACGCGACCGTCGCCGGGCAGGATCGCGGCATCGTCGCCGGCGTTGGCGAGGCGCAGGATCTGCCGGCGCAGATCGGCGCCCGCGAGTTCGGCGGCCTTGCCCGACACGAAGGTCTGTCGCGAGGCCGAGGTCTTGCCGGCATCCTCGGTCAAGTCGGTGTCGCCCATGACGAGCGCGAAGGCGTCGACCGAGACCCCGAGCGCGTCGGCGCAAATCTGCGTCAGGATCGTGTTCGCCCCCTGACCGATATCGACCGCCCCGTTGTACAGCGTGATCCGGCCGTCGCGCGCGATCCCGACCGCCATGGTCGAAGGGTTCGAGAGCGAGGTGTTGCCGATGCCGTACCACATGCAGCCGATCCCGACGCCGCGCTTGACCGTCCGCGACGCCGCGTTGTGCGCCTCGGCTGCGGTCCGCAAGACGGTCCAATGCGGCTTGAGCGCTTCGAGACACTGCGCCAGACCGGCGCTCGCCTCGAGCGTCTGCCCCGTCGCCGTCGCGTCGCCGGCGCGCAGTGCGTTGATCAGGCGGAATTCGAGAGGGTCGAAACCGGCCTTGGCGGCGAGCGCGTCCATCAGCGCCTCGTGGACGATCGCCGCCTGCGGCACGCCGAAGCCGCGGAAGGCGCCCGCCGGCGGCCCGTTGGTGTAGAACGCCCGCGTCGTCGCCTCGACCGCCGCCACGCGGTAGGGTCCGCTGGCATGAACCGGCACGCGGTTGGCGACCGTCGGGCCCCAGGAAGCATGGGCGCCGGTGTCGAAGTCGCCGTGGAAGCGCACGGCGGTCAGGCGGCCGTCGCGGTCGCAAGCGGCGCGGGCGGTCATCTTCGCCGGGTGTCTCTTGGTCGTGGCGGCCATCGATTCGGGCCGGCTGTACACGCAGCGCACCGGCCGGTCGAGAAGCCAGGCCGCCACGGCGACAAGCGGCTGCAGGGAAATGTCGAGCTTGCCGCCGAAGCCGCCGCCGCAGGCGGTGGGAACGATCCGCACCCGCTCGGGCGCGATCCCCAGCACCTGCGCGACCTCGGCCTGGTCCATGTAAGGGGTCTGGGTCGAAGCGACGATCTCGATACGCTCGCCGAGCCGACGGGCGTAGCCGGCTTCGGGTTCGATATAGGCGTGCTCAACGAAACCGGTCTCGAAGCTGCCCTCGGCAACGAACGCGGCCGCGGCGAGCGCCGCTTCGGCGTCGCCGCGCCGGACCAGCCCTTCGATCAGCAGATTGCCGGGCTTCTCGTCATGCAGCGTCGGCGCATCGGCAGCCTGTGCGTCCTCGATGCCGTCGATCGCGTCGAGGACCCGCCATGTGATCGGCAGGTCATCGTCGCGGATCGCGGCGACGGTTTCGGCGTTGCCGACCAGCGCCGCCACCGCTTCGCCGCGATAACGCACATAGTCGTCGGCGAACACCGGCTGATCCTTGATGTCGGGGTAGATGCCGAAGCCGTTGTTGCCGGGCACGTCGGCCGCGGTGAGCACGCGCTGGAGGCCCGGGAAACGCGCACCGAGACCGTCGAGCGAACCCAGCGTGAAGCGCGCATGGGCGTGCGGCGAACGCACCGCGCGCAGCCACAGCGCCGCCGCCGGCGCCACGTCGTCGCCGTAACGCTCGGCGCCGGTCAGCTTGGCGTGGCCGTCGACCTTCGGGAGCCGCGCGCCGACCGCCGCGCCGGCCGCGGGCGCGGTCGGTTCGGGCGCATCGTTGGCGGCGTCGAGCACCGCTTCGACGATCTTGCGGTAGCCGGTGCAGCGGCACAGCACGCCGCCGAGCGCGTCCATTACCTCGCCCTCGCCGGGCCGTGTCTTGCGCCGCAGAAGATCGGCCGCCGCCATCAGCATGCCCGGCGTGCAGATGCCGCACTGCGCCGCGCCGTGGCGGTGAAAGGCGCGCTGCAACGCCGACAGCGCGCCGTCCTCGGAGAGTCCTTCGACGGTGACGACCGCGCGCCCCCCGATCTGTCCCACCGGGGTCATGCAGGCGCAGACCTGTGCGCCGTCGATCAGCACCGTGCAGGCGCCGCAATCGCCGGCGTCGCAGCCCACCTTGGTGCCGGTGAGCCCGAGCGTTCCCCGCAGCACCCCGGAGAGGCGCGCGATCGGCGGCGCCTCGACCGTGACGGCGGCGCCGTTGAGGGTGAACCGGATCGCCTGCCGCTCCGCCGTCACCGTCCCGTCGTTCATGCCGCGCCCCCAAGCTCGTCGAGCGCGCGGCGCACGAGCGTAAGCGCCGCATCGTGGCGGTAGACGGCGCTGCCGCGAACGTCGTCGATCGGGCTGAGGCCGGCGAGATGCGATTCGTTCGCCACGGCGCCGAGCGTTCCGTCGAGCGGGCGGCCGACGAGCGCCGCTTCGAGCTCGGGAAGCCGCCGCGCCACCGCGGAACAGGCGCCGACGGCGACGCGCGCCGCTGCGACCGCCCCGTCGCCCTCGACGACCGCCGCGACCATGACGATCGAGATCACGAGATAGCGCCGCGCACCGAGCTTGAGGAAGGTGCTGCGCGCCGGACGCGCGGGCTTGGGCACGAGCAGGGCGGTCACCATCTCGTCGCAGCCGAGCACGGTTTCGCGGTTGCCGGTGATGAACCGGGCGAGCGGTGCGCGCTTGACCCCGTCGCGCGATGCCGTTTCGACGACCGCATCGAGGGCGAGCAGATTGGGAACCCCGTCGGCTGCGGGCGAGGCGTTGCAGAGGTTGCCGCAGATCGTGCCGGCGTTCTGCACCTGCACGCCGCCGATCTCGCGTGCCGCGCGCTTGAGACCGTCGAAGCAGGGCGGCAGCGGCGTCGCAATCAATTCGCTCCAGGTCGCGAGCGCGCCGATTCGAAAGGCGTCGTCCGCTTCGCCGATCCCGCGCAGCGCGCCGAGCCCGGTGATGTCGAGCACACCGTCGTCGAGCGCCCGGCCGACGCGCGCCGGGTAGAAATCGGTGCCGCCGGCGACGATGGTAAGGCCGCCCGCCGCCAGCGCCTCGAGCGCTTCTTCAAGCTCGTCCGGTCGCAGATAGGTGGCCATGGATCGCGCCGCCGACCCCGATTGTTTGTATACCTACAAATTACCCGAAAGGCCGCTGCTCGTTCAAGCGCGAAGCGCGGCTTCGACGCTCCCGCTCAGCCGATACGCCGCAGAAGCGCAAGCAACAGTCGCCGTTCGCGCTCGTCGAGGGGTTCGAGGATCGCTTCGCTGACGCCGAGACCGTTGGTGTCGAGCTCGGCGACGAGCGCCCCGCCCGCCGGCGTCAGGCGCAGCACGCTGCGGCGGCGATCGTTCGCGTCGGCGCGGCGCTCGATCAGCCCGCGGCGGCGGAGGCGCCGGACGACGCCCTGGATCGTCGCCGGATCCATTGCCGTAAGCCGCCCCAAATGGTTCTGCGACAGCGGCCCCTCGTCGCGCAGCTTGACGAGCGCGGCCCACTGCATCGGCGTGAGCTGACCGTTGCCGATGCGATCGAGGAAGACGGCGGTGGCGCGCTGGTGCGCCCGTCGCAGGAGATGGCCGACCTGGTCCTCGAGCACGTAGCGCCGTCCGTCACCGCTTTCGTCGGGCCGTCTGGAACGGGCGCCTGCCACGGACCCTAAGCCTTGCGATAGGTAAAGGTGTCGTTGAAACGGCGGAGAAGGTGGGCGCCCGAGGTCGTCGGCGCATAGCGCGGCGGGTCGTCGGGGCTCTGGCAGCTTTCGAGACAGGCGACCTCGACGTCGAAGTTGGGATCGAAGAAGACCACCGCCGAGTAGCGGTCGCGGCCCGAAACGTTGACCACGCGGTGCAGAGTCGCGGCGAACCGGTCGTTGGTCCAGCGCGCCATCATGTCGCCGATGTTGCAGACATAGACGCCGGGAATGGGCGGCGCCGCGATCCATTCGCTGGCGCTGTTCATGAGCTGCAGCCCGCCGACGTCGTCCTGGTAGAGCATGGCGACGCAGCCGTAGTCGGAGTGCGCGCCGACCCCCATTTCCCTCTCGCTCACCGGCCCGCTCTGCGGCGGGTAGTGCAAGAGGCGAAGCTGGGCGAGCGGCTTGTCGACCTTGTCGTCGAAGAAATCCTCGGGCAGGTCGAGGTCGATGGCGAAGGCGCGGCACAACAGACGCCCGAGGCCGCAGATCGTATCGTAATAGGCGCTCAGCGTCTCGCGATAACCGGGCAGGTTTTCGGGCCACTGGTTGGGTCCGTGCAGCGGCTTGCCGACGCGCACGTCCGGATCGTCCGGCCCGAGTTCGAGCGCCATGTCGAACCCTTCCTTGACGTCGATCGTGCGCTCGGGATCGACGTTCTCGCCGCCCGGAGGAAAGTAGCCGCGGTGATTGGACGATTTGCCGATCTCGATGCGCATTTTTTCCGCATGGGGGAGCGCGAAAAAACGCCTGGCCTCGCCGAACACGGCGTCGATCAACGCCTGTGGTACGCCATGATTGGCAACGTAGAAGAAGCCGACATGACGACAGGCATCGCCGATTTCGCGCGCGACGCGTACCCTGTCCGCGGCGGCGCCCCTACGGAACGGGCCGAAATCGATCAGCGGGATCGTCTCGAACGGTACCCGCTTTGCCACCGGCGCGACTTCCGCCGCGTCCGACCGATCCCGGTTTGCCATGTCTCCCGCTCCACGGAAAACTTGTTTGTGTACACACTAAATTGCCGCTTCCGTCTGTCAAGCGGCCGAGGCACCATCACGGAGGCTTGATTTGCCGGTTTTTGCCCGAGCGGTCAGAGTATTGGCGGTACGTCTTCAACCGCGCCGAAGGGCTCCCATGCGACATGCCGAGCCGTCCCGTCTTTGCAGGTTCCGTCCCCTCGCGGCGGCGTTCGCCGTGCTCGCTCTCGCGCTCGTCGTGAATGGCGGCGTCGTGCAGGCGTCGCCCGAGGACGGGTGGAAGTACGAGTGGCCGGTGACCGACTTCACCCGGCGTTCGGTCGATCTGAACGAGATCCTGTCGGGCGGCCCGCCCAAAGACGGCATCCCGTCGATCGACCGGCCGACGTTCAAGACGGTTGCCGAAATCGACGACCTCGTCGACCGCGAGCCCGTCATCGGCTTCCGCATCGGCGACGATATCCGCGCCTATCCCCTGCGCGTCCTGATGTGGCACGAGATCGTCAACGACGTGGTCGGCGGGGTGCCGGTCGCGGTGACCTTCTGTCCGCTGTGCAACGCCGCGGTGGTGTTCGATCGCCGGCTCGGCGGCCGGGTGCTCGAGTTCGGCACCACCGGCAAGCTGCGCAACTCGGACCTGGTGATGTACGACCGCCAGACCGAAAGCTGGTGGCAGCAGTTCCTCGGCCAAGCGATCGTCGGCGAACTGACCGGCGCGACGCTCAAATTCCTGCCGGCGCGCATCGAGTCCTGGGCCAAATTCCGCGCCCGCGCGCCGCAGGGCACCGTGCTGGTGCCCAACAGCCCGGGCATGCGGCGCTATGGCGAGAATCCCTATCTCGGCTACGACAGCCTGCGGACGCCCTGGCTCTACCGCGGCGAAATGCCCGACGGCATCGCGCCCCTGGAGCGTGTCGTCACCGTCGGCAAGGAGGCGTGGAGTCTCGCGCTCCTGCGCAAGCGCAAGACCATTACCGTCGGCGACATCGTGATCAACTGGGAACCGGGGCAGGCCTCGGCGCTCGACACTGCGGTGATCGCCGAAGGCTTCGACGTCGGCAACGTGACCGTGCAACGGCGCGGCACCGGGGGCGCCGTCGAAGATGTGGTCTACGGCGTCGACTTCGCCTTCGCTTTTCACGCCTTCAATCCGGACGCGCCGATCCACACCGAATAAAGCGCCGTCCGGGCGTGCTGCGACCGGCGTTGTTCAGCACTCCGTTTGGTGCGCCGGGATATCCCCTTGCGCCTGTTCCTCGGCGAAGGCGGCGGCGAAGGCGGTGAAGCGTCCTTCGCGGATCGCCCCGCGCATCGCCGCCATCAGGCGCTGGTAGTAGTGCAGGTTGTGCCGGGTGAGCAGCACGGCGCCGAGTATCTCGCCCGCGCGCAGCAGATGGTGCAGGTAGGCGCGGGCATAGCCGGCACAGGTCGGACAGTCGCAGGCCCCGTCGAGCGGGCGCGGGTCGTCGGCGTGGCGGGCGTTGCACAGGTTGACCGTGCCCCGGCCGGTGAACGCCTGTCCGGTGCGGCCCGAGCGCGTCGGCAGCACGCAGTCGAACATGTCGATACCGCGCGCGACGGCGCCGACGAGGTCGTCGGGCCTGCCGACGCCCATCAGATAGCGCGGGCGTTCGGCGGGTAGATCGCGAACGCTCGCCTCGACCATGTCGAACATCGCCGCCTGCCCCTCGCCGACCGCGAGTCCGCCGATGGCGTAGCCGTCGAAACCGAGATCGCGGAGCGCGGCAATCGACTCGGCGCGCAGGTGCGGATACACCCCGCCCTGGACGATGCCGAAAAGCGCATGGCCGGGGCGCGCGACGAACGCCGCTTTCGAACGCGCCGCCCAGCGCATCGAGCGACGCATCGAGGACGCCGCCTCGTCCGCGCTGGCGGGAAACGGCGTGCACTCGTCGAGCGCCATGGCGATGGTGCTGCCGAGCAGACGCTGCACCTCGATCGCGCGCTCGGGCGTCAGCCGGTGGCTGCTGCCGTCGATATGCGACTGGAAAGCGACGCCGTCCTCGTCCAGCCGGCGCAGCTTGGCGAGCGACATTACCTGAAAGCCGCCCGAATCGGTGAGCACCGGCCCGGGCCAGTTCATGAACCGGCGCAAACCCCCGAGCCGGGCGATGCGCTCGGCGCCGGGGCGCAGCATCAGATGGTAGGTGTTGCCGAGCACGATCTCGGCGCCGGTCGCGGCCACCGCTTCGGGAGTCAGCGCCTTGACCGTCGCCGCCGTGCCGATCGGCATGAAGGCCGGCGTATGGACGATGCCGTGCGCCGTGACGAGCACACCGCAGCGCGCCATGCCGTCGCGCGCCTCGACCGCGAACTCGATGCCCGCGCCGCTCACGTCGCCTCCCGGTGCAGCAGGCTGGCGTCGCCGTATGAATAAAAGCGGTAGCCCGACGCCGTGGCGTGGGCGTAGGCCGCCTTCATGCGTTCGAGCCCGGCGAAGGCGCAGACCAGCATGAACAGCGTCGAGCGCGGCAGGTGGAAGTTGGTGAGCAGCGCATCGACGACCCTGAAGCGGTAGCCGGGGGTGATGAACAGGTCGGTCTCGCCCGCAAACGGCGCGACGGCGCCGTTCTCGCCGGCCGCGCTCTCGACGAGGCGCAGGCTGGTGGTGCCGACGGCCACGATGCGGCCGCCCGCGGCGCGCGTCCGTTCGATCGCCGCCGCGGTTTCGCCGTCGATGCGCCCGAATTCGGGCAGCATCCGATGGTCGCGCGTATCGGCGACCCTGACCGGCAGGAAGGTGCCGGCGCCAACATGGAGCGTCACGTAGGCCGCGGCGACGCCGCGCACCTCGAGCGCGGCGAGCAGTTCGGCCGTGAAATGGAGGCCGGCGGTCGGCGCCGCCACCGCGCCGTCGTGGCGCGCATAGATGGTCTGGTAATCGCGGGCGTCGCGGGCGTCCGGGCCGCGCGGGCGCGGGATATAGGGCGGCAGCGGCATGGCGCCGTGGCGCGCGATCGCCCCGTGCAAGGCCGCGCCGGAGAGACCGAAGCGCAGCCGCACCTCGCCGTCCTCGCGTCTGGCGGCGACCTCGGCGGCGAAGCCGGGCGCGAAGTCGATCCGGTCGCCCGGCCGCAGTTTGCGCGCCGGTCGCGCGAAAGCGTCCCAGAGGGCCGGCCCGACCGCCTTGTGAATCGTCACTTCGACCGTCGCCGTACCACGCCGGCCGACGAGCCGCGCCGGAATGACGCGAGTGTCGTTGAACAGCATGAGGTCGCCGGGAGCGAGCAGCTTCGGCAGGTCGGCGACACACCGGTCGTCGAGACCGTCCTCGCGCACTTCGAGCAGCCGCGCGGCATCCCGTGGCACGGCCGGACGCGCGGCAATCAGCTCGCGCGGCAGATCGAAATCGAAGACATCGACCTTCATGGCTCGTGGGTCACGGTTCGGGGATCGCGCGGTATCGGGGCACCCGCGACGACGGATCCGGGCGGACCGCCGTCAGGAGCGCGCGTTCGTGCGGCGCTCGCGCGCGAGGGCCTGCGCGAGGTGGCGGCACACGCTGGGCGAGACGAAGCTCGAAATGTCCCCGCCCAGACGGGCGACTTCCTTGACCAGCCGCGAGGCGATGAACTGATGGGTCTCGGTCGCCATCAGGAACACGGTCTCGATCCCGGGATTGAGTCGCGCGTTCATGCCGGTCATCTGGAACTCGTACTCGAAGTCGGAAACCGCGCGCAAGCCCCGGACGACGATGCCGGCGCCGACCTCGGCGGCGAACTGCATGAGCAGATTGTCGAAGGGACGCACCTCGATATCGCCGTTGCCGTCACTTTCGAGGGGAGCGACCTCCTCGCGTACGATCTGAACGCGCTCATCGAGACTGAGCAGCGGTTCCTTGCCGGCGTTGACCGCGACCCCGATGATCAGGTGGCCGACCAGGCGCCGGGCGCGCCGGATGATGTCGAGGTGACCGTGGGTGATCGGGTCGAAGGTGCCCGGGTAGACCCCGATCTGTCGTCCGGTCATGGCGTCGCCTCCCCGTTCTCGTCGTCGTCGCCCACGTCGGCGAGTCGGGCGACGGAAACCACGCGCTCGATTTCGGCCACGCGGAACAGCGTCACGCCCTGGGTCTTGCGCCCGGCGATGCGGATGTCGTCGACGGGACAGCGGATGAGCTGGCCGCCGTCGGTAACCAGCATGATCTGATCGCTCTCGGCGACCGGGAAGGTGGCCGCCACCTGGCCGTTGCGATCGGAGGTCTCGATGTTGGCGATGCCCTGCCCCCCTCGACCGGTAATGCGGTACTCGTGGGCCGAGGTGCGTTTGCCGAAACCGTTTTCGGTAATGCTCAAAATGAACTCCTCGCCTTCGGCGAGCTCACCGAAACGCGCCTTGCTCAACAACTCGGGATCCGGTCCCGAGGGACCACCACCGGTTTCGTCGAAATCGCCGTTCTCGCCGTTCTCGCCGTTCTCGGCGCGACGCTGGGCGTTGGCCGTGCGCACGTAGGCGTCGCGCTCGTCGGTCGTTGCCTCGATATGCCTCAGGATCGATATCGAGATGACCTGATCGCCCTTGGCCAGCCTGATCCCGCGCACGCCCATCGCCGTTCGGCCGCTGAATACGCGCACCTCGTCGAGCGGAAAGCGGATGCATTTGCCGCCGCGGGTCGCCAGCAGGAGGTCGTGCTCGTCCGAGCAGGTATGTACGCCGACCAGCCGCGCGCCTTCGGCAAGTTTCATGGCGATCTTGCCGTTGGCCCTGACGTTGACGAAATCGGAAAGCGCGTTGCGGCGCACGTGGCCGTCCGAGGTCGCGAATGCAACGTGCAGTTCGGCCCAGCTTTCCTCGTCCTCGGGCATCGGCATGACGGTCGAAATCGTTTCGCCGTCGGTGAGCGGCAACAGATTGACGAGCGCCTTGCCCCGCGCCTGCGGCGTGCCCAGCGGCAGTTTGTAGACCTTGAGCTTGTAGACCCGCCCCGTCGTCGAAAAGAACAGCACCGGGGTGTGCGTATTGACGACGTAGAGCTGGGCGACGAAATCCTCGTCGTGCGTGCGCATGCCGGCGCGCCCCTTGCCGCCGCGACGCTGGGCGCGATAGGTCGAAAGCGGTACGCGCTTGATGTAGCCGCCGTGGCTCACGGTGACCACCATGTCCTCGCGCTGGATGAGATCCTCGATGTCCTGCTCGAATTCGCTTTCTTCGAGCTGGGTGCGGCGAGCGTTGGCGAAGCGCTCCTTCATGTCGACGAGCTCGGTGCGCAGAATCTCGAGCAGCCGCATCCGCGAAGCGAGGATGTCGAGGTACTTGCGGATGCGTTCGCTGATTTCGCGCAGTTCCTCGGCGATCTTGTCGCGTTCGAGACCGGTGAGGCGGTGCAGGCGCAGTTCGAGAATGGCGCGCGCCTGGATCTCGCTCAGGCGGTAGCGACCGTTCTCGAGACGATGGCCGGGCTCGGCGATGAGTTCGATCAGCGGCGCCACCGCGCCCGCCGGCCAGTCCTGCGCCATCAGGTCGCGGCGCGCCGCTGCGGGGTCGGCGGCGGCGCGGATCATCCGGATGACCGGGTCGAGATTGGCCACGGCGATCGCCAGGCCCACCAACACGTGGGCCCGCGCCCTCGCCTTGCCGAGCAGGTGGGCGGTGCGCCGTCTGATGACCTCCTCGCGGAAGGCGACGAAGAGCGCAATGATGTCCTTGAGCGTCATCAGCTCGGGTCGGCCACGGTTGATCGCCAGCATGTTGGCGGCAAAGGTCGTCTGCAGCGGGGTAAAGCGATAGAGCTGATTGAGCACCACGTCGGCGACCGCATCGCGTTTGAGCTCGATCACCACACGCACGCCGTGGCGGTCGGATTCGTCGCGCAGTTCGCCGATGCCCTCCACACGCTTGTCGCGCACCACCTCGGCAATGCGTTCGATCATGCGCGCCTTGTTGACCTGATAGGGCACCTCGGTGATGACGATCGCTTCGCGGTCCTTGCGGACTTCTTCGACATGGGTGCGTCCGCGCAGCGGGATCGAGCCGCGCCCCAAGTGATACGCCGCGCGCACCCCGGAGCGGCCGAGGACGATGCCGCCGGTGGGGAAGTCCGGCCCGGGCACGATCTCCATCAGGCGCTCGATGCTGATCTCCGGATCTTCGATGTAGGCGCAACAGGCGTCAATCACCTCGCCGAGGTTATGCGGCGGGATGTTGGTCGCCATGCCGACGGCAATGCCGCCGGCGCCGTTGACGAGCAGATTGGGGAAACGCGCGGGCAGCGCGAGCGGTTCCTCGGTGCTCTCGTCGTAGTTCGCCTGGAAGTCGACCGTTTCCTTGTCGATATCGTCGATCAGCGCCTCGGCCGGCGACGCCATGCGCACTTCGGTGTAACGCATCGCCGCCGCCGGGTCGCCGTCCATCGAGCCGAAATTGCCCTGGCCGTCGATCAGCGGAAGCCGCATCGAGAAGTCTTGTGCCATGCGCACCATGGCGTCGTAGATGGCCGCGTCGCCGTGCGGATGGTATTTGCCCATCACGTCGCCGACCACGCGGGCCGATTTGCGATAGGGCTTGTCGGCGGTGTAGCCCGCCTCGTGCATGCCGTAGAGGATGCGCCGGTGTACCGGCTTGAGTCCGTCGCGCACATCGGGCAACGCCCGCGCGACGATGACGCTCATCGCGTAATCGAGGTAAGAGCGTTTCATCTCCTCTTCGATCGCGACGGGCGTGATGTTGTATTGGGCTGGAGTTGTGGTGTCGGTCACGCGAAACTGTATGAGTTGCCTTGGCGGGCGGAGGGACCTGGGCAGCCCCCGGCCGCGCGGCGGATGTTACAGGATATTGCAGGTGCGAACAATAGATGCGCGGCGGGCAAAATCCCTGGCGTGCCCCAGCCAAGCGTGACCGTCCGACCGAGCAATTCGTTGCCGGCGCGAGGCTCCGTGCGGCGGCGAAACCGGTTGGCGTTTATCGGTAATCGTCGGCCGTCTGAGGGCGGTCGTCGCGCGAGAGGCCGGAAACGGCGGTTTCTTTCCGGTCCTCTGCGCCGCCGGACTCCGCGGCGATCAACTGTTCGAGGTTGACGGTGCTCGGATTGCGGTCGCCGTTGGCCACGGCCAGATCGATTTCGTCGCGGGCCGAAGCGGTATCGCGCAAGAGGTAATGGAGCGAAGCGAGCATGAACGTCGCTCCCTCGTCGCCGCGATCGGATCGGGAACGGTATCGGCCGACGAGATATTCGACCTTCGGCCGGAGCGTGTCGCCGATGTAAACGTAGTGGACCGCGTGCGGATCAATACGCAGCGCGCGCCGCATCGCCCACACGCCGCGCCCGAGATCTCCCGCGAGCGCCGCCGACAGCGCGTAGCCGACCTTGGGCAGGCCCTGGCTCGGATGGCCGTTGGCCTGCCGGGCGAAGTTCGACAGCGCCTGCTCGTAGCCGCC
>JBHHZM010000077.1:0-14530 GCA_046758065.1 Alphaproteobacteria bacterium | reverse complement strand
ACGCCATCATCGCCTCGATGTCGATCACCGAGGAGCGCAAGAAGAAGGTCGCCTTTACCAAGAAGTACTACAACACGCCGGCCAAGTTCGTGCGCCGCAAGGGCTCGGGAATCGAGATCACCAAGGAATCGATGAAAGGCAAGACCGTCGGTGTTCAGCGTGCGACGACGCATGACAACTTCATCACCGCGACGTTCGGCGACACCGTCGAGATCAAGCGTTACGCCACCCAGGACGAGGCCTATCTCGATGCCGTGGCGGGGCGCGTCGATCTTCTGCTCGCCGACTCGGTGGCGATGAACGACGGCTTCCTGAAGACCGATCAGGGCAAGGATTTCGAGTTCGTCGGTCCCGACTTCACCGACCCGAAGTACTTCGGTGAAGGCGCCGGAATCGCCATCCGCAAAGCCGATACCGATCTGGTCGAGAAGTTCAACGCGGCCATCAAGGAGATCCGCAGCGACGGCACCTACCAGCGGATCAACAACAAGTACTTCAAGTTCGACATCTACGGCGGCTAGACCCCGCCGTGGAGCAGCGAGACGCCACCGTCCGGCCGCGGGCCGGACGGTGGTTTCTCGTCCTTACCGCCGGTCGCGCGGATTCCCGGGAAAGCGTGCGGAAATCCGGGAAATACCGGTGAACACGAGGAGGCGCGACCGCACCCACGATGCTTGAACTTCACGGATATCTGCCGTTCATCCTCGAAGGCATGGGACTGACCGTGGCCGTGGCGGTGGGCTCGCTCGCGCTTTCGATAGTGCTCGGCATGTTCGGCGCCGCCGCCAAGCTGTCCGGGTCGATCGCGGCGAAAACGGTCGCGGGCGTCTATACGACGATCATCCGCGGCGTGCCCGATCTGGTGCTGATGCTGCTGATCTTTTTCGGCGGCCAGATCGCGGTCAACAACATCGGCGACAGACTGGGGTGGGACTATGTCGACATCGACCCGTTCGTCGCCGGGGTCATCACCATCGGGTTCATCTTCGGCGCCTACATGACCGAGACCTTCCGCGGCGCCATCCTCGCCGTTCCCCGCGGCGAGATCGAGGCCGGCCTGGCCTACGGGATGAGCGAAACCCAGGCGTTTCTCCGCGTCACCCTGCCGCAAATGGTCCGCCACGCGCTGCCCGGCTTCGGCAACAACTGGCTGGTTCTGGCGAAGGCGACGGCGCTGGTGTCGGTCATCGGACTGCACGACATGGTGTACAACGCCGGCCAGGCGGGCGGCACCACGCGCCAGCCGTTTACCTTCTATTTCGTCGTCGCGCTGCTCTATCTGGCGATCACCGCATCGTCGGAAGTGCTCCTGCGCTGGGCCGACAGGCGCGCCAGCGTCGGCGTGCGCAAGGCCTGACCGTGATCGATCTTTCGGTCATCGCCCAGAACATCGACCTCTACATCCAGGGCCTGTGGATGACGGTACAGCTCGTCGCCCTGTCTCTCGGCTTCGGGATGTGCATCGCGATTCCTACCGCGCTTCTGCGAATCTCCAGGAACCCGCTGATCTCGGGCCTGCCCTGGGCCTATACCTATTTCTTTCGCGGCACGCCGCTGCTGGTCCAGCTTTTCATGATCTACCATGGTTCGGGCCAGTTCCGTCCGTTCCTCGAAAACATCGGCATATGGGGCATATTTCGCGAAGCGTACTGGTGCGCGCTGATCGCCTTCACCCTCAACACCGGCGCGTACACCGCCGAAATCCTGCGCGGCGCCATCGAACAGACCCCGTTCGGCGAAATCGAGGCGGCGCGCGCCTCGGGCATGTCGAAGGCGACCATGTACCGGCGGATCATTCTGCCCAGCGCCTTCCGTCGGGCGCTGCCGGCCTACGGCAACGAAGTCATCTTCATGCTGCACGGCAGCGCCGTGGCGAGCATCGTCACCATCGTCGATCTCCTGGGCGCCGGGCGGATCGTCAACTCGCGTTATTTCGCGCCTTTCGAATCCTACACCACGGCCGGGCTGTTCTACCTGAGCCTGACCTTCATGATCGTCTGGCTCTTCCGGCTGTGGGAGAAGCGCTGGTACGCTCATCTCCGGCCCCACGAAGAACAATCCGCGGACACCGGCGGACTCGCCGTGCTGTCGCGTTTCCTCACCCCCGCCGGACGATGATCCGGGCCGGGCGGGACGGGTTCGGGCACGCTTTTCGTTGCATTGGCGGAGCCGGGATGGAATCGTAGCCCAGCGCCGGCCGCCGCGGCCGGCCCGAACCGAATGAGTCGAACGGAACGGTTGCAGCCGTTCCGCGATAAATGAAACGGGAGGACATGGAAGATGACGAGGTTCCCGAAGACAACACTGACGGTGGCACTAGCCGCCCTGCTGCTCGCGCCCGTGGTGGGTCTCTCGCCCGACGCCGCAGCCGCGACCACGCTGCGCGCCTCGCACCAGTGGCCGGGCGGCAAGGGCGACGTGCGCGACGAGATGGTGCAGATGATCGCCCGCGACGCAGCCGCCGCGGGCGTCGGCCTGAAAGTCCAGGTCTATCCGGGCAAGTCGCTGTTCAAGCCCAAGGAACAGTGGAACGCCATGGTCAAGGGTCAGCTCGATATTTCGGCCTTCCCGCTGGCCTACGCCGCCGGACGCCACCCCGAATTCGACGCGACACTGATGCCGGGGCTGGTCAAGAACCACGACCACGCCAAGCGGCTCAACGATTCGCCGTTCATGGCCGACATCAAGAAAATCATCAACGACGCGGGCGTCGTCGTGCTGGCCGACGCCTGGCTCGCCGGCGGCTTCGCCTCGAAGAAGAACTGCATCCTCAATCCCGACGATATCAAGGGGCAGACCTCGCGCGCCGCGGGCAAGGCGTTCGAGCAGATGCTCGCCGGCGCCGGCGCCTCGATCGCCTCGATGCCGAGTTCCGAAATCTACACCGCGATGCAGACCGGCGTGCTCGATGCCGCCAATACCAGCTCGGGAAGCTTCGTCTCCTACCGCATCTACGAGCAGGTCAAGTGCCTTACCGCGCCCGGCGACCACGCGCTGTGGTTCATGTACGAGCCGGTGCTGATGTCGAAGAAGAGCTGGGACAAGCTGACTCCGGCGCAGCAGGCGGCGCTCAAGGCGGCGGGCCAGAAAGCCGAGGATTTCTTCTTCGGCGAGGCCAAGAAGCTCGACGACAAGCTCGTCGCAACCTACAAGAAGGCGGGCGTCGAGGTGGTCACCATGAGCGCCGAGCAGGCCGCCGCCTGGCGCGCCATCGCCGACCGGACCTCGTACAAGAAGTTCGCCGACAAGGTGCCGGGTGGACGCGCGCTGATCGACAAGGCGCTCGCGGTCGAGTAGACGCATCGCGCAGGCATACGGCCGCCGGAAGCGGGTTTCCGGCGGCCATCCGCCCCGCGAGTACATGGATATCTTCATCGCCTGGGTCGGTCGGGTATCGCAGTTGTGCGGGGTGATCGCGGCGCTGCTGCTCGCCGCCGCCGTGCTGGTCGTCTGCGAGATGGTGGTGCTGCGTTATTTTCTCAACGCATCGACGATCTGGCAGACCGAGTTCGTGATCTATTCGCTGGTCGCCGCCACCTTCATCGGCAGCCCCTACGTGCTGTTGCGCCGCGGCCACGTCAACGTCGACCTGCTGCCGCTCTACCTTGGCCACCGCGGGCGCGTCGCGCTGGCGCTCATCGCCTCGCTGGCGGCGCTTGCCTTCACCCTGGTCGTCGCCTGGACGGGTTTCGTGTTGTGGCGCGAAGCCTGGGACGGCGGCTGGCGCACCGATACGGTCTGGGAACTGCCGCTGTGGATCTCCTACCTCCCGCTGCCGCTCGGCATCGGCCTGCTGGCGTTGCAATACGTCGCCGACATCCTCTCCTTGCTCACGGGTCGCGCCATGCCCTTCGGGCTCGACCCCGGGGAACGGCCGTGAGCCCGCTCGAGATCGGCCTCCTGGTCGGCGTGACGACCATCGCCGTGCTGGCCACCGGCATTCCCGTCGCCTTCGGTCTCGGCGTCGTCGCCATTGGGTTTCTCCTCGGCTTCGAGGGACTGGACTCGCTCGACGTCGTCGCCGACACCTTCTTCGGCGGGCTCGCCGAATTCGCCCTGGTCTCGATCCCGATGTTCGTGCTGATGGGCGCGGCGGTCGCCTCGTCGCCCGCCGGCAAGGACCTCTATGAAGCGCTCGACCGCTGGCTCAACCGGGTGCCGGGCGGCCTTATTATCTCGAACCTCGGCGCCTGCGCCGTCTTCGCCGCGCTGAGCGGTTCGTCCCCCGCCACCTGCGCAGCGATCGGCAAGATGGGCATTCCCGAGATGCGCGAGCGCGGTTTTCCCGCGAGCCTCGCCACCGGCGCCATCGCCGCCGGCGGCACCCTCGGCATCCTGATCCCGCCGAGCATCACCATGATCGTCTACGGCATCGCCACCGAGACCTCGATCGGGCGTTTGTTTCTCGCCGGTCTCATGCCGGGTCTGATGCTCACCGGACTGTTCATGGCCTGGGCGCTGTACAAGGCGTGGCGCGAGGGCTATCGCTTCGGCGACATCGCGCGCCGGGCCTCGCTCAAGGAGCGACTCGAGGTCTTGCCCCGGGTGCTGCCTTTCCTCGCGGTCATCGCCGGCATTCTCTATGTGCTCTACGGCGGGGTGGCGACGCCGTCCGAGGCGGCGGGCGTCGGCGCCATGTTCTGCCTCGTGCTGGTCGCCGTCATCTACCGCATCTGGCAGCCCGCGCGCCTCTACGCGATCGTGAGCGATTCGATGCGCGAGAGCGTGATGATCCTGATGATCATCGGCGCCGCGGCGCTGTTCAGCTACATGCTGTCGAGTTTGTTCGTCACCCAGTCGATCGCCGAGTGGATCGCCACCCTCGACGTCAACCGCTGGCTGCTGATGGCCCTGATCAACGTCTTCCTGCTGGTCGCCGGCTTCTTCCTGCCGCCGGTCGCGGTGATTCTGATGACCGCGCCGATCCTGCTGCCGATCATCACCGCCGTTGGCTTCGATCCTTACTGGTTCGCCGTCGTCCTCACCGTCAACATGGAAATCGGGCTGATCACCCCGCCGGTGGGACTCAACCTCTACGTCATCAACGGCATCGCGCCCGACGTGCGGCTGCCGACCATCCTCTGGGGAGCCCTGCCTTTCATGCTCTGCATGGTGCTGGGCATCGTGCTGCTCTGCCTGTTCCCCGGCATCGCCACCTGGCTTCCGGGCGCCGTCATGGGTGCGGCAATCTGAGGCCGACGCGGGGCGGCCTCAGCCAGAGCGGACGGGAAAGCCGATGCGGCCGATGCCGGGCAGCTTGAGCGCCGGGTGGGCAAAGTCGATACCGAGCGTGAGGCCGAGAATATTGAGCTCGAAGCCTTCATCGACAGCGACGAGCACGCCGAGGAGACCGAACAGCGAAACCTGCCAGCCGGTGCCGCTGGGGGCGCGGGCAACGAGGTCGCCATTGGGCAGGTAGTCCTTGCCGATCGCGGTCGGCGGCAGATCGAGGCGGAGCTCGGGCACCTCGCGGGCGACGAAAGCGGTAAAGGTGTTGCTGTTGGGTCCCGGCCAGATGGTGTAGCTGTCGAGATAGGGGTAAGTGGCCACCGCCCGCTCGATATGCGCGATCACCCGATCGACGTTTGGGCCACGCAGGTCCGCGACGATCTCGGGCCGGTTGCCGTACCACAGACCGTCGGGCGCGCGCTGACTGCGGCTGAGCGCCGAAAGTCCGTGCATGGCGCGCCAGCCGATCACCTCGTAGACGGTAAAGGCGGGCGCGCCCGTGGGTTTCACCGCGATCCAGCTATGCACGCCGAAGGCGCCGCGCCAACTGAAGGTGCGCGCCGTATAGACCTGGACGACGGCTTCGGGCGTCGTCGCCGGATCGGGGGCGATGCCGATCGAGTAGCGCGGCGCGGTGCGCCAGTCGTAGTCCCTGCCGAGCACGCCGGCGACGCTGCCGAGAACCGGCAGCACGATAAGCGCGGCGATGACGCCGAGCACACGCCTGAGCCAGCTCCTGCCCTTCCGTTTCCGCTCGCCCACCCGCAACCTCTTGCCGGACAATACCCTACGGGAAAGCAATATCGCCGTTGCCCGGCCTCCCGACAAGACCGGATGCGAACACGGCTATGGACCGGCGCTGTACAAGGGCCCGCCTCGCCCATAGACTGGCGCCGCCGTGACTGAGCGCAGCGCCCTCCGCGGATGGCTCGAGGCCGCCGCCGTCTATGCCGACAGGCGGGTCGTCGCCGTCCTGTTTCTCGGCTTCTCGAGCGGCCTGCCGCTGGCGCTCACCACCGGCACCCTCGCCATATGGCTCGCCCGCGAAGGCGTCGACAAGACGACGATCGGGCTGTTCGCCCTCGTCGGCCTGCCGTATACGCTCAAGTTCCTGTGGTCGCCGCTGGTCGATCGCGTCCGCATTCCCTTCCTCACCCGCACGCTGGGCCGGCGGCGCGGCTGGCTGATCGCCACCCAGATGGTTCTCATGGCCGCGATCGTCGTGCTGGGCGGCAGCGACCCGGTCGCCGACGCGCCGCTGGTCGCGCTGCTCGCGCTGGTCGTCGCGTTTTGCTCGGCGAGCCAGGACATCGTGGTCGACGCCTATCGCATCGACGTGCTCGAAGACCATCAGCAGGGCGCCGGCGCGGCGACCACCCAGGCGGGTTATCGCATCGGCATGCTCGCGAGCGGCGCCGGCGCGCTCTTCCTGGCCGACCAGACGAGCTGGTTCTGGGTCTACGCGGTGATGGCGGCGCTCGTCACGATCGGCGTGGTCACCGTGCTGCTCGCCCCAGAGCCCGGCGGGGATCCGCGCGCGCTCGCCGAGGAAGACCGCGCCCGCGCCGCCGAGATCCGCCGGCGCAATCCGCGTCTTTCCCGCGCTCTCGCCGACTGGCTCGCCTGGCTCGACGGCGCGGTGATCGCCCCGTTCGCCGACTTCGTGACGCGGCCCGGCTGGCTCGTCATCCTGCTCTTCATCCTGCTCTACAAGTTCGGCGACGCCTTTGCCGGCGTGATGGCCAACCCGTTCTACGTCGAGATCGGCTTCTCGAACACGGAGATCGCGAGCGTCAGCAAGGTCTTCGGCCTGTTGGCGACGCTCGCCGGCGTGTTCTTCGGCGGCGTCATGGTCAGCCGCTACGGCACCATGCGCAGTTTGCTCGTCTGCGGCGTCCTCCAGATGCTGTCGAACCTGATGTTCGCGGTGCAGGCCGTGGTGGGACACAGCGTCACGATGCTGGCGCTCACCATCGCGGTCGAGAACCTCTCGGGCGGCATGGCCTCGGCCGCCTTCGTCGCCTACCTTTCCGGACTTTGTCATGTCGCCTACACCGCCACCCAGTACGCGCTGCTCACCTCGTTCATGGCCTTCGGGCGCACGGTGCTGTCGTCGTCGGGCGGCTGGCTCGCCGATCGGGTCGACTGGGTGAGCTTTTTCCTGGTGAGCACCGCGGTGGCACTGCCCGGACTGCTGCTGCTGTGGTGGCTGATGCGACGGGACTTCGCGGCGCCCGCCGGCCCGCGGACGGCCGGCGCGCCGCGCTGAACGTTGTTGGACGTTTCGCGACAACGCCGTTTGCGCCATGATGGCGAAACTCGCGACCGGTTGACGAGCAGGGAGAGAGCATGAACCAAAGGGCCGTGGTTTCGATCGTCTGCGCAAGCCAGCCGGGGCTTCTCGGCGCGGTCGCGCAGCGTCTGTTCGATCTCGGCTGCAATCTCGCCGACACCACTTACGCGGCGCTCGCCGGCGCCGCCGAGCTCACCACCATCTGCGAACTGCCCCCGGCCCTCGCCCGCGAGACGCTTGCGTTCGAGCTACGACGTTTACCCGAGGTCGCCGGCGGCCGGGTAAGCGTGAGCGCCTATCATCGCCCGGACGACCGGGGAAGCCACCGCATCACCCACCGTTTCGAAGTCTCCGGCCCCGACCGCCCGGGACTTCTGGTTCGCCTCGCCGAAACCTTCACCGCCCACGGCGCCGAGGTGCTGCGGCTCAACTCGCACACATCAGTGACCGCCGGCGATACGACGCACGTCATCCGCTTTGCCGTCGCGCTTTCCGACCAAACCGCGGAAGACTGTTGCGCCGCGCTCGCCGCGGCGGCCACCGCGCTTGGCCTCGAATGCCGGACCGAGGATGCCTGACGGTGCGAACACGCCGTCATCGCAACCTGGTTGACCGCGACGATTAAGCATCATTAAGAGACCGGAAAGAGGTGGTGTGGCAGACAGGACTCTCCCGGCATTCATCGCCGCAGGCGCGGCGCCGAGCCCGGCATTCGTCAACACGAGATCCGGTTCGCGATGCTGAAACGTTTTTTCCCTGCACGCCGGGCGGCGCCCCTGGCCGCGTCATGAGCCGGGCCGGTGCAGGATTGCCGACGCCGCGGGGCGACTGGGCGTTGTTCCTCGACTTCGACGGCACCCTCGCCGACATCGCCGTCTCGCCCTGCGCCGTTCGCGTCGATCCCCGTTTGCGGCCCACGCTCGCGGCGCTCGCCGATGCGCTCGACGGCGCCGTCGCGCTGGTCAGCGGCCGTCCGATTGCCCAACTCGACGCATTGCTTTCTCCGCTCGTCGTTGCCGCCGCCGGGCAGCACGGTCTCGAACGCCGCCGGACCGACGGCACTGTGACGCGCGTCGATGTGCCGACCGCAGCGCTGGAGCGGGTGAGCGAGCGGCTTCAGACCTTCAGCGCGGTGACTCCCGGGGTGCTGTTCGAGGACAAGGGCCTCGCGCTCGCCCTGCACTTTCGCGGCGCGCCCGAACGCGCGGAGGCGTGCCGCCAAGCCGTCGATGCGGCGCTGGCCGCCGCGGCAGACCGGCTGCAGGTGCTCGCCGGCAAGATGGTGCTGGAGATCAAGCCCGCCGGCGGTAATAAAGGCGCGGCGATCGAGGCCTTCATGGCCGAGCCCCCGTTCGCCGGCCGTCTGCCGGTGTTCGCCGGCGACGACCGCACCGACGAGGACGGCTTCGTCGCCGTCGAGCGGATGGGGGGTGTGGCGATCCGCGTCGGCGACGGCGCGCCGACGGCGGCGACACGGCGCGTCGATTCGGTCAACGCGCTGCTCGCCTGGCTTGCCGATGTGCCCGCCGCGATTGCCGGCGACGGGTCCGGATCGGGCAGACGGAGACGCGGCGATGACGGATAGCCTCGAACTCGGCGTCATCGGCAACTGCGCCTTCGGGGCGCTGATCGACGACCGCGGGCGTATCGTCTGGTCGTGCTTGCCGCGCTTCGACGGCGATCCGGTGTTCTGCCAGCTTCTCAACGACGGCGCCGCGGTCGAGGCGGACACGCCCGGGGTCTACCAGATCGAACTCACCAACATGACGCGCAGCGAACAGGAGTACGTCAAGAATACCGCGGTTCTCGTCACCCGGCTCTATGACGCCGCCGGAGGCGTCGTCCAGATCACCGATTTCGCGCCGCGCTTCGGTCAGTTCGGACGCATGTTCCGGCCCGCCATGATCGTGCGCATCGTGCGGCCGCTCGCGGGCATGCCACAGGTTCGCGTGGTGCTGCGTCCGGCCCACGGCTATGGCGCGCATCGGCCCGAGACCACGCACGGCAGCAACCACATCCGCTACGTCAGCCCGCCGAACACCCTGAGGCTGACCACCGACGCGCCGCTCGCCTATCTCCTGGACGAAACGCCGTTTTTCCTCGAAGAGCCGATCACGCTCGTCCTCGGTCCCGACGAATCGCTCCTGCACGGGGTCGCCGAGACCGGCCACGACTTTTTCGAAAAGACGATCGAGTACTGGCGCGGCTGGTCGCGGGGGCTGGCGTTGCCGCTCGAATGGCAGGACGCCGTGATCCGCGCCGCCATCACCCTCAAGCTGTGCAGCTTCGAGGAAACCGGCGCCATCATCGCGGCGATGACCACGTCGATCCCCGAGGCCAAGGACAGCGGGCGCAACTGGGACTACCGCTACTGCTGGCTGCGCGACGCCTATTTCGTGGTGCGGGCGCTCAACCGTCTCGGCGCGGTCGTGACGATGGAGCATTATCTGCGCTACCTCACCAACATCATCGGCACGGCGGAGAACGGTCATCTGCAGCCGGTCTACGGCATCTCGCTCGAACGCCGGCTTCGTGAAAGACAGATCGACACGCTGTCCGGATACCGCGGCATGGGGCCGGTGCGCGTCGGCAATCAGGCGCACGAGCACGAACAGCACGACGTCTACGGTCACGTCGTCCTCGCCACCATCCAGACGTTTTTCGACGATCGCCTGTTCCGCCCCGCCGGGGTCGACGCCTTCCGCCGCCTCGAGGCCGTGGGCGAACGCGCCTTCGCGGTGCACGACAAGCCCGACGCCGGATTGTGGGAACTGCGCGGGCGCGCGCGCGTGCATACCTCGTCGGTGCTCATGTGCTGGGCCGCCTGCGACCGGCTGGCCAAGGTCGCCGCGCATCTCGGCCTGCCGGCGCGTATCCGGTACTGGCAGGAGCGCGCCAACACGATTCGCGAGACCCTGCTCCGCGAGGCGTGGAACGGCGAACTCGACACTTTTACCGAAAGCTTCGGCGGCAGCGACGTCGACGCCAGCCTCCTGCTCATACCGGAGGTCGGCTTCCTCAGACCCGACGATCCCCGATACCGCGCCACGGTGACGGCGATCGAAGCGAAGCTGCGGCACGGCAAGCACCTGTTCCGCTACGCCGCGCCCGACGACTTCGGTACGCCGGAAAACGCCTTCACCATCTGCACGTTTTGGTTTATCGAGTCGCTGGCGGCCATCGGCCGGGCGGAAGAGGCGCGCGAGATGTTCGAGAGCGTTCTCGCCTGCCGCAACCGCTTGGGGCTGCTGTCCGAGGATATCGATCCGGTCAGCGGAGAGCTTTGGGGGAACTTCCCGCAGACCTACTCGCTCGTCGGTCTGATTCATTGCGCCATGCGTCTGAGCCGCGGTTGGGAGGAGGTGCTGTGAAGCGACTCGTCGTCGTCTCGAACCGGGTGGCTCCGGTCAAGGGCAAGGCGAGCGCGGGCGGATTGGCGGTGGCCGTTCTCGCGGCGCTGCGCGAGAACGGCGGCATCTGGTTCGGCTGGAGCGGCGAAGTAACCCAGGACGCGACGGCCGCGCTCGACGTTTTCGATGTCGGGCGCATGACCTATGCGCTGACCGATCTGACGGTCGAGGATTACGACGAGTACTACAACGGTTTCGCCAACCGAACATTGTGGCCGCTGTTTCATTTCCGCCTCGATCTCACGGCGTTCGATCACCGCTTCTTCACCGGCTACCAGCGCGTTAACCGCCGGCTCGCCCAGCAGCTCGCGTCGATGTTGCGCGGCGACGAACTCATCTGGGTGCACGACTACCACTTCATCACCTTCGGCGAAGGACTCAGGCGCCTGGGCTGCCGGGCGCCGATCGGCTTTTTCCTGCACATTCCCTTTCCTCCGGCCGAGGCCCTGCTCGCGTTGCCGACCCACCGCGAGATCGTCAGCGCCCTGTTCGCTTACGATCTCGTCGGCTTTCAAACAGCCAACGACCTGCGCGCATTCCACGATTACGTCGTCCATGAGGCGGGGGGACGTCTCGGCGCCGACGGCGAGGTCAGCGCCTTCGACCGCACCATTCGCGCCGGCGTCTTTCCCATCGGCATCGATACCGAGGATTTCGCCGCGATTGCCGCAACGGCCCAGGCCCAGCGTCAGATCAAGCGGCTCGCCGACAGCCTGCAGGGGCGCAAGCTGATCATCGGGGTCGACCGTCTCGACTACACCAAGGGCCTCGCCGAACGTCTTCAAGCGTTCGAACGGCTGCTCGAAACCTACCCCGACGCGCGCGGCCGGGTGAGCCTGATGCAGATCGCGCCGCCCTCGCGAATCGAGGTTCCGGAATACGCCGACATCCGGCGGGCGCTCGAAGCCACGGCGGGACACATCAACGGCCGTTTCGCCGAGTTCGACTGGGTGCCCATCCGCTACCTCAACAAGGCGTTCAGCCGCCGCGCGCTCGCGGGTCTTTACCGCGCCAGCCAGATCGGCCTGGTGACGCCCTTCCGCGATGGCATGAACCTGGTCGCCAAGGAATACCTCGCCGCGCAAGCGCCCGACGATCCCGGCGTCCTGGTGCTGTCGCGCTTCGCGGGCGCAGCGCGCCAACTCGACGCCGCCCTGATCGTCAACCCCTACGACATGCGCGCCGTCGCCGAGGCGCTCCACGACGCGCTCGCCATGCCCGGCGACGAACGCCGGGAGCGCTGGTCGGCGCTGATGGCGGGTCTCAGACGCGACGACGTCACCGCCTGGCGCAACCGTTTCCTCGACGCCCTCGGCGCCGCTCGCGCGGCGGGCTGAAGGCGGTGTCCAGCGCTGCGCCGCGGCCCCGGCTCGTCGCCGACATCGGCGGGACCAACGCGCGCTTCGCCCTGCAGCGGCCCGGCGCCCGGCCCGATCCGCCCGTCGTTCTGCGCTGCGCCGCGTTCGCCGACCTGGAATCGGCGGTGCGCGCCGCGCTCGCCCACGCCGAGCCCCACGCCCCGCCGCGCGACGCGGCGTTCGCCGTCGCCGCGCCGGTGCTCGGCGACGACGTCGTCATGACCAATCACCCGTGGAGGTTCTCGCGCCCAGCGCTCGCGGAAGCGCTCGGGCTTGCGCGCCTCGTCGTGATCAACGACTTCACCGCCGTCGCCTGGGCGCTGCCGCATCTCGCGACCGACGAGAAGCGCAAGCTGGGCGGCGGCAAAGCGGCGCACGGCGGCGCGCTTGCCGTGCTCGGACCGGGCACCGGGCTCGGGGTCTCGGGCCTGGTGCCGGCCGACGGCGGCTGGACGGCGCTCGCCGGCGAGGGCGGCCATGTCGACTTCGCGCCCGGTGACGCGCGCGAGGCGGCGATCCTCGAACGTCTGCGCCGGCGCTTCGGCCGCGTCTCGCTCGAACGCGTGCTCTCGGGACCCGGCCTTGAGAACATCTACGGGGCGCTTGTCGAGATCGCCGGCGCGGCGCAGGACGATGAGTCCCCTTCCGCGGCCGAGATCGGTGAACGGGCGCGCGCCGGCGGCTGCCCTCTCGCACGCCAGACGGTCGAGATTTTTTCGGCGATCCTCGGCGGCGCGGCGGGCAATCTGGCGCTTACCCTGGGCGCGCGCGGCGGCGTCTTCGTCGCGGGCGGCATCGTGCCGCGGCTGGGAAGCGCCTTCGCGGTCGACGCGTTCCGCCGGCGTTTCGAAGCCAAGGGGCGCTTCGCCGACTATCTCGCGGCGATCCCGACCTGGCTCGTGACCGCGCCCCATCCCGCGCTTCTCGGTCTCGCGCGGCTTCTCGACGGCCCCGCCGCACGGCAAGGCTGAACGCACCGCACCGATGCTAGGCATGCCCCGGTTGCCGGTGTTATAAACGGACGTACCGTAGGGAAATAACCGCCGGCCGAACCGGGTCGGGGGGACGAATGCTTTTAGTAACCGCAGGGAGGTTCACATGCTTGTGTCTTTGTTGCTTCGCCGGTCGCTGCCGGCGGTGGTTGTCGGCGCCCTCGCCTTGCTTCTGACGCCGGCCGCCGGTTTCGCCGATCAATGCAAGAACCGGGGCGACCTCGATATCCGCTACTGTGACGACAACGGCGACCTAGTCGCCGACACGCCGGGCGATCCGTCGCAGCTTCTCGATCCCGATCCGCTCATTTTCTCGTACACGCCGGTCGAGGACCCCTCGGTCTACGAGAACGTGTTCGAGGAATTCATGGCCTATCTTTCCGAGAAGACCGGCAAACGGGTCAAGTGGTACGGCGCCGAGTCCTACGCCGCGCAGGTCGAGGCCATGCGCTCGGGCCGCCTCCACGTCGCCGGCATCTCGACCGGACCGACCGTATTCGGCGTCAATCTCGCCGGCTACGTGCCGTTCGCCATCATGGCCAAGAAAGGCGGTCAATTCGGGTATCGCCTTCAGCTCATCACCCAGCGCGACAGCGACATCAAGGACATCAAGGACCTCAAGGGCCGCAAGGTCGCGCATGTGACGCCGTCGTCGAACTCGGGCAACCAGGCGCCGCGGGCCCTGTTCAAGGCCATGGGCGTCGTGCCCGACAAGGACTATGAGGTGATCTACTCGGGCAAGCACGACAACTCGATCATGGGTGTGGCCAACGGCGACTACGACGCCGCCCCGGTCGCATCGAGCGTGCTCGACCGCATGATCGACAAGGGCCAGCTTAAGCGCGAGGATATCCGCGTCATCTGGCAGTCCGACCTGTTCCCGACCACGTCCTTCGGCCTCGCCTACAACCTCAAGCCCGAGTTGCAGAAGAAGATCGTCGACGCCTTCCTCACCTTCGACTGGAAGGGCTCGGGGCTCGAAAAGGAGTTCGGCAAGCAGGCCGATCGCTTCATCCCGATCACCTTCAAGAAGCAGTGGGACGTCATCCGGACGATCCAGCGCGAGAACGGGGTGCGGTACACCCAGGAGGCCCTTGCCGGTCTCAAGGTCAAAAAGAAGAAGAAAAAGAAGAACTAGAGCAGTTCCCGGTCGGTAGGAACCAATTTGATGGGGACAAATCGGCTCGGTCGGTCAGGCGCGGCGCGCCGCGCGATGCCGGCGCATCGGGCAAGCGGCGCAACGCCGCC
>JBHHZM010000076.1:0-14840 GCA_046758065.1 Alphaproteobacteria bacterium | reverse complement strand
GCGAACGTGACCTCGACCGTCTCGCCGGCGTCGTCCGCGTGCGCAGCGGCGGCCAAGACCACCGGCGGCGGTGCGAACGTGACCTCGACCGTCTCGCCGGCGTCGTCCGCGTGCGCGTCGGCGGCGAGGACCACCGGCGGCGGCGCGAACGTGACCTCGACCGTCTCGCCGGCGTCGTCCGCGTGCGCAGCGGCGGCCAAGACCACCGGCGGCGGTGCGAACGTGACCTCGACCGTCTCGCCGGCGTCGTCCGCGTGCGCGTCGGCGGCGAGGACCACCGGCGGCGGCGCGAACGTGACCTCGACCGTCTCGCCGGCGTCGTCCGCATGCGCAGCGGCGGCCAGCACCACCGGCGGTGGTGCAGGCTCCGGCGGGGTTCGGGGAATACTTTCCTCCAGGGGCTCCGCGATTACCGGGGTCGTCGGCGCGGGCGTGATCGCCGGCCCGGCCGGTGAAGTTTGTCCCGAAGGAGCCGGCGCGGGCGGCGCATTTCCAGTCGTCATGGCCAGCGGCTGGACCGGCGTCACTTGCGCGGGAGTAACGGCTCCATGGTCGGGTGCTAGCCCGGGATAGATCTCGCGATAGTACTCGATGTTGTGCTCCGCCATCTTGTCGGGGAGATCGCGCCGGATCAGGCGTTCGGCGCGCGCCATGTCGCCTTGCATCGCATACAGCAACGCGAGGTTCTGCCGCACCTGTGGATTGACCATGGGAAATATCGTCGCCTGTTCGAGGATCCGGACGGCGCCATCGAGATCGCCGGCGCTCGCTTTCGACAGCGCCAGATTGTTGAGCACGGTCGGATTGTCGGGCGACATCTCGAGCGCGGCCTCGTATTCGGCCTGCGCCGCCTGGTAATTCCCCCGCAGGTCGTAGGCGATGCCAAGCACGGAAATCGCTTGCCAGTTTCCGGGCTCGGCCTGCTTGATTTCGGTGAGCACCTTCACCGCTTCGGTGGTGCGTCCGACGGCGAGCAGCGCCTTGCCGAGTTCCGTCTTGATGTCGAGCCGGTCGGGATATTTCCTCAAACCCTTCTCCAGGATCGGGACGGCCTGGCCGGCATCGCCTATGAAGCGCAGATTCCGTGCGAGACCGAGTATGGCCTTGGTATCGGCGGGATCGCGCGCGTAGAGGCTTTGGAAATAGTTGACGGCGGCGGCGTAGTTGTGGGTGCCCTGGGAAGTGCTTGCCGCGGTGCGCAGGAACTGGCTGATCGATTCTCCGGGGTTGGCCCCCGCATCCCGTACGGCTTGACCGGTCGTCTGACACCCTGCGAGCAGGGTCAACGCTACGAGCGAGACGGAAAGTCCACGATACGAATTCTTCATGAATACTGCCTACGGGATTGTGGCGGGCAAGGTTTCCTTAACCCGGCATAGCCTATAATTGGCCAAGCGCCGGAACCTCATGGGCAGTGTGGCCGAATAGTCGTTATGATATGGTTAATCCTTGCCTGTCGGACTGACCGAGTTGGCTAACCCGCTTCCCGTTAGCGAGAGCGGCCGGTGCACGCTTGTCAGGTGTCTCGCACGAGTTTCTTCCCACTTTCGCTCCGGAGCCAACCGATGCGCAGACCGCTAGCCACGCTCGCTTCCCTTGCGATGTTCGCCGCGGTGCCGGCGACTGCGGCCGAGCCGATGAGCATTGCCATCGACAAGGTGCGTTTGATGCACCTCGACGCCGATGCGAGCGTGGTCATGGTCGCCAATCCGGTGATCGCCGACGTGACGATCGAATCGCCCAGGCTGCTCTTCGTTCTTGGACGCAGCGCGGGCGAAACCAATATCTACGTACTCGACAGCAACGGCGACGAAATCCTCCATTCACCGCTCGTCGTCGTCCCCAAGTCCGGCCGTGAAATCGCCGTCAACCGCAACGTGCAGGAAGCGACGTTGAGCTGCGACCCACGCTGTGCCGGGGTGCCGACGCCGGGAGCGACATTCAAGAATCAGGGCAGTTCCGGCGCTTCGACGAGCAGCGGCACATCGAGCGGGGCGACCGGAACCACGTCGGCCGGCGGCGGTGCAACGGGGGCAGCCCAAGGCGTGGCAGGCGTCAACAACGCCACGGCGACCGGTACGGCGAAAGCCGCCAACGCGGCAGGGACAGTCAGCATCACCACCGGCCGCACCCCGTGACGGCTCGCGCGGTGCGCCGGCGCGGAGATTTTGGCGACCCCTGGATCCGTCGATGGCAGAAGTTCGGAGAATGTATTTCGGCCACCTGCGGGTCAGCAATTTTTAACCAATATCGGGGAAGAATCGCTCCGCGCGCTCAGAAGGGCACCAGCCGATGAAAATTCTCCTCGTTTCCGATGACCTACTCTTCGCCCGGCTTGCCGCCAACAAACTGGAGAAGTGGGGGCATCGCGTTATGGTGGAAACGTCGGGGACCGCCGCGCTCGAGCGAATTCACAAGGAACCGTTCCGGGTCGTCATCACCGGCTGGGAACTGACGGGCATATCGGGCGCGGAGCTGTGCCGGGAAATTCGGGCGCTCGACTGTAGTCGTTACACCTACATCATCGTCTACACCTCGGCTTCCGACAAGGAAAGCATCATGGCCGGATACGAGGCCGGCGCCGACGACTACCTCCTTCGCCCCTTCAACGCGCTCGAATTGCGGTACCATCTTAGGGCGGGTAAGCGACTGCTCAACCTCGAGGATGAGCTGCGCGAACAATCGGGCAGCGATTCTCTCACCGGCCTGGTCAACGAGATCAGCTTCCGTCAGCTCTTCCGCGTGATCCTCGCCGAGACGCGGCGTACCGAGAGCGGCGGCGCCTTGATGTTCCTCCGGATCACGAACTATACGGACACGCTTGAAAGGCTCGGGCTCGTTCCGGCACAGAAGATGATGATCGAGGTGTCGAAGGCCCTGAACCGGACGATTCGCGACAGCGACCTCATTGCCCACATGGCCGACGACGAATTCTGCCTGGCGCTGCAGAACACCTTCTGGGAACGCTGTATCCGGGTCGCCGAAAAGATTACCGCTCAGATCGAGAACATGTCCCTGTTCATCGACGATGTTGCGCTGCGCCCGCAGATCGCGATCTCGATCGTGAATTACCCGGTCGGCGAGATGGGCCCGGACGAATTGATCGACGCGGCCGAGCGCATGCCTTATGAGAGCGGGATGGAGAAATCCCACAGCGTCGCCGGGAACGGATAACGCCGCCGATCGGGCCGCACACTCGGGGCGCACACTCAGGCCAACCACTCGAGTTTCCATTGCGCGGGCTGCCGGCCCGGCGTTTGGCGCGCCCGATCGGCAGCCGGAGCTACGGATAAGCGGACAACGCGCCGCTTCGCGGTCGCAGGCAACATTTCAATTGGCCGTCGAGCGAAAATCCGCATATTACGGTCGAATCGACCGTTTTCGCGCATGCCGCGCGAGGACTGCGATGCGTTGTCCGAGGGGCGACTGTCGGAAACACTTCGACGGCAATGACGGCATTGCATGCCGAGGGTTCGCAGCCCGGGCGAGGTTGGAAGGTTGAAGGGGACATCTGATTTGAACGACGGCGGTACGGTCGATCTTCTCGTCATCGGCGGCGGCATCAACGGCGCAGGCATCGCGCGCGACGCCGCCGGTCGTGGGTGTTCGGTCTTGCTGTGCGAACAGGACGATCTCGCCGCCGCTACCTCGTCGGCGAGCAGCAAGCTGATTCACGGCGGGCTGCGCTATCTCGAGTTTTACGAGTTCCGGTTGGTGCGGGAGGCGCTCGCCGAACGCGAGGTGCTGCTCGAAAACGCGCCGCATATCATCTTCCCGCTCCGTTTCGTCCTGCCGCACGACAGCTCGCTGCGCCCGGTGTGGATGATCCGCGCCGGACTGTTCCTTTACGATCGCCTCGGTGGCCGCCGCCGCCTGCCCGGCTCGCACGGCGTCGATCTGCGCCGTGGTTCCTTTGGCGACCCACTCAAGCCCAGTGTCGGCAGAGGGTTCGTCTATTCGGACTGCTGGGTGGACGACAGCCGGCTCGTCGTGCTCAACGCGCTCGACGCCGCCCAACGCGGCGCCACGATCCTCACGCGCACGCGCTGTGTCTCGGCAACGCGTGACAACGGGAGCTGGCGCGCGGTCCTGCGCGATGCGCGCGGCGGCGAGACGACGGTGCGGGCGCGCGTTCTCGTCAACGCCGCCGGTCCCTGGGTCGCCCGCGTCCTCCAAGATGCGCTGGACGGCTACCGCGAGACCCGGCTCAAGCTGATCAAGGGAAGTCACATCGTCGTGCCGCGGCTTTACGAAGGCTCTCACGCCTACATCCTGCAGAACAACGACCGGCGCATCGTATTCGTCATCCCCTACGAGCGCCGCTTCAGTCTGATCGGCACCACCGAGGCGGCGTTCGACGGCGACCCGGCGAAGGCGGAAATCGACGCGGCGGAAACGGCATATCTGTGCGACGCGGTCGGGCGCTATTTCGCCAAGCCGGTCACGCCGGACGATGTCGTCTGGTCCTACGCCGGCGTACGCCCGCTTTACGACAACGCCGCGAAGAGCGCTTCGGCGGTCACCCGCGACTACGTCCTCGATCTCGACGCGCAACCGGGAGGGGCGCCGCTGCTATCGGTCCTCGGCGGCAAGATCACCACCTACCGCCGGCTCGCCGAGCACGCGTTCGAGACGCTGCGCCCCCACCTCCCCGGTATCGGCGCACCATGGACGGCGCGGGCGCCCCTGCCCGGGGGCGATCTTCCCGGCGCCGATTTCTCGGCGTTCCTCGCCGAGCTGCGGCGCGCCCGCTCGT
This sequence comes from Alphaproteobacteria bacterium, assembly GCA_046758065.1. Lineage (GTDB taxonomy): Bacteria > Pseudomonadota > Alphaproteobacteria > JAAXGF01 > JAAXGF01 > JBHHZM01. The sequence continues at coordinate 10,084 of JBHHZM010000076.1, read as the reverse complement.
GGCTGCCCGACGATCTCGCCTTCCGCTTGGCGCGGGCTTACGGCAGCCGCGTCGATACGGTGCTCGGCGATGCCCGCGGGCTCGCCGACCTCGGCCATGACTTCGGCGCCGGTCTTTACGAACGCGAGGTCGATTACCTGACGAACGAGGAATGGGCGATGACCGCCGAAGACGTGCTGTGGCGCCGCAGCAAGCTGGGTTTGCACGTCCCGCCGGGCACGGCGGCCGAGCTCGACGACTGGATTTCGGGGCATCGGAGCGGACGGCGGGCGGAAGCGCGGTAGCCCCGATCTCCGGTAGACGGACGGCGCAGCCGCGCCGAATGAAACGCGGTTACGACATCGCCGGATCCGGAGACGGCGGCGTCGCGGTCGTCGCGTCATGTTCGCCGAGCCTGCCGTCGGAGACCTCGTACAGACGGTCGGCGAGCGCCAGTATCTCTTCCTGGTGGCTCACGATCAGCATGGCGACGCGGCCCTTGAGCCGGCGCAGCGAAGCGACGACGGCAGCCGTCGATTCGGCCTCGAGGGCGCTGGTCGCCTCGTCGAGGATCACGAGCCAGGGGTCACCGTAAAGCGCGCGCGCCAGGGCCAGGCGTTGCCGCTGTCCGCCGGAAAGGCGCGCACCGCGGTCGCCGATCACGGTCTCGAAGCCCGCGGGCATCGCCTGGACAAAGGCGAGCGCGCCGGCAAGACGCGCGGCGCGGCGCAGTCGCTCGGGATCAATCCCGTCGCCGCCGAAGGCGATGTTCTCGGCGATGCTGGCATGGAACATCGGACTGTCCTGCAACACCACGCCGATGCGTTGCTGCCAAGCGCGCAGATCGAGCGCGGCGAGCGGCGTTCCGTCCACGACGATCTCGCCTTCCGTCGGCTGAAGAAGGCCCGTCACCAGATCGAGGAGCGTCGTCTTGCCGTGACCCGAAGGACCGACGAGCCCGACGCATTCGCGGGCGCCGACGCGCAGATTCACCGCCCGCAACACCGGAGCGTCCGAGCGGGCGAAACGAAAGCCGACGTCGCGCAGCTCGATGGCATCGTCGAAACGGGGCTCGATGCCGTCTCCTGCCGGCGCCCGGGCCTCGGTCGCTTCGTCGTAGCGCTGCTGCCAACGTTCGAGCGAGGCGCCGAACGTCACCGCCCGAAACAGCATCGTCTGCAACGTTACCACGCGCGGCGCAAGCCGATAGAAAATGACGAGGAAGACAAAGGCGGTGGCGATCGAACCGTTCTGGAGCCAGAGCGCAACGAAGAGGAAAGCCGAAATGAACAGCACGGCGCCCAACTCGAAGGTCAGGCGCACGGCGGCGATCGCGCGTTCTCGACGCAGCGACGCGCGCCGCAGGTCGTCGCTGGCGGCAACGAACCGGGCGATGGCGGTCGCGCGCCGTCCCTGACTGAACAGCAGCTTGGCGTTGAGCAACAGGTCCGTCCCTTGCCCGGTCATGGTCTCGGCCGCGGCGGTCGCGCGTCGTGCCGAGCGCTCGCCGCCATGGGTCAGGCGGAGATACACCGGGATCGCGGCAACAACGAACAGCCCCGTGACGATCGTCATGCGCCACGACACCAGGAGGGTGAGAACGCCGTAGACGACGATCGACGCCGCCATGCCGGCGGCGGTGACGAACGCGATGATGCCGCGCCCGGCCTCGTCGGTGTCGAACAGCACCGTCTTGGTCAAGGCGCCGCTCTTGAGACGTGCGAACGCCGGCCATTCCATCGCCATCAGGACGGAAAACATCCGCCCTTGCAGCGCGGCGCGGAAATCCACTCCGAGCGCATTGATCGAGAAGCTGGCGATGAAGACCAGTATCGCCGAACACGCGCCGAGGGCGGCGAACACGGAAACCACCACGGGAATCGTGAGGTCGAGGCCGGCAAACGACAGGAGTTCGCGAATGATATCGACGAGCCACGGCGCCCGACCGCCGGCGCCGTTCATGACAAGATCGATCAACGGCAGTAGAACGACAAGGGCCGCGCCCTCGAAGATCGTCGCGGCGGCGTTGACGACGACGGTGAAGAGCGCCCGTCCCCGGTGGGTCCCGATCGCGCGGAAATAGACCCGCAGCGTGCCGAGCGATTCGAACAGCCGCGGCGCTTTCGGCTCGGAACAGCCCGGGGGCACGGGCTCGCTCACGGGTTCAGCCAATGGCCGAGATCGCGGTCGAGTATCGCGCCGAGGCGTTCCACGTCGTCCCGGAACGCCTGAGCGAGCTCGCGGCGGAATTCGGGTGCGAGCGGCGGCCGTTCGTCCTTGCGCGTATTGAGGCCCTGAATGCGCTCGACGAGCGAAACATAGGCCGGGCGGACGCCGGGAATGCGTCTCAACAGCCGCATCGCCCGAACCAGCGGCGGCGGGTGGGCAAGGATGCGCTTGAGCCGCGCGCTACGGTTGACCTTGCTCTCGTTCACTCTGGGAAAGACGGCGCGCCCGTCCGGCGGCACCGCGAGGAACGCCAGCACATCGCGATAGACCGCCTGCGGATCGGCCGCCAGGTCGTCGAAAACCACGATCCTGAGCTGTTCGCGCGGAACCGCGCCAAGGGCGCGTTCGATCTGCGCTCCGAGCATGGCGACGGCGCGGTAGCGGTACATTGCGGCTTCGAGCGGCGATTCCGGCAGACCCCGCCCCCGCGCGCGTTCGTCCTGTCGTCGCCACGCCGTTTCGAGGTTCGGCTCGTCCTCGTCGGCGCTGTAGCGCAATTGGGCGTGCAGCGACGGCACGAGCTCGACCGGGTTGCGGACCATGACAACGATGCGGGCCGCGGGGTTGAAGCGCATGATTTCGGGAATCGCCACGTCGGAATAGAGATACCAGACCGACGCCTCGCCGACCGCGAGGTGCCGTTCGTCCGCATTCGCAAACAGCCCGAGGTATTCGTCCAGCGTGGACGCATTCCTCCGGCTCGGAAAATCGAAAGCGAAGTAATGCGGCTCCTTGGGTTGCGAAATGAAAACGCGTGGATGTTCGCGCAGCCAAGCGCTGAGCGCCGTGGTGCCGCATTTCGGTGCTCCGACGATGAAGAAATCGGGCTTGCGAGCGCCGGTCATGTCACGCGACGCCGGCAGGCCGTCGTCCGACGGGTCATGCGAAGTCGCTCCAGCAACTCGGGTCGAGACCGCAGAGCGCGGTCAGCGCCGCGACGTCGTCGCGCAGGCGTTCCGCCAGTTGCACCCGGATCGAAGGTTCGAGCGGGGGATATGCCGCGCGTCTGACGTTGACGAGTTCGAGCGCCGCGTATAATCGCGGTGCCCTGTCGTGCAGACGCCGCCCCCAGCGTTGCAGACGCAGCCAGCGCGGCAGCATTGCCTGGTTGCGGCGCAGCCCGGCGGCCTCCGCGCCGTCGAACCCCGCCGCATCGAGGCCGAGAAACCGGGCGCAGCGCCGGCCGGCGGAAACCGGGTCGCGGGCGAAACCTTCGCTGATTTCGATGTGGATCCGCTCGCGGGGAAAATGATCGAGGTAACGGGTGATTTGATGCGCGTAGCGCCCGCGATCGACATAGGAGAAATGCCGGCGCGCGTCGAAGCCTCGGGCGAGCCTCCCTTCCTCGCAGGCCAGCGCCTCGGCGAACGGAAGCGTCTCCCAGCCGTAGCGAACCTCGTGCCAGTAGTGGGAATACGCCCGGTCGATCGGGTTGCGCAGGATGAAGACGAACCGGGCGTCGGGCGCGAGCGCGGCGATCCGGCCCGGCGCGGCCGGGACGTACATATAGAGGGGAGAGGTCTGCGCGACATAGCGTTCGCCCTGCCAGCCGTCGAAGAAGCGCTCGTACCAGCCGATCCCCCGGGCGAAGTTGTCGTCCACATCGAAGAAATGGATCTCCTGCGTCCCGTTCGGGAAATGAATCTCCGGGTGGCTTGCGAGAAAACCATGGAGCGCGGTGGTTCCCGACTTCTGCGCCCCCGCGACGAACAGGTTGGGCAGCGTCATTGTTTGGTCCGCTCCAGCGAACCCGTGGCGACGGCGTCGACGATCATTCTCCCCGCTCTCCCTCCTCGATACGGCCGCCGTAGATCAGCTTGAGAGTGCGCAGCGCGTCGGGCGACAGTCTTCGCACCAGCATCGGATAGAGCGCCGATTTGGCGTGCCGCACGGCAAGCGGAAACAGGACGGCGAACACCTTGGGCTTGTCGGCAAGCCGCACGTCGCGCGACCGCAGGACGCGGAGAACGAAGACCGCCAGGCCCTTGAGGCTGGTTCCGAGACGATTGCGCACCGCCCCCAGGGGATCGTCGGGATAGCGCTCGGTGAACGAGGCCGAGTCGATATGCTTCTCGAACATCACGCGGTCGACGAAGACGAGCTGCCCGATCAGGGCGAGAAAGATCACGATGACGATCTCGTTGGCGAGATAGGCGAGATCGTCGGGTATGACTTCCCAGACGCACTCGCGCCGCATCACGCCGTGGATATAGGCGTTGTAGCGCACCCGTTCGCCTTGTCCGTTGCGCTCCTTCGCCATGGCGCGGACGAGTCGCAGGAGCGGCTGCCGCCCCGGAACGTCGGCGCCTTCGAGCCTCATGACCTCGCTGCGGCCGTCGGCGAAGGTCTTGCGCGTCGGACACATCGCGGCGACCGCTCCGGGCGTGGATTCGAGCGCGGCGACCAGGTTCGAGACGAAGTCCGGGGTCCAGCGGTCGTCGGGACAGGCCCAGAGGAAGTATTCGCCCGCAGTCAGCGCCTCGAGCCGGGCGAAGCTACCGCTGACCCCCAGGTCGGTCTCGTTGCGCAGGGCGCGCAGGAATGGGTGGCGGGCGGCGTAATCCCGGGCGATCGCGTGCGAATCGTCCGACGATGCGTTGTCGAGAACGATGATCTCGAGACGGGGATAATCCTGCGCGACGAGGGCGTCGAGGGCACCCCGCATGAACGCGGCGTTATTGCGGGTCAGAAGGCCGATGCTGACGAGCGGACGGCGCGCTTCGGGAACTTGCTCTTTTTGCGGTTCCATCAGTTTCGCTTCCGCGCGGTCCGCGCCGCGGGCGCGGAACGCGAAACGTTGAGCAGACGCGGCGTCAGGATGCGCTCCGCGGGCAGCGCCGCGGCAAGTGCCTCGTAGGCCGCCTGCGGCGCGCTTACGTCGGTCACCAGCACCGCATCGACCGCGCCCATCGCTGCGACGTCGGGGACGCAGCGCAAGCCCGCGACGCGTCCGCCTCGCGCGTCGATCACGCCGACGATCTCGACCGCCGCCTCGCGCGTGCAGAGCACGGCGATGTCGGCGAGTTCGCCCCTGCCCGCCAGCGCCACCCGCCGCCAACCGCGTTCGCGGCAGACGGCGAACGCCTCCGCGCATTGGGCGCGCGCCTTGCGGAAAAAGTGGAACGAGACCGAGAGATACTCGACCGTGAGCCGGCTCTTCTCCGCGAATCCCTTGGGCGTCAGATAATAGGCGTAGCGGTTGGGCGGGATCTGCTTGACCTTGACGAAGCCTTTCCTGACGCAGCGTTTGAGGTACGCGTTGGCGAGGCCGAGCGCGATGCCGAGCTCGCGCGCCAGCGCCCGCTGCGACAGACGGTTGTTGCCTTCGACCGCGGCGAGCACGCCGAGCGTGATCTCGCCGCTGCCCTCGCCCGCGCCGCCGCTGGTCCCGTCACCTGCCTCGCTGCCGCCGGCGTCGCCCACCGCCTCACTCCCGTTCAACCCGTGAACGCGTTCACGCCATGAACATGGCGGGTCGAAGCTATACGCGGCCTGCGATGGCTGTCAACGGGTTTCCGCGTTATTCAAAGGCGCGCGCCGCCGATCGCAGAGACCCGGCACGGCTATGGACATCGCCGCGGCGCTCGGTTGATATTCGTGCGCTTCACTGACCGGCGCGAGGACCGCAGCGCATGGAACGCCACACCGTGACAACGGCGCGAGACGACGGGACCCGCCGACTTCGACGGGGGATACCGCGGCGCCCGGGACCGGCGTCTCCGCAGCCAACGAACCGCCGGACGATCCGCCGAGGGCCGACGCCGTGAACCGGCGCCTGCTGTTGCTCACCCGTTCGCTCGATCCGGGCGGCAGCGAACGACAGATCGTGACGCTGGCGCGCGCGCTTCGGCGGCGCGACCGGGCGGTCGAGGTGGCGGTTTTCTACCCGGGCGGGCTCCTCGAGGACGAGCTTCGCGACGCCGGCGTCCCGCTGCACCATCTCGACAAAAAGGGGCGCCGGGACGTTGCGGGCTTTCTCCTGCGCCTCGTCCGCCTCGTCCGCGCGACGCGGCCCGCCGTCCTCCACGCCTATCTGCCGACCGCCAACCTCGCCGCCATCCTTCTGAAACCGATATTTCCCGGCCTCCGCATCGTCTGGGGCGTGCGCGCTTCCGACATGGATCTCGGCCGTTATGATGCCGCAACGCGCTGGTCGTACCGCGCCGAGCGGCGAGCAGCGCGCTACGCCGATCTGATCATCGCGAACGCCCACGCCGGGCGCGACCACGCGGTGGCGAACGGTTTTCCGGCCGACAGGACGGTGGTCGTGCCCAACGGCATCGACACCGAACGCTTCCGGCCCGATCCCGCCGCGCGGCGGCGCGTCCGCGCCGAGTGGGGCATCGGCGAGACCGACATCCTGATCGGCCTCGCCGGGCGGATCGACCCGATGAAGGGACACCGCGTATTCGTCGAGGCGGCCGCCCGGCTCGCGTCCGAATTCGCCGCCGCGCGCTTCGTCTGCGTCGGCGGCGGGGCGGCGTCCGCCGCAACCGAACTGCAGGCGCTGGCCGAGCGGTCAGGGCTGGGCGAAAGGCTGCTATGGGTCCCGACGCGGACCGACATGGCCGGGGTCTACAGCGCCTTCGACATCGCCTGCTCGACCTCGATCTTCGGCGAAGGATTTTCCAACGTCGTCGCCGAAGCGATGGCCTGCGCGCGGGTTTGCGTGGCGACCGACGTCGGCGACACGTCGCGCATCGTCGGCAACGCCGGTTTCGTCACCGCACCGCAAGACGCCGCGACGCTCGCCGGCGCGCTCCGCTCGGCGCTGGCGCTCGAACCCGCGGAGCGCCGGGCGCTGGGCGAGGCGGCGCGCACGCGCATCGCCGGCGAATTCGGCTGCGAGGCGCTCGCGACCCGGACCCTCGAAGCCATCGAGGCCCTACCATGACGACCGGCCTGCTCGTCGTCGTCGGCGATCTCGACGTCGGCGGCGCCGAACGCCAACTCGTTCAGATACTGCCCCGGCTTCGGCGCGAGGACTTCCGGGTCACCGTCTACACGCTGAGCCACAAGGGCGCGCTCGCCGGCCGGCTCGAAGCGTCGGGCATCCCGGTCCTCGGCCCGCCCCGGTTCGCCGGCGTCCTCGCGAAGATAGGCTGGCGCGGGCTCGTTCTGCCGCTTTCCGCCGCCGCGCTCTTTCTTCTGATGCGGCGCACGCGGCCCGACATCGTCCACCTCTTTCTGCCCGAGGCCTATCTGATCGGCGGCGTCTGCGCGCTGCTGGCGCGCTGCCCGCGGCGGGTCATGAGCCGGCGCAGTCTCAACCGCTATCAGCGTCGCAGGCCGCTCGCCGCACGGCTCGAACGCTGGCTCCACCGGCGCATGCAGGCGGTGCTCGGCAACGCGGCGGCGGTGGTCGAAGAGCTTCGGGCCGAGGGCGTACCGAAGGACCGGCTGGGGCTGATCCGCAACGGCGTCGAGGCGGCGGCCTTTTCGACCCGGCGCGAGATCGCCCGCGAGCGGCTCGGCGTCGATGGCGACGCCCTGGTGCTCGTCACCGTCGCCAACCTGATCGCCTACAAGGGCCACGCCGACCTGCTCGACGCACTCGGCGCCGTCGATGACCGTTTGCCCGCCGGGTGGATGTTGGTTTGCGTCGGCCGCGACGACGGACTCGGGGCCGAACTCAAGGCCCGGGCCGAGGCGCTGGGGATCGCCGCGAACGTCCGCTGGACGGGAATGTGCGACGACGTGCCGGGTGTTCTCGCCGCCGCCGACATCGGCGTTCTCGCCTCGCACGAGGAAGGCTTCTCCAACGCGGTTCTCGAAGGCATGGCGGCGGGACTGGCGATGGTGGCGACCGACGTCGGCGGCAACCGCGAGGCGATCGTCGACGGCGATTGCGGGCTTCTCGTTCCGCCGCACGATCCGCGCGCGCTCGGCGAGGCGATCGTCGCGCTCGCCGGCGATGCGCCAGGACGCACCGCCCTGGGCGCGGCGGCGAGAACGCGGACGGTGGCGGCGTTCGGTTTCGACGCCTGCGTCACGCGCTACGAGCGGCTGTACGCCGGGCTCGCCGCCGACGATCCGCGCCCCGTCGCGGCGCTGCTCGACGCTACTCCCCTGCCCCGCCCTCTCAGCGAACGTAGGACGCCCCGTTGACGTCGATGGTGGTGCCGGTCGCGTGCGGCGCGAGACCCGCGGCGAGGAAAGCGACGACGTTGGCGATGTCTTGGGGCGGTGCCACCGCGCCGAGCGGAATTTCGCTCACCACCCCTTCCTCGCCGTGCTCGGCGAAGAACGCCTCGGCCATCTCGGTGCGCACGAAGCCCGGCGCGATCGCATAGGCGAGCACGCCGTCGCCGCCGAAACCGCGGGCAATGGTACGGGTCAGCGCGACCATGCCGGCCTTCGACGCCGCGTAATGGGTATAGTCAGGGGCGTCACCGCGGAAGGCGGCGCGGCTCGCGATATTGATGATCGTTCCGCCGCCGCGTTCGCGGAAATGACGCACCGCCTCGCGGCAGAGATGCGCGCTCGCCACCAGGTTGACGGCGAGGCTGCGCGCCCATACTTCGCTCCAGGTCGCGAAGTCGTCGTCGACGCCCGCCGCCAGATAGACGCCGGCGTTGTTGACCAGCACGTCGATCCGCCCCTTCCAGCCGACCGCTTCGCGCCACAGGCCGGGAACGGTTTCGCCGTCGTCGAGGTCGGCGGCGATCGGCCGACAGCGCTCGCGCCCCAGTTCGCCGGCCAGCGCCTCGGCGCGCTCGCGACTCCGGCCATAGTGCAGCACGACGTCGCCGCCGGCGTCCGCGAGCGTCCGGACGATCGCCGCGCCGATGCCGCGCGAGCCTCCGGTGACGAGCGCAACCTTGCCCTTGAGATCGATCATGGCAACAGCCTCCCTGGGTTTGCTTATCGAATGGACTTTATACCCGGACCGTTCCCGACGCGCGAACGACAGCGGGACTCCGTTCCCTCCACGCCCTTTCCCGCCTCCGCTCCCGGCGACAATGCCGAAAATATTCTCCTTTCGTTCACGTCGCGCCGCCGGATCGTCACCAAACCGCCAAACAGCGCTTGACACCGGGGCGTACATGTCTAATTCAGAAAGGGGACCGACGCGGTCCTTTATTCCTCCGAGCGGGAGCGACAGCGATGATCAAGCTCAGCAGACTGGCCGATTACGGGGTGGTTCTGATGACCCACGTCGCGGCGGACGCCGAGCGCCAACGGACAGCCGCCGCGGCGGCCGCGGCGACGCGGATTCCCGAGCCCACGGTGAGCAAGATCATGAAGGCCCTGGCGCGCGCGCGCCTGCTCGAATCGCAGCGCGGCATCAACGGCGGCTATACGCTCGCCCGGGCGCCGGCCGACATCTCGATCGCCGAGATCGTCACCGCCGTCGACGGGCCGATAGCGCTCACCGAATGCCAGGAAACCGACGGCGCCTGCACGTTCGAGGCGTTCTGCCCGACCCGCGGCAACTGGCATATGATCAACGATGCCGTTCACCGCGCGCTCGACGAGATTTCGCTTTCCGACATGACCGCGCCGTTCCCGTCGTTTCTGCCGCGCGCCGGAACGGCCGGACGGAAGAGCGTCGGCCCGTGAAGGTGTTTTGGACTTGTTGGAGAGGTGTGGCGGTGATAAGGACCGCGCGCTCCGGGAGGTGGTGAATGGCGGCAACGATTGATACCAGCGCAACGGTCGGCGCGCTTGGCAAGGACGAGTACAAGTACGGCTTCGTCACCGAGATCGAGGCCGACACCGCGCCCAAGGGGCTCGACGAGGACATCGTCCGACTTATCTCGGCGAAAAAGGGCGAGCCCGAGTGGCTGCTCGACTGGCGTCTGCGCGCCTATCGCCGCTGGCTAAACATGACCGAGCCGCGCTGGGCCAAGGTCGACTATCCGCAAATCGATTA
>JBHHZM010000075.1:0-14978 GCA_046758065.1 Alphaproteobacteria bacterium | reverse complement strand
CATATAATCAACATCAGCACACAGGAATTGGTTGAAGCGCTAGCCATGCTCGTGAGCCTGGGCGCAATTTGGTTTGTCGTTTACGGTCCATGGCAGACGCTTTGTGAGGATCGTGCTAGGCAGCATCTCTTCGAAGCGCGTGCCAGGATCTTTGACCTTGCCGCTGACGGCCGCTTGTCCTTTGACTCTGAAGAATACCGGGAGATTCGGCGAGCGCTGAACTGTCTAATTCGGTATGCGCACCAACTCACGTGGCCCCGATTGCTAGCTTATGCCTTATTTATTGGGACGCCTGAATCAGGGACAACGATCACCGATTACATCAAACGCATCGAAGATGCCAACGCGCGGTTAGCGGTCGAACGGCATATTGGGAAGTCGATGAACGCATTGATTCTGCTCATAATTCATCGGTCCCCTGTGTTGTGGTTAATATGCATACCGCTCTGGACGGTCCTTCGACCTTTACGATGGTCCTCTCGCGAGACATCCAGAGAACGGAGAACCGAGTCAACGCGCGGGCTTGAACAGCGGAAACAGATGGTTGTGCGTCGGCTCCAGCTCGAGGCCGAATCATGTTGTGGGGACCATCACAGAGACCGTCTGTCGGTGCTGTCCTAAGTAGGCGCGGGCTGTCCTAATTTGATGGCCTGCGTGTCCTAATTCGGACAGTACAAACGGCGAGCACGGGACACCCGATCGGCGTATACTTCGCGTCATGGCTGAGATCGGCTGGCGCCAGGGTCTTCTCGCCCATGAGCAGTTGACGGCGTTTCACCGCCGCTCGGACGCGCGCGGGGCGGTGCAGCTCGCCGGGCATTTCGCCGCGCTTGCGGCGAGCGGTTTCCTGGTAAGCCGGGCGCTCGGTACCGGCTGGCTGGTGCCGGCGCTGTTAGTCCACGGCGTGTTGCTGGTTTTTCTGTTCGCGCCGCTTCACGAATGTATTCACCGCACCGCCTTTCGCCGACGTTGGCCGAACCGGGCGGTCGGCTGGATTTGCGGGGCGCTGCTCATGCTACCGCCGCTCTATTTCCGCCATTTTCATTTCGCCCATCACCGCTGGACCCAGGACCCGGAGCGCGATCCGGAACTCGCGACGCCCAAGCCGGCGACCCTCGGCCAATACCTGCTCGTCGTTTCGGGGCTGCCGTACTGGCGCGAACGTCTCGCCACGACCCTCGGCCACGCTTGCGGCCGGTTCGCGCCCAACGGCTTTCTGCCGGTGACGGCGCGCGCGCGCATCGTCGGCGAGGCCCGTCGCCTGTGGGCGCTCTACGCGGTGGTGGCGAACGTCGCGCTCGCACTCGGCTCCTGGGCGCCGTTGGTCTACTGGCTGGCGCCCGCGATCCTCGCCCAACCCGTGTTGCGCCTCTATCTGCTCGCCGAGCACGCCGGCTGCACGCAGACGTCCAACATGCTCTTCAACAGTCGGACCACGCTCAGCAATGCGCTGGTGCGCCGGCTTGCCTGGAACATGCCGTACCACATCGAGCACCATGTCTATTCGTCGGTGCCGTTCCACGCCCTGCCCACGCTGCACGATGAAATCCGCGACCGGCTCGGTGTCGTTGCCCCCGGCTACGTCGCGGTCCATACCGGACTCGTCCGGCGTATCCTGCAAAAAGCGAAAGCCGCCGCTTAAGCGCCGTCGGCCCATCCTCTCGACCGACGCCGTTTGTCTTTGACTGCGCCCTGCCTCGCCCCGATGATGAGAGTGACATGCGGAGGCAACGCCCCTTCATCGCGATTGCATTCGTTGCCGTCCTGGCGTCGTCTGCCGCAACGGCGCGCTCGGTTACCGTCGAGGGCATCACCTTCAGCGACGAACGCGGCGGCTTCAGGGTCATTACTGCCTCGGGTCACGGTACGTTCGACGATCCCTTCGTCGTGGTCGAGGAAATCACCGGCCCGGCCTCCGCGGTGCTCGTCATCCGCGGCTTCACCCCCGAGTTCGGCAACCGGGTCGGGACCTATCACCCCGCGGGCTTCGCGCTGCGCAAGATCGTCACCAACCGTACGAGGTTCGTCTGGAACTTCGTCGATTTCGAGCTGCAGCAGATTCTCGGCGAGCCGAGCGATACGTTCGACGGCCTGTCGTTCGGTCAGGGCGCCACCTCGGGGCGGCCCTTCACCTCGGATCACTTCGCCCGCGCGAGCGAGGTCACCGAGCCGCTCGACTACATCAGCTTCGACGATGGCGTCCTGCGTCCCGGCGAGACCGCTACCTTCGACGTCATCGTTACCGACACCACGCCGGTGTTTGTGTTCTACCTGATCCAGCGGCCCAACCGTCCCGTGGCCCGTGCGGGCAAAGCCGCCGCACCGGGAATGAGCGGATCACCGTGATCAGACGGCTCAGGTTGGTCTCGGGCCTGGTGCTGTTCGCCTACGTGTGTACGCACTTCGCCAACCACGCGCTGGGCCTGATCTCGCTCGACGCGATGGAGCGGGGCCGTATCTGGTTCCTTGCGCTGTGGCGCAACCCGGTGGGCACCCCGGTACTCTACGGTGCGCTGGCGCTGCATCTTTCGCTTACTCTGTGGAAGCTCTACGAAAGTCGCGGGTTCCGCATGCCGCGTTTGAAAACCTGTCAGATCGTCCTCGGGCTTGCGATCCCGCCGCTGCTCGCCGAGCACATCGCCGGCACCCGCTACCTCTCCGAGTTCTTCGGCGTACACGACACCTACACCTATGTGCTCCTGGTGTTGTGGAAATTCGCTCCGATGATCGGCGTGCGCCAGGTGTTCGTGCTCCTGATCGTCTGGCTGCACGGTTGTATCGGATTGCATTACTGGCTCAGAATCAGGCCGTGGTACCCGCGCGCCTTGCCCTGGCTATACGCTGCGGCGCTGCTCCTGCCGGTACTGGCGCTGCTCGGGTTTGTTCAGGCCGGCCGGGAGGTCTTGGAACTCGCCGACAACGCCGAGTGGCTGACCGTTGCGCTCGGCGAAATCAATTTCCCCGGCCCCGACAGCATCGATGCTGAAACCACGCTTCTCGTCTGGCTGCGCGGCGGGTTCGCCGTCCTGCTCGTCGGCGTGCTGGCGGCGCGCGGCGTGCGCGCGGGGCTCGAACGCCGCCGCGGCGCGATCCGCTGACCGTCCGCATCGTTCCCGATGCCCGCGGATTGCCCGTCACGAGCGGCGTAGACGCTTCGCCGGAAAACCGTCACCATGAGCGCCGTCGCATTCCCGCGGTGTGCGAACGTTGACGGAGAAGCCGGAACCATCGTATGGCTGCGCAAGCCGCCTGGCTGAAGACGACACGCGACGGGGCGTGTTTGATCGTTGCGCCCGGCGGTCGCTGGAACATCGGCGACGCCACCGCTCTGGAACCCGACCTGCGCGACCTCGCGCCGGGCGAAGCGACTTCGGTGCGTTTCGACCTAGGCGGCGTCGAGTCGCTGGACACGGCCGGCGCATGGCTGCTGTACCGCACGCTCAAGCGACTGCGCGGCGAGGGCTATGCCGCCGAGTTCGCCGGCGTACGTCCCGAACAGCGGATGCTTCTCGATCTGGTCGAGAGCAACGACGCGCCGATCGAATGCCATCCGCCCCGCGAGTCGTCGCTCCGCGCGCTGGTCGAACAGGTTGGCCGGGCGACGTTCGATATGCTCACGCTGGTGCGCCGGATGTTGGCTTTTCTTGGTCTAACGGTCATCACCCTCGCGCGCACCCTCGTTCGGCCTCGGCGCATCCGCTGGACGGCGCTGATCAGTCACATGGAGCGCGCCGGCCTCGACGCCCTGCCGATCGCCGGCCTGATGGCGTTCCTTATCGGCGTGGTGCTCGCCTTTCAGGGGGCCGATCAACTTCGCCGCTTCGGCGCCGAAATCTTCGTCATCGATCTGGTCGGCATCTCGGTGCTGCGCGAAATCGGCATTCTGCTGACCGCGATCATCGTCGCCGGACGCTCGGGAAGCGCGTTCACCGCGGCAATCGGCTCGATGAAGGTGCGCGAGGAAATCGACGCCATGCGGACCCTCGGCCTCGATCCGATGGAGGTGCTGGTGGTGCCGCGCGTGGTCGCGCTCGTGCTCACCCTGCCGCTCCTCGCCTTCCTTGCCGACATGCTCGGGCTGTTCGGCGGCGCGCTGATGGCCTGGCTCGGACTCGGCATTACGCCGCTCCAGTTCGTCGAGCGTCTGAACGACGCGGTGCCGATATGGTCATTCTGGGTCGGGATCATCAAGGCGCCGGTGTTCGCCTTCGTGATCGGCATGGTGGGCTGCTTCGAGGGGATGGAGGTGGCGGGCAGCGCCGAGAGCGTCGGTCGCCATACCACCAAGGCGGTCGTCGAGTCGATTTTCCTGGTGATCGTTTTCGACGCCGCGTTCTCGGTTTTCTTCTCCTTTCTGGGCATCTGACGGACAATGGCGCAGGACGCGACACCGGTGATCCGCATCAGGGGTCTCGTCACCCATTTCGGCGCACAAGTGGTGCACGACGGCCTCGATCTCGATGTCAACCCGGGCGAGGTTTTGGGCGTCGTCGGCGGCTCGGGCAGCGGCAAATCGGTGCTGCTGCGCGGCATCATCGGCCTGATCCGGCCGGCCGCCGGCAGCGTCGAAGTCCTGGGCCACGACGTCACCCGCATGAGCGACACCGAGCGACGGACGATCGAGCCGCGCTGGGGCGTCCTGTTCCAGGACGGCGCGCTGTTCAGCTCGCTCACCGTGGGTCAGAACGTCGAGGTCCCGCTCAAGGAGCACACCGATCTTTCGCAGCAGATGATCGACGAGATCGCAGCGCTCAAGATCGGCATGGTCGGCCTGCCGGCCGACGCCGGCCGCAAATACCCCGCCGAGCTCTCGGGCGGCATGCGCAAGCGCGCCGGCCTGGCGCGGGCGCTGGCGCTCGACCCCGAGGTTCTGTTTCTCGACGAACCGACCGCCGGCCTCGACCCGATCGGCGCCGCCGCGTTCGATTCGCTCATTCGCCGTCTCCAGCGCAATCTCGGGCTCACCGTCTTCATGGTGACGCACGATCTGGACAGCCTGTGGTCAATCTGCGACCGTATAGCGGTGTTGGCGGACAAACGTATTCTGGTGGTCGGCCCGATGAAGGAAATGCTGCGCAATGACCATCCGTGGGTGCGCGAGTATTTCCATGGCCCGCGCGCGCGCGCGCTGAACCCGGCGTAGGGGCAGCGTCGTGGAAACCCGGGCCAATCATCTCGCCGTGGGACTCTTCGTTCTGTTGGTCGTCGCCGGGGCGTTCGGCTTCGTTCTGTGGCTCGGCAAGACCGAAATCGACCGCAAATTCGACGTCTACTACGTCTACTTCACCGGTTCGGTGAGCGGCCTGACGACGGCGAGCACGGTGCGCTACCGCGGCGTGCCCGTCGGCACGGTGACCGACATCCGCATCGACCCCGAGAACAGCGAACGGGTGCGGGTCATCATCGAGCTGAGGGAAGGCACCCCGGTCAAGGAGGATTCGGTGGCATCGCTTGAACTCCAGGGCATCACCGGGGTAGTCAATGTCGAGATCAGCGGCGGCAGTCGCGACAGCCCGCGACTGCGACCCGAGCCGGGCAAGACGGTGGCCGTCGTCGTCTCGAAGCCATCGCGGCTCGAAACCCTGTTCGAGAACATCCCAAAGGCGCTCGCCCGCTTTACCCGCCTGATGGAACGCGGAACACTGCTGTTGAGCGACGAGAACATCAAGGCGATCGGCGCGACGCTCAAGAATTTCGAGAGCGTCTCCGGGGCCATCGCCGACAACTCCGACGACATCAAGCGGCTGACCACCGACGTCACCGTCGCCGCAGCCGAGGTGCGGCGCACCGCCGAGGGGATCAATCTGCTGGTGCAGGATCTGGGTACACGCATTCCCGGCATGCTCGACGACGCGTCGTCGACGCTCAAGGCCGCCGAGGGCGCGTTCACCAGCGTCGGCAGCGACGCCGACTCGGTGGCCAAAGAAGGCCGGCTTACCTTGCGTGAACTGCGGACTACCGCCCAGTCGTTGAGCGGTGCGGCCGACGAGATCAACGCGATGGTCAGCGAAAACCGCCAGGCGCTGCGCGACTTTTCCGGCGAGGGCCTGTTCGAGCTGACGCGATTTCTGGTCGAGGCGCGCTCGCTCGTCGCCAGTCTGACGCGAATCTCGAACCGGTTCGAGGAAGACCCCGCCCGCTTCCTGTTCGGCGACTCCCAGCAGGGCTTCGAACCCAAGTGACGACGCGCACCCCCATCATCCGGCGCGCGGTGCTACGCTTGGCCACCGGTCTTGCCGTCATTGCGACGGTCGGCTGTACCCCCGTCTTCCCGGGGCGCGGCAAGGCGCCAAAGCTCTACACGCTGACGCCGAAGAGCACCTTTCGCAAAGATCTGCCGCAGGTGGACTGGCAGCTCGTGGTCGAAGTGCCGTTCACCACTGAAAGCCTCGACACCGCGCGTATCGCCCTGAGCCGTTCGCCGCTGTTGATCGAGTACTACAAGGACGTGCGCTGGTCGGAGCGGATGCCAGTCATGGTGCAGACGCTGCTCGTCGAGTCGTTCGAGAACACCGGCAAGATCGTCGCCGTGGCGCGGCAGTCGACCGACCTTCGCGCCGATTACGTGCTCAAACCCGACCTGCGGGAGTTTCAGGCCGAGTACGACGGCAACGGTCCTCCGACGGTACGCGTCAGAATCAGCGCCAAGCTGGTCAAGATGCCCGAGCGCGCGATCATCGCTTCGCACAGCGTCGAACGCGTCCAGCGCGCACACGGCACCGATGTCGCCGACGTCGCCGCCGCTTTCGACCAGGCGCTCGGCAAGGTGCTCAAGTCAGTCGTCGAATGGGCGCTGCTCGCGCCCTGAGCCGAATTCCCCGGCCGGCGACAGACCCGACCGAAGCAAATGTTTCAAAATTTCCAGAAATGATTCATATGTTGCACCGACTCCGTGCAGGCGCTAAGCTGCGGCCACAGGGAGCCGCGGCCGGATGGCCGCGTCGGGAGGACCACAGCGGACAATGAACGATCTCGCCGCGGTCACCGAGCGAATCGAGACGGCCTTTCCCCGCCTGAGCCCGCAGCTCAAGCAGGCCGCCCGTTACGTGATCGAGCAACCCGATGACGTGGCTCTCAGTTCAATGCGCCGCGTCGCCGCCCACGCCGGGGTTCATCCCGCGACGATGGTCCGGCTTGCCCGCGCGCTCTCCTACGCCGGCTACACCGCCCTGCGCGAGCCGTTTCGCCAACACCTGCGCGGCGAGCGGCGCTATGCCGCCCGCGCCCGCGAGCTGGTGGCGAGCGGCGCCGCATCGGAAACCACGGCATTGCTGCGCGAGATCGCCGTTCAGGACGCCGCCAACATCGAGCGCAGCTTCGCCGGCCTCAGCGCCGAGCGCTTCTCGTCGGCGGTCGAGGCGTTGCAGAGCGCGCGCCTGGTTTACGTCGTGGGAATGCGCAAGTGTTTCCCGGTGGCGCATTATTTCTATTACGCCTACCAGATGTTTCGCGACAACGCGGTACTCGCCGGCACCCGCGGCGGTCTGCTGGCCGACGATCTGCGAACCATCGACGCTGCCGACGCCATGCTCGTCTTCAGTTTCAGCCGCTACACCCGCGACACGATCAAGGCGGCCGAGCATGCGGCGGCGCGGGGCGCAAGGGTGGTCGCCATCACCGACAGCCGGGTCTCTCCCCTTGCCGCCAGCGCGGCCTGCGTATTGATCGCCGAGAAGACCAGCCCGTCGTTCTTCGGATCGCTCGTCGGCGCGCTGTCGCTCGCCCAGGCCTTGATCGCCGGGCTGGTGGCGCGCGGTGGTAGCGAGGCGATTTCCAAACTCGGAGCGACCGAGCGCCACCTCGACGTGTTCGATACCTACTGGGAGAACGCCCCGACCCGGGAGGCACCGGCATGAACCACGTCTTCCACCGCCGGCCGGACGAGACGCTACCCGTCGCGGTACAGGGCGACGGCATCTATATCGTCGACGTCGAGGGCCGACGTTATCTCGATGCCTCGGGCGGGGCCGCGGTCTCGTGCCTCGGCCACAGCCATCCCGCGGTGATCGCGGCCATCAAGCAGCAGATCGACCGCATCGCTTTCGTCCACTCCGCCTTCTTCACTTCCCGGGCGCAGGAAGAACTGGCCGATGTGTTGATCGCCGACGCGCCGGCCGGGCTCGAACGCATCTATTTCGTCTCGGGGGGCTCCGAGGCGGTGGAGGCGGCGCTCAAGCTCGCGCGCCAGTACTTCCTCGAAATCGGCCAACCCGAACGCCGCCATTTCATCGCCCGGCGCCAGAGTTATCACGGCAACACGCTGGGGGCCCTCGCCGTCGGCGGCAACGAATGGCGGCGTCGCAAGTTCGAGCCGCTGCTCGTCGAGACGCACCACATCGCGCCGTGTTACGCCTATCGCGACCGCCGTGACGACGAAACCGAGGAGGATTACGGGCGGCGCGTCGCCGACGAGCTCGAAGCGAAAATCCGCGAACTCGGTCCCGAAACGGTGATCGGTTTCGTCGCCGAACCCGTGGTCGGCGCCACCGCCGGCGCCGTCGCCGCGGTCCCGGGTTACTTCAGGCGCGTGCGCGAGATCTGCGATCGCTACGGCGTGCTGCTCATCCTCGACGAGGTGATGTGCGGCATGGGCCGCACCGGCACGTTGTTCGCCTGCGAGCAGGACGGCGTCAGTCCCGATCTTCTGGCCACGGCCAAGGGGCTCGGCGCCGGCTATCAGCCGATCGGTGCGCTGTTCGTCTCGGGCGGCATCTGCGACGCCATCCGCGAAGGTTCGGGCTTCTTCCAGCACGGCCATACCTATATGGGGCACGCCACCGCCTGCGCCGCCGCGCTCGCCGTCCAGCGGGTGATCCGCGAGGATGGACTGCTCGACAACGTCCGCCGTCAGGGCGCGGCGCTCATGCGCGGTCTCGAAGCGCGCTTCGGCAACCATGCCCATGTCGGCGACATCCGCGGGCGCGGCCTGCTTGTCGGCGTCGAACTGGTCGCCGACCGGACGAGCAAGGCGCCGTTCGACCCCAGCCTCGGGCTCCATCGTCGGATCAAGAAAAGTGCGATGGCGCGCGGGCTGATCTGCTATCCCACGGGCGGCACGATCGACGGAGCCAACGGTGACCACGTCCTTCTCGCCCCGCCCTTCATCGTCGACAGCGAGGATATCGCCCTCATCGTCGAACGCCTGGGCGAGGCGGTCGATTCGGCGATCGCGGAGGTCGTGTCGTGAGCGACCCCCGGTCCGCGCTGATCGTTACCGTGGCGCCCAACGGCGCGCGCCGGACCAAGGCGGATCATCCGGCTCTGCCGATCACGCCGGACGAGATCGCGAGCTGTGCCGCCGCTTGCCGGGACGCGGGCGCGGCGATGATTCATCTGCACGTCCGCGATCGCGAAGGGCGCCACCTGCTCGCCGCCGACGCCTATCGGACGGCCACCGTCGCCATCCGTCGCGAAGCCGGCGAGGAGATCATCGTTCAGGTGACCAGCGAAGCGGCGGGGCGCTACGGCGTCGACCAGCAGATGGCGGTGGTGCGGGAGCTCCGGCCCGAGGCGGTCTCGCTCGCGCTGCGCGAGATCGTTCCCGACGAGGCCGGCGAACCGAAAGCCGCGGGTTTCCTGGACTGGCTCGCCGTCGAACGCATCCTGCCGCAGTTCATCGTTTATTCGCCGGACGAGATCGATCGTTACCGCGCATTGCGCGGTCGCGGCGTGATCCCGGGCGACCGGCATTTCCTGCTGTTCGTGCTCGGCCACTACAGCACGCAGCGGACATCGGCGCCGCGCGATCTTCTGCCTTTCCTCGCCGTCCACGGCGAAGACCCCTCGCCCTGGGCGGTCTGCGCCTTCGGCGCGCAAGAGAGCGCCTGCGCGCTGACGGCGGCCGGGCTGGGCGGCCACGTCCGGGTCGGCTTCGAGAACAACCTCGCCCTGAGCGACGGCTCGCGCGCGCCGGACAACGCGGCGCTGGTCGTCCAGGTGCAAACGGGCGCCGCGCTTCTAGGGCGTTCGCTGGCCGACGGGGCGGAGGCGCGGGACATGCTGTGGGGACTGATGAACTAGAAACGAGAGAAAGGCTTCCTGGCGGCGGACATCATGGAACGTGCCACCCCCGTCCGTCGGGTCCCCCGGTAGCGTCACAGACATGCCGGGTCTAGAGTGAGGGTGGCACGCGCCAACTGTGCGAGACCGTTTACACGCAACGGGTTGGTTGGAACGAGAAGGAGGACAAAGCGTCATGAAACGCATTGCAGTATCAACGATTATGGCAGCGCTGGCGATCGCCGTCGGCGTGGCCCTGTACCCGTCGGGTCAAGCGTTCGCAGCGGACAAGCGCTTCATCGCCATCGGCACCGGCGGCCCGACCGGCGTTTACTTCGTGGTCGGTCAGTCGATCTGCCGCATGGTGCACAAGGAAGCCGCCGAAGGGCGGAAGAAGGGACGCAAGCACGGCATTCGCTGTGCCGCCCCGTCGACCGGCGGCTCGACCTACAACATCGGCCAGATCAGCCAGGGCGAGCTCGACTTCGGCGTTGCCCAGTCCGACTGGCAATATCACGCCTACAACGGTACGGCGCCGGACAAGGTCAAGCCGTTCAAGAAGCTGAGGGCCGTGTTCTCGGTCCATCCCGAGCCGTACCATGTCATCGTCGCCAAGGGCTCCGACATCAACTCCTTCACTGATCTCAAGGGCAAGCGCTTCAACATCGGTAACCCGGGATCGGGTCAGCGGGGAACCACCGAAGTCCTGATGAAGGCCTACGGGATGAAGAAGAGCGACTTCAAAATCGCCACCGAGCTGACCTCGACGGAACAGTCGAAGGCGCTGTGCGATGGCAAGATCGACGCCTACGGCTACACCGTGGGCGTGCCCAACGCCGGCGTTTCAGTCGCCACCGACGGTTGCGACGCGAGGATCATCAATCTCAACACGGCCGTCGAGAAGAAACTGGTCGACGAAAATGCGTACTACGCCTTCGCGACGATCCCGAAGGGCACCTACAAGACGACTACCGAGGACATCACGACGTTCGGCGTCAAGGCCACTTTCGTGACCAGCGCAGACGTGCCCGCGGACGTGGTCTATGAGGTAACCCGGGCGGTGTTCGAGAATCTCGACGACTTCAGGAAGCTCCACCCCGCCTTCGCCAACCTCGATCCCAAGCACATGATCAAGGACGCGCTGTCGGCCCCGCTGCATCCGGGCGCTGTCAAGTACTACAAGGAAAAAGGCTGGATGTAAGACCGACTGCCGACCATACCCGGCGCCTCCCGCAGGGGGCGCCGGCCCTCTTTTTTTGACCTTTTTTGGGAACCAAAAGAATTTCAGGCGAAGCTCATGGCTGAACAGAACGTCCCAACGGCCGAACCGGCACCCGAGGACCTCCAGAAAGCGCTCGAAGAGGTCGATTATGGCGGGCGCAAACACGGACCACGGGTCGCCGCGCTGATTGGCGCCATCGCCGCGATCTGGTCACTTTTCCAGTTGTGGATCGCCTCGCCGTTTCCGTTCCTGTTCGATTTCGGAATCATCGTCGACGTTCCGGCCCGGGGCGTCCATCTGGCGTTCGGGCTGTTGCTCTGTTTTCTCATGTTTCCCGCCGCGCGGCGGCTGGCGACGGAACGGATCCCCCTTTACGACGTGGTTCTGGCGCTTCTGGGGTGCGGCTGCGCGCTTTACCTGTTTTTCGGTTACGACGGGCTGGTCGCGCGTCAGGGCATCCTGCTCAATATCGACGTTTCGCTTTTCGGGCTCGACTTTTCCTTTCCGTTCGAGGCCGTGCTCGGCGGCATCGGCATGCTGCTCTTGCTCGAAGCGACACGGCGCAGCATCGGCATCCCTCTGGTCATCGTCGCCAGCTTCTTCCTGGTGTACTCGATTTTCGGCCAGTCGATGCCCGACATCATTTCGCATCGCGGTCTCTCGCTGACCCGGCTGATCGGCTACCACTGGCTGGGCGGCGAGGCGATTTTCGGCATTCCCATTTCGGTTTCGGTCAGCTTCGTTTTTTTGTTCGTGCTGTTCGGGGCGCTGCTCGACAAGGCCGGCGCCGGAAAATACTTCCTCGACCTGTCGTTCTCCATGGTCGGACGCTTTCGGGGCGGACCCGCCAAGGCGGCGATCCTGGCGTCCGGCATGACCGGGATGATTTCCGGCTCCTCGATCGGCAACGTCGTGACCACGGGCGTGTTCACTATTCCGGTCATGCGCAAGACCGGCATCCCGGCGGTAAAGGCGGGAGCGATCGAGGTCGCGGCTTCGACCAACGGCCAGATCATGCCGCCGATCATGGGGGCGGCGGCGTTCATCATCGCCGAATTTATCGGCGTCTCGTATTTCGACGTCGTGGTCGCCGCTTTCATCCCGGCGACGATCAGCTACGTCGCGCTGATGTACATTTCGCATCTCGAAGCGCTGAAACTGGGACTGAAAGGACTGCCGCGCGCCGAGTTGCCGCCGTTGCGCAGGACCTTCATGAACGGGATCCACTTCCTGATCCCGATCGCCGTGCTGATTTACCTGCTGATGGTCGAACGCTGGACCGCGGGCACCGCCGTTTTCTATTCGATCCTGCTGCTCATGGCGATCATCGTCATTCAGGAAATGCTGGCGGCGCAGCGCAAAGGCGCCCCGGTCGCGCGCGGCGTGATCGACGGTCTGGTCGAGATCTACGAGGGTCTGATCGCCGGCGCCCGCAACATGGTCAACATCGCGATCGCCGTGGCCGCAGCCGGCATCATCGTCGGCGCGGTCGGCTCGACCGGCCTCAACAACGCCCTCGTCGGCGTCGTCGAAGTGCTTTCCGGCGGCAACGTTTATATCCTTCTCATCCTCACCGCCGTGCTGTGCCTTATTCTCGGCATGGGGCTGCCGACCACCGCGAACTATCTCGTCGTCGCCTCGCTGCTCGCCGGCGTGCTGGTCGAGCTTGGCACCGCCGCGGGTCTCGTGCTGCCGCTGATCGCGGTTCACCTCTATGTCTTCTACTTCGGCATTCTCGCCGACGACACCCCGCCGGTCTGTCTTGCGGCGTTCGCTGCGGCGGCGATATCGCGCGCCGATCCGATCAAGACCGGGGTTCAGGGGTTCATGTACGACATTCGCACGGCGATCCTGCCGTTCATCTTCATCTTCAACCCGGAACTGCTGCTGGTCGGCGTCACCAGCGTGTGGCACGGCCTGCTGATATTCGTCGTCTCGCTGATCGCCCTGCTGTCTTTCAGTTCGCTCACCCAGGGCTGGATGATCATCAAGACCAATCTCCACGAATCGCTGCTGCTGATCGTCGTCATCCTGGCGCTGTTCAGGCCCGATTTCATCCTCAACCAGATCTATCCCGAGTTCGCGCCCGTCGACCTGGACAAGTTCATCAGCGGTGAAGCCGCTATCGAGCCCGGCCGCACCGTCCGATTCCACGTCGTGCGCACAACCGACTACGGCGACCGCTTCAAGTTGTACCGCGTCGCGCCGCCCGACGCGCCGGCCGCCACCCTTCAGGAGCTTTACGGAATCAGCCTGGAAGCCACGGAAGGCGGCCGCTACGAGGTCGTCGACCTGGCACTCGACGGAATCGCCGAACAGGCCGGCATCGAGTTGTTCGATGAGGTGACCGACATCGACGTCGAACAGCTCGGACGCCCGCCGAAGGAACTGGTCTATCCCTTCGGTCTTGCCTTGCTCGGGCTCGTCATCGCCTCGCAGCTCATCCGCCGCCGCCGCACGCTGGCGGCCGAAACGCCGGCCGCCGGGATAGGTGGATAGGAGGGACGGATATGTACGACAAAATCCTCCTGACCATCGACCTCACCGACGAGAGTTCGTGGCGCAAGGCGCTGCCCACGGCGGTGGAATACTGCCGGGCGTTCGACTCCACGCTTCATCTGCTGATGGTCGTGCCCGACTACGGCATGACCGTGGTCGGGCATTTCTTTCCCAAAGACTATGCGGACGAGGTGGTGGCGCGGTCGAGGAAGGAACTCGAAGAGTTTTCGGCGACGCACGTGCCTCCCGGAATCACGGTGCGGCATATCGTGGCCTACGGGACGATCTACGAGGAGATCCTGATCACCGCCCGCAAGATCGCCGCCGATCTCATCGTCATCGGCTCGCACCGGCCCGAGCTCAAGGACTACCTGATCGGCCCCAACGCCGCACGGGTGGTGCGCCACGCCTCCTGCTCGGTCCTCGTCGTCCGCGATTGAACGTCGCCGACGAGCGAATCCAGAACCGCCGGGAAGGTCCTCCCGGCGGTTCGGAAATTCGCGCATCCGGTTCCAGGGTTGCGCCTACTGGGTCGCCTCCTTGAGGTAGGCGATCAGGTCCTTGCGCTGTTTCTCTTTTTTCAGACCCCGAAAACTCATCCTGGTATGCGGGACCATCTTCTTCGGCTTGGTGAGATACTCGTCGAGGGTTTTCTCGTCCCAGACGATGGCCGCCTTCTTCATCGCCTTCGAGTACTTTTTGTAGCCTTCTGCCGTGCCCGAAGTGCGGCCGAACAGACCGTACAGGTTCGGACCCACCTTGTGCTTGCCGCCGGCCTCGAGGGTATGGCACGCCTTGCATTTCTTGAAGACTTTCTTGCCCTTTGCCGGATCGCCGGCCCAGGCCGAGACGCTGGCCAGGGCGACAGCAGCCGCCACGGCAAACCCGAACACTCTAACCATTCTCATGCACGATCTCCCGATCTTCTGGAATCAAATTGGAAAGGCCCGCATTATCGTTGAACGGCGCGGTCCATGCAACCGGCCAATGCGAGACCGGCCTGCTTTCAGCAGCTATCGCAGGGCTCGACGGGCAGGCCGCGAGCGAGCCAGCCAGGTCCGCGGGCCGAGCCGGCCATGCCCTCGGCGATGCTGTAGACCCGCGTGAAGCCGTTTTTCGCGAGCAGGTCCCGGGCGTAGCCCGAGCGCCGGCCGCTGGCGCAGATCAGCGCGATCGGCGCGTTCCGGTCGCGGCCGACCACGGCGAGGACGTCGGCGACGAAATGCCGGTTGGCGACGCCCCACTTCGGAAACAGGCT